>NZ_QUJI01000050.1:0-2687 GCF_003480545.1 Clostridium sp. AM29-11AC
GTAAGCGCCAAATATTCCTGCGGATTTCCTGATCCTCAAGTTTTGCCTATAATTGTAGAGTCGAAAGATATTTAGACTATTTCACTACAATTATGGAGGATAGGTTATGGCAGGTACTCGCAAAGCCCGTGTTCCGATGGCGGAACAGATCAGGCTTATCAATGAATGCCGCCAGAGCGGCATGACAGATGCTGACTGGTGCCGTGAAAACGACATTGCAGTAAGCACCTTTTACAACTGGGTCAGCCGTTGTCGGAAAGCGGCAGCGGATCAGATCCCAGCAGCGAATTATGGTCATTCTTCGGTTCCCCGCCCGAAACAGGACGTGGTCCCCATTGACATTGTTCCGGATCACATCCCGGAACAGCATACAGCATCACAGATGCTAAACTCGCACCTTGACAATTCACATACGATCGAAGTTGCCATGAAGGATATCACAGTCCACATCAGCAATGATGCAGATCCGGTCCTGCTCACCAGGATATTCCGCCTGCTTCAGGAGATCTCATGTTAGGGGATATCTCCGGACTTGAAAAGATCTACATTGTCTGCGGCTACACCGATATGCGGAAGTCCATTGACGGACTCTGTGCCGTTATCGAGGACCAGCTTAAGATGGATCCCTCGTCCAGTGCTCTCTTCCTTTTCTGCGGAAGAAGACGGGACAGGATCAAAGCCTTGTTCCGTGAACCGGACGGCTTCGTTCTGATCTATAAGCGGCTGTCTGTCCGCGGCGGCTATCAATGGCCCAGGAAGCAGTCGGAAGTCCGGAACCTTTCCTGGCGGGAGTTTGACTGGCTGATGTCCGGGATCGATATTGACCAGCCCAAAGCCCTCAAAGCAGAGTAAAAAATCATCTGGATCTTAGCAGAAATCCTGCACAGAAAAATACGGAAATCCCCTGTAGATTCGGCATTTTTCAGGAGCTATTTTCCTTTAGTAAAAGCCCCGTTTCTGATATAATAAAGGTATCAGAACCGAGGAGGGAAACGATGGCTTCCAGTGCAAAAGATATCCAGCTCAGAGAGCTGAAAGATACGGTATCACAACTGAAAACAATGGTATCCGAACAGACTGAACTGATCCGATCTCTCCGTCTTATCATTGACGAAAAATCCAGTCACGAGAAAGCGCTTCAGGAACAGGTAGATTATCTGACCAAGAAGCTTTTCGGCTCATCCAGCGAAAAAAGATCCGATGATATTCCGGGACAACAGAACCTTTTCGATGAAGCGGAAGTGGAACAGGATCCATCCCTGCTGGAAGTAGAAACTGTGATCAAGGAACATACCCGTAAAAAGAAGGCAACCCACGAGGATCTCTTCAAAGGCCTGAAGGTTGAAAAAGTAGTGATCCCTCTTCCCGAAGAAGAACAGATCTGTCCGGTATGCGGCACACAGATGGTCCTGATCGGTGAGGAGTATGTCCGCCGGGAACTGGAATTCATTCCTGCCACCTGTAAAGTGATCGAATACTACAGCCAGAGTTACGGATGTCCATGCTGCAAGGAAGGGCTCGGCGATACGGAAAAGCCTGTGATCATAAAGTCTCAGGTTCCGGCGGCTCTGGTTGGGAAAGGTCCTGCCTCAGCATCCACTGTTGCATGGACCATGTACCAGAAGTATGCCAACGGGCTTCCCCTTTATCGGCAGGAAAAAGACTGGAAGCAGTATGGGGCTCAGATCAGCCGGACCACCCTTGCCAACTGGATCATCTACTGTTCGCAGAACTATTTCCAGCCGATGTATGATTACTTTCATCGGGAGCTGCTGAAGCGCAGTTTTGCAATGGCAGATGAGACACGGGTCCAGGTGTTAAAAGAGGAAGGGCGCCAGGCCCAGACCCAGTCGTTCATGTGGCTGTTCCGAAGCGGCGAGGATGGACTTCCGGCGATCATCCTGTATGGCTATTCCCCTACCAGGAGCGGCAGCCATGCAAGGGAGTTTCTGGAAGGCTACAGCGGATACCTGGAAACGGATGGATATCAGGGATACAACAATCTTCCGAGGATCAGACGCTGCTCTTGTTGGGCGCATATCCGTCGATACTTTATCGACGCCGTTCCCAAAGGAAAACAGTATGACTACAGCCAGCCGGCAGTGCAGGGCGTCCAGTACTGCAACCGGTTGTTCGCCATTGAGGACTCCATTAACAAAAAGTATCCCGGTGATTATGAAAAGCGGAAGCAGCTGCGTCTCGAGAAGGAAAAACCCGTTCTGGAGGCTTTCTGGTCGTGGCTCGATCAGCAGAAGCCCGTCCGGAATACCCGGATGGATAAAGCCGTGAATTACGTTCTTAACCGACGTGATACAGCGGAGACTTATCTGGAAGACGGACGGTGCAGCTTTACCAATAATCTCAGTGAGAATGCAATTCGTCCATTCGCAGTAGGCCGGAAGAACTGGCTCTTCAGCAATTCCGTTGACGGAGCGAATGCCAGTGCGGTAGTCTACACAATGGTTGAGATGGCAAAAGCATACGATCTGAATATTTATGGATATCTTAAATTTTTACTGGAGCACCGGCCAGGTAAAGATATGACCGATGAACAGCTGGCAGAGCTGGCACCTTGGAGTGAAAAACTCCAATCTATCAAAAATCGCATGTGAATTATAGTGAATTACTCCAACTCGCAAAGGGCTGGAGTAATTTTAAATTTTACCGCACTATTATTTGGCGCTTAC
>NZ_QUJI01000051.1:0-2582 GCF_003480545.1 Clostridium sp. AM29-11AC
TTCCCGCAATTCATTCAAAAATCTTCATTTTAGACTTGACTTTTAATAGTTAGTCTTTTCGCCGCAGTGCGATCCCCGCGGAGCGTTTTTATATAACAGGGACGAAGTTTCCTGTTTATAAAAGAAAAGCGCCTCCAAAAGGCGCGCAGACACAGGCCTCTGTCCCGGACAGAAACCTGTTTTCTCTTTCATCTGAATGTTGCGGCGGAATGTTCAGAATCCCGTTGAAAGAGAATCCTGTTTCCGTACCAGTTCAGCTTTTCTTGGCCTCGGAGCATTTCCTCGGTGTCAGCGCAGCTTTCCTCTTTAGCTCTCCCTGTGTTTCCCCCGGCGCAGGAACTGTGCAGGAAGCCGGCAGTCTGCCAGGGCTGATTCTCCTGCCGTCTTCGGCAAAACTTAGCCGTCCGTCCCGGGAGCCTGTATCTGAGAGTGCATTTTCTTCATATTAGCTAATTCCTGCCCGTTTGTCAAATATGTTTTCCTGCATTTTCTACAAGTATTTCCCGGAAGTTGCAGCCGTTTGGCTTGCCTTTTCCTATAGGGAATGTTATAATAATCAGCGAGACAAAATTACGGAGGTACTTCTATGGACATATTCTTCAACGTGCTGCTGGGCGTTCTTATCGTCGCAGTCATTGTGCTGGCAGTGCTGTATTTCCTGGGTCGGAAAATGGAAAAACGTCAGGCTGAACAGCAGTCCATGATGGAGGCTGCGAAGCAGGTAGTTTCTATATTAGTCATTGATAAGAAGAAGCTGAAAGCCAAAGATTCCGGTCTTCCGAAGATGGTTACGGATCAGGTTCCGTGGTACATGAGACGGGCCAAGTTTCCGATCGTAAAGGCCAAAATCGGACCGAAGGTTACCACTCTCATTGCTGACGAGAAGGTTTTCTTACAGCTTCCAGTCAAGACTGAGGCTAAGGTCGTTATCAGCGGTCTCTACATAACGGAGATCAAGAGCGTGCGCGGAGGCATCCCGCCGCTTCCAAAGAAAAAAGGATTTTTCTCCAGATTTAAGAAGGATAAGACAGAGAAAAAAGCATCCAAATAGCCTCCTTGGGATAGATGCCGGGGAGGGAAAAAGGAGCCGTTGCAAAATAGATGAGAAATCATCTATGGAGCAATGGCTCCCTTTTTATGTCTTTCATCTGGCCTTTCATTCTTTTCTCTCGTCTGCCTTCTGTCTGTGTTTGCTTTTTTGCCGGAAGTTTTTCCTTTATATGTAGCATTTCAGCTTGTTGGATCGGTTTGAAAATCAGGAATGGAATTTTGGCGCAGGAGAGTCTATTTTTCAGGGGAGAAATGTGTGCTGGTGAAGGGCTGGGTGGTGACAAGTCACCTGGTCTCTGGGGCATCGCCCGGCTTTGCCGGGCGAATAAATACTAATCATGATAATTATACTTTTGATACATCAAATCAGTTTTAGCAGCTGCTTTTTCAATAGTCCATGACGGGGATGGGTTCAGGCTTGCTTTTCTTCATGCTGGCACTTCCCGCACCCGCCGCAGTTGCCTCAGCCCTGGCAGGCATGGGCCTCCGGCTCCAGGCCAGTGAGCGCGTCTGCCAGTTTCGACTGTAACAGGGCAAGGGGCAGGCAGATGTTCATGTGGACAGTGACGGGTAAATAATCTGCTTCATACAGTGATCTCCTTCAATGAATTTACTGTTAAATATTCGTGCAAAGTATTGTTTTCTTCGTGCAAATAGCATATACTAAAAGTACCAGCAGAAAGGGGTTGATGATATGGCTGGCAATACCACAAACATCAGCATCCGCATGGACGCGGATTTGAAGGCACAGGCCGACGCCCTGTTTGCGGAACTCGGCATGAATTTATCCACAGCGTTCAACATCTTCGTGCGCCAGTCGCTTCGCGAGGGCGGCATTCCCTTTGAAGTGAAGCTGGAACAGCCCAACAAGGAAACGATTGCTGCCATGCTGGAAGCGGAAAGGATTGCAAAAGACCCGTCTGTAAAGGGCTGCAATGACCTTGACGAGTTGTTTGCCGACCTGAAAAAATGAGGAAAACGAAGTATACCGTCAAGTACACAACCAGCTTTAAGAAGGACTACAAACGGGCAATCAGGCGAGGCCTGAAAATTGAATTGCTGGAGCAGGTCGTGACGCTGCTGGCGATGGGCGAACTGCTGCCGGAGAAGAACCGCGATCACGATCTGTCCGGCGATTGGGTGGGCCATCGGGAATGTCACATTCTCCCGGACTGGCTGCTCATTTACCGCATAGAGGATGATGTGCTGGTTCTGACGCTGACCCGCACCGGGTCACACAGCGACTTGTTCGGCAAATAAACCGTCCGCCGTCGTATGGGGAAACCTATACGGCGGTTTTTCTGTATTGGTCAAAGTTCCGGCCCCCGGTCATGGGATTTGTCCTGTTCCTGCCGGGCCAGTTGGTCGGCGGCCTTTCGGAGCCGTTCAACGGCTTTCAGGTCCTCCCGCAGCTTGTTGTCGGAGACGATCTGCCGGTTGACTTCTCCCTTGTCAGTGCGGATAGCGCGCTTCGATGACGTATAATTAATTTCGCAAAATCAATTTCATAAAAATAGACATGGTCTATAGCC
>NZ_QUJI01000052.1:0-2573 GCF_003480545.1 Clostridium sp. AM29-11AC
TTGTTTGCTTTCACTCTTTTGTATGCGGCGTTGAGGTTGTCGCTCCTGAGTATCGTATCAAGCAGGTTGTCCGTCCAAAAGTCCGTGTTGGTGTCAGGGTTCCCGGTAATCCATTCATGGGCGTACACTCCTGTTACCTTTCCCTGTTCCGCAGGTATCTCTCTCAGGTAGTCTTCTATATGAAGTTGTCTGTACTTCGTTCCATGTCTGGTTTCCATTTGGAAATGGCACCTCCTACTGTTCCGTCCTTCCCGGTACATCTATAGCTGTTCCGGTACTATGACATCTGCTGACTTCTCATGGCAAGCTTTACTCCATGGCTACGAATCTTTTATCGCCTTTGCCATGTCCATGAGACCTCCCCGGGTACTCACACGCTCTTTCCCACTTATACCTGCCCCGTCTACTGCTGGCGTTCCTTGCAGTTATTGGACTTTAGTTTGTTTGGTAACCTCATCCACGCTTCACAGCCTATCCGGGTATCATGCCCTGTGGGTACAACTTTTACAGGCCAGTGTTTTGCCTCCGGCTTCCTTCAGACCCCACCTCGCGATGACGCCTTTGCCATTGGCTGCACCCTTCCCACTGCCGGGCGGGTCGGGGTAGGGTCAAGCGATGGCGCGGTAGTTTCCGTTTCCATCGCCTGCCACCTCAAACCGTGCATGAGGTTCTCCCTCACACGGCTTTCCGATAATCTTCTTCCTGCAGCATTCAAAAGACTGCCTCGTATCTTTTCTTATTCAGATAATAAAAGTACTCTATTCCACTGGTTGCATACCACTTTCGAAATCCATACAGCACATGCTCTCTGTATTTCTTCTGTTTTCTCCTGTAATACACCCGTCTCCATAGCTTCATCCACACGTATTCATCAAGCTGTTTAAACCGTTTTGCTGAGTTCCCATGCTGAAAGTAGTTTCTCCATCCTCTTATGAACGGATTTAATTTCTCCACTTTTTGCTCCAGGCCCTCATAGGCTGATTTTCTGCAAGTAATTATTCTGATTGCATCCTTTACCTTTTTCATTGCCTTTTTACTAGGCATCATATAAGGCAACTTCCGTCCACATTTGGTTTTACCAAACTTCTGATAACGAAATCCAAGAAAGTCAAAGCTCTCCTTATTCATATCTACAATCTTCGTTTTCTGTGGATTCAACGTCAGCTTCAGCTTGGTCATCATTCTTTTCAGATGCTCAAACGCTAATTCTGCATCTTTTCTTGTTCTGCACACAATCACTGCATCATCTGCATATCTGACTATAACGCCCAGTTCCTTATGATTCTCCCAGTAGGAGTCCAATACATGAAGATAGATATTTGCTAACAACGGACTAATGACTCCTCCTTGCGGTGAGCCTTTTTCTGTTGGATAGTATTTCCCATTTTCAATGACTCCTGCTTGTAACCACTGTCTGCATAACTTAATGACCCTTCTGTCACTGATGCGACGCTTTAATAATCCCAGTAGTATTTCATGATTGATGTTATCGAAGTATCCCTGTATGTCTGCATCTACTGCATACCAGTTCTTATATAATTCTTTTTTCACTTTTTCTGTAGCCTGTTTTGCATCTCTTTTAGGGCGAAATCCATAAGAACTATCTAGAAAGTTTGCTTCAAAGATAGGTTCTATCACTATCTTACAGGCTTGTTGCACAATCCTGTCTCTAATAGTCGGTATTCCCAATGGTCTTTGCTTCCCATCCGGTTTTGGTATGTATACTCTCTTTACCGGCTTAGGTCTGTATTGTTTATTCTGCAGGTCCTCTTGGATATCCAGCAAGTATTCTTCTACTCCGTATTCTTCAATCATCTCAAAGGTAATGCCATCCATCCCGGCACTTCCCTTGTTTGCCCGTACTTCTTTCCATGCCCGCCACAAAACATCCAGGCGAAAGATACGGTCATACAGCGCATGAAACCTGCGCTGCTTATCTTTTTTGGCTGTCAGGTATAGATTACGTTGAAGTTGTCGTGATTTTTCTATTGAGTGTTGTTGTCCAATATCTGGCATGCACTATCCCTTACCTTCCCGTTAATCTTGATTAAAGCAGAGCCCCTTTTCTCCCATTGTTTTTCTTACCAATAGTTCATAGATACTATGGGCTCCTCCGACTTCTCATACCACTTCCCAAGAAATTTCACATGCGTGCTTATATCCTCAGTTACATACTTGTGGTTATATGATGGTATGAGATCTCTTCTGTTCCGTTATCAACTTTCATAACATTCCGCTCCCTCTACACCGAAGGGTTCCTCAATGCTGTATTCCAGTATCTGTACATCTTCCATGGTCTTCGTCAGAAAGTCAGTGACTCGACTCCCTTTTGTCCCTTTACAGGGCTAACGTAACGATGCTACAGGATTCACTTTATGTTACGGACTGCTATTTTGCACCTGCTTCTCGCAGGCATACCTCGCTTCAACACAATTGGTCACCCAAAAGCATTGGAGGCTCGCTACAAGGCTCACTGGCGATTACCTTGACCAGTCTTTCACTGGCAAGCTGATAACAGCTTGCAGAACACACGACTTTCACCCGTTAGAACGTGTGCCCGCCGGGCACACCAA
>NZ_QUJI01000053.1:0-2462 GCF_003480545.1 Clostridium sp. AM29-11AC
CAAGCATACAGGAACGCCTTTGGGAACTCCGCAAGGACAAAGGCTTAAATCTGGAAGAACTATCAAAGCTGACAGGCATTTCCAAATCAGCTCTTGGAAGTTATGAAAAAGAGGATTTTAAGGAAATCAATCATGGCAACCTTATCACGCTGGCAGACTTCTATGGGGTCTCTGTTGATTATCTACTGTGCCGGACAGAGAACAGGGAGCAGATCAACACACCATTGACGGAGCTGCATTTGAATGATGAGATGGTGGCACTGCTGAAAAGCGGTCGGATTAACAACCGTCTGCTCTGTGAGCTTGCTACACATAAAGATTTCATCAAGTTTCTTGCAGACATTGAGATTTATGTGGACGGGATTGCTACCATGCAGATTCAAAACCTCAATGCACTTGTCGATACCGTCCGGCATGAAATCATTGAACGGTATCGCCCAGGCGAAGATGACCCGCATTTGAAAGTGCTGCAAGCCGCCCATATCAGTGATGATGAGTATTTCAGTCACATGGTTCTGGATGACCTCAACCTGATTATCCGGGATATTCGGGAAGCCCACAAAAAGGACAGTGAGAGTGCGCCCCAGACCACCGTTGCCGATGAATTGAAAGAAAATCTCGAAGCAGTCGAAAATTTCAAGGGCAGCCGGGATGAAAAGCTGGTTGTCCTTTACTGCAAGCAGCTCGGTATCAACTATAAAAATCTGTCAGACGAAGAATTTCGCTGGCTGATTCGGATTCTCAAAAAATCAAAGAAAATGGGAACGCCTATCAGCCAGAGGAAAAAACGGTAAAAAAAACCGCTGTTGCATGGTTGGGGTGCCTTCCATGTAGCAGCGGTTCTTGCTGTGGTTATTATTTCATTCGTTTTCTTAATATCCGGCGATAATTTGTTTCTCCCTTTGGTGCGTCCTGTATAATTTCCAACACACCATCTTCAAGCATTTTATCAATGCGATTAGAAATCCATACATCACTAATTCCAAGTTGATATTTTCCTAAAACATTACCTATAACAATAGCCATTTTGAATTGTTCTGGCTGTTCCGCAATTTCACGAAGAATGAAACTATCATATATATCTTCTGAAACACTTTGCAATTTACCATTTAGCATTGCACGCAAAGGTGCATTTTCATTTTGAAGTTGATTCCATTTCATAGCACAAGCTGAAAGAAATACAGGCTTAGCTTTTTCTTGTAGAGTTATATATTTTCCCCATTCGCCAGGAGAAACCTCACCCCATGCTATTTTGGATGTCATAGTATTTTCTTTTCCATATTCCCAGGCAGGTAACTTAACCAAATAAATTGTTGTCTGACAGTTTAATGGTCGAAGTTGTTTCATAAGCCAGTACATACCGCAAAGTTCATCCGGATTATAGCTATACCAAATACGAACTTCTTCCCCAGCTACATATCGTTCAATAACCGAAGACAATGTAGTTTTAATTTTCTGTATTTTTTCTTCAACCTGATAGTCTAAATCCTCTACAAACCAGACAGACAGCATTTTCTTGAGAACATTTTTCCGCTGTTCGCCAATTCCATTATCAGAAATATCTCCCACACTAAGAGCCATATCAAAACAATAAACATCACTGCTCTTGCCTCCCAATGGAATAGCATTCTCCCAAGCAATATGTTCTTGTTCCTGTGCTTGAATTTGTGCTTCTTTCATTTCATCTGAAGATGGAACACTCCCATCTTCGTGCCTCATAAAGACCGAAACTGCACTTCCTCTATACTTTCCCTTACCGTAAGTTTGGGCAATTTTCAAACTTCCACAGGCACTTTCACCAAATACAATTTCAATCATCTTATATACCTCCGATTTAATTACTCCCGTATGAATAAATTATATCATGCAAAACAATTTCTTCTGCCCGGTTGTGAATGTTATTACAACGCTGCACCCATTCCATTTGTTGAGTTCGCTTCAATTCCTCTGTCACGCCCTCGGTGGCTTTCATCTGCTCCATGATAGTGTCTAACCGTTCCTGTGCCTGTTCGTTCAGGTCTGCAAGATATGTCCACAATTCTCCGGTCAGTATCAATGTATTCAATCTGGCTGGGTGGACTTCCCTTAAATATTCCCGGTGCATCCGTCCGTACTTTCCGATAGGGCGGTGTTCCTCCGGCAGTTTCAAGTCCGGGATGTAGTAATCTCCGACAAGGATATAATCAATTCCGTTTTCCGTTATTCTTGGTTTCAATTCTCTCATGTTCCTTACCTCCTGTGGAAGCAGGCTCGTCTGGTACTAACTCAATCACATCGGTAATCTCACAATTCAGCGTTTCACAGATACGGGCTAATGTGTCCATGCTGATGTGCTTTCCCTCTTTGCTCATGTTGGCAATCATATTCGTTGTCATACCAGCGGCAAGCCTTAAATCCTCTTTCCTCATATCACGCTCTAACAGTGTGTGCCAGAGTGGTTTATAGCTGATGTGCATATTGTT
>NZ_QUJI01000054.1:0-2218 GCF_003480545.1 Clostridium sp. AM29-11AC
ATCGAATTCTTATCTGGAAGGTTTCATTCCCATAGACACAGAATATTTTACAGCCTCTCTCCATACCTTATATACATCCACGTCTATGACAATAAACCTAAATTATTCACGGAACAGTATCTGAATTGATAACAATACCATGAATCTGAAAATTGATCCATGCAGCCATAACATCACTCAATTAACCCGTCAAAAGGGTATAAAATCCCTGTGGCAGAGTTCAGAGCAGTTGTTAAGCTGTCAATGTTCGTTAATAGTTGCTATTCCAGCTGTACATTCAGCTTGCCGATATTTGAAAGTGTCTCATAGAATTCATTCTTATAGGGGAACTGCTGCACAGTTTGAATGTGATATATCTTGCTGAATGAACTACTTTTGCAGCAATCTTCAGCAATTTTAAACGGACGGTATCAATGCGTTGCTTTCGCATATTTGCTGATAACACCAATCTTCTAAACCAATTAAATATGTTATACGCAAGAGCATGTACCTGCAGTCTATTGGCATTTACCATTCTGGTATGACTGCTTACGGATGCAAAATCAAAACAGGATTTGCTTTCTTTAATGAAGTTTTCCATCAGCCCTCGCTTGCAGTAAAATTTGATGAGATACTCTGGTGAGGAATCCATGTTTGTGACAACAAATGTGTACATGTAAACCATTTGGTTTTCCGGCTTTTCAACCTTGCATACCACACGCCTTTCATAAGGCCATGAACTCGCTCTATACATGAATTCGCCATAGGCTACTGCATAATCGACTTTATTATTTTTGGTGATCTCATCAAGCTCATCCACAAGATAGGATGCTTTTTTGCGGAGAATGCCATTCTCCTTCAGCCGGATCACATAGCTTGTGCCGTTTTCCTCACACTGCTTATAAAGATCAGGTGTAGCGAAACCGCTGTCACCACGAAGCAGAATACGGATCGCCGGATAATCATTCAGGTATTCATCAAGTATCGGCTGCAGGAAGTCAACCACTCCGGTACAGGAATACTCGGTTCCATCACGAAGCTGGATTTTTACCAGATCTCCGGTCATTCCATCATAACAGACAAGTGGATGGTATCCATTGCTTTGATAATGAAAGTTAAAGGCTCTGCCTTCCTGTTTGCCGTATGCATCAAGAAGAGTGGAATCCAGATCCAGAATAACAGCCTGTGGCATCTGAATACGATAAACTCTCTTTCGGAGTATTCTGCCAATCATAAGTAACTGATTTAAGGTATCTTCATCCATACGGTTAAAGAATCTTGATAGTGTAGGCTGTGATGCAAGGGTGTCTTTTTCAAGTACAGACTTGAATACAGGATCATTTGTAAGTTCATCGGAAGTATCATCTTCGAAGTAGCCTGCAATGATCATATATATCATCTGGAGCAGGTTTTTCTGATCTGTATGATATCTGAATAATGCAGAATCGTTGGTCTTGAAAACTTTGCCTAAAAGATTATCAATACCAAGTTTGCTTACGAATTCTTTGATGAGAAGCAATCCTGCATCGGAGGATAAATCTCCTCCATCAAAATTTATTTTAATTTGTCTATTGCTTTCTAGTGATAAGGTGTTTACAATACTCATAAAGGGCTCCTTTGTTGGTATTTATTTTGATTAGACACCTTAATTTTACCACAAATGGATGCTCTTTTTTCATTCACTTGATAGGTGAAAAGCAATATTCAGTTAAAATACAGTAACTATGTGGCTTTCAGCCACATTCGTGGCAAAGTCGTGAATAATTCAGGATAAAGTGTATTTTGTCGATATGTCTGATCCCGGAAGAAATAAAATATGTATAAGCACAGGAGAATTGCCATTGGTTGCAGAAAATGTTGATGAAAGCTATGGATCTGATCTGGACAGGGCTATTCTTGCAAATATTGGCTGGTAATGGTGTGATAATAAATCAAAAAGAGAGTGCCGCAAAGCCTCCATAACGGATGACTTTGCGGCACTGTCTGAGTCCGGCCTTACAGTGCAGACGCCTCCTGAAACAGCGCGGTAGCAACCGCTATTTTGACGCGCCACTGGTTATAATCGGGGATACGGTTGAAAAACGGTCTGCCGAGCTGCTTCTTAAAAAACTGGTTTATGCCATGAAGCAGCTCCGCAAGGGAATCCAGCAGATCCAGGTATTCCGCAACGTCCATGAATGGATGACGTATAATTAATTTCGCAAAATCAATTTCATAAAAATAGACATGGTCTATAGCC
>NZ_QUJI01000055.1:0-2151 GCF_003480545.1 Clostridium sp. AM29-11AC
AATTCTTACCAAAAAGGAGTCATTTTCTTCCAAAGACACAAACTTTTTTACACTACCATATACAGATCTCAAGTTTAAGTTCAATTCTTCTGATGAAATCGTTTCCATCACTGATGAGGACGGAAACGATATGACAGATACTGTATTAGGTAACGCTACTATTCCATACATTGCTTTATATGACGGATACTTCACATATAAAGCAGATAAAGATGGAGAACCTACAGATGCTGCCACATGGTATACAGCAAAAGAGGCTCCAGACTGGATTGACTAATATTACCGCAGGTTTTCTTGTAATCTGCTAATTAATTAAAAAGGCGTTGGCAGAGAAATTTAATTATTTCTTCTGCCAGCGCTTTTGGTTTTTGAAAAATCTGCTTTGCTTATAATGCATTTTCATTGTTACTATCCTGAGTATTTTTGTATACTATTACGTTCAAATGAAAGTTTCCTGAATACCTTTCATATCGTACCCATGAAAGTTATTACAATAATTTCAGCTAAACATTAACCCAAATATTGTATCAGAATATTGATATCCCTAATCCTATACATCAATAACTGCTTTTAATTGTAAATTTTCTTCAATTCTCTCTGAACAATTTAAGATTATGTTGAATATCCCTATATAGATATATTATCCAAATATTGGTTATATACAACATGTTCGATTCGTTATTTAATGGATAGGGAAAGGGTGAGAAAAATGATAACATATGATAAGTTGTGGGAAACTATGAAGGAAAAGCAGATGAGCCAGTACCGTTTAATCAGATACTACGGCTTCAGCGCCGGCCAAATTGGACGTCTGAAAAAGAACATGTATGTGTCTACCCATACGCTGGAAGTCCTCTGCCAAATCTTGAACTGCAGAATCGAGGATATTGTAGAGTATATTCCTGACGAGGAGCAGCAGCCGATAATTTGCAGGCCAGAGTAAAAAAGCACTAGCCGGTCAAAATAACTCAAACGCTATCGTCTTACGAAGGTCATACGGCTCTTCTGCCGCACAAAAAAGGATATAAGACAGTAATACCGCTTTCAGCCTGTCTGGAGGCGGTATTTTTCATATTCACAGAAGAAACTTCCTCCTGCTTTGTTCGAATTTTTCCTCCTGCAATATATGCCACTTTCTTTTTTGATAAATCCCCGGGACTGGCAAAACGTATGGAAAAATTCGTCAGCTGCCACAATCTCTTTCCTTTTTCCGGAAGCCTGATACACGTTCAGACACTGTGCCTCATCTGAATCCCGTTTTTTAATTCAATTCAAAAAACTATATGCCTTTTAAGCGATTTAAAAGGGTATTAGAACGGCCTTTCCGCGTCTTTGAGGAAAAGCTCGGGTTATCCATATTAAATTCGCTAAAATGGCAAATAGAACTCTCTCCAGGTATCTGCCCTTTAAGGCCTCAGAGAGTTATATTCGCTTCATGCTGCAGAAAAGAGCATAAAAGAAATCCACGGATATAAAAGGTTCTGCCGCTTAAAAATCTCCTTAAGGATGAATAAGTTTATGCAGGTCTTGCTGATACAGGTTTAAACGTAGCCGTTACAAACCTGGTCTATGTCAACCTTGTAGGACTGCACAGCCCTTTATCATTACCCGCAGATAGTGCTTTTCCATGCTAAATGTCTGATTTTCCGTTTTTTTCTATCTTTATTTCCGACTTTTTTAATTCATACATGCATTTGGTTGTTACTTCCTATTATTTTCCTGTGAGCATGCACTGTCTCAATCACCAATTAGGCTGCCGGTGAATCCTCTAGGGAGCAGTCATCCTTTTCTTCGTGTCTGTTCTTCACGATATAAGCTTTGAAAATTCCTATAAAATTTATAGATACCACACTTAAGCAGAACTTCTCCGTAAATTACAGGATGTTCCTCCATACGATCGGATAGGGGAGATTTGACCCTCCCCTTCCACACCACGTAGCGTACCGTTCGGTACTACGCGGTTCAATAGTTTACACGTACTTTTAGATAGTGGGCAGTCATGGATGGATATCCGAGTCTGTCCACTATTATTGTCTTGGTAAGCACCGAGTTCAACATTTCCGCCGCTCTCCATGTTCCCTTCCGGCAGTTCGCCATCTTATGCACCTGCCGCTCCGGCAGCTGGAGTGCCCGAAATATTTTATATCTCGT
>NZ_QUJI01000056.1:0-2132 GCF_003480545.1 Clostridium sp. AM29-11AC
CTGATATGATCCCTCTAAAGTAGACCAAGGAAAAACCAAAAGTCTATTTTAGGGGGATTTCCATGTCTAAATCACCACACACACCAGAGCAGAAGATAGCAATAGTCAAAAAGTATTTATCAGGAGAATCGACATGTGCGAATTTGGCCAGTACATACAAAGTGGGGATAACTATAATAAGAGACTGGATTCGAAAGTATAGAGAACAGGGAGAAACAGGGTTCTATCGAACTACTGGCAATGCGCATTACAGTAAGGAATTCAAAACAAAGTGTGTCATGGCTGTTTTAAATGGCGAAGGATCTGTGGATGATATTGTCGCAAAGAATAATATTTCTGACAAACGTGTTCTCAGATACTGGATAATGAAGTATAATGCCAATATGGAACTCAAAGATTATGAACCGAAACGGGAGGTCTATATGGCAGAAGCACGGAGAAAGACAACGCTGGAAGAGCGGAAGGAAATTGTAGAGTATTGCATTGCCCATGACAATGACTATAAGGGTGCTGCATCCCGGTACGATGTTTCTTACAGCCAGGTATATTCCTGGGTCAAGAAGTACCGGGAAAGCGGAGAAGAAGGTTTGGAGGACAGGCGCGGACATCGCAAGAGTGACGACGAGGTGGACGAGCTGGAACGCCTGCGGCGGGAGAATCTGCGTCTGAAAAGGCAGCTTAAGGAAAGGGATATGCTGTGTGAGCTGCTAAAAAAAGTGAGAGAATTAGAGGGGATGTGAGGCTCGGGAAGCTGAGATTTGAGTCTGAATACATGGCCATTCAGCATTTCTATGAGAATGAAGGCTGGAGCATTCGCTGGATGTGCCAGCAGCTGGGTATCACCAGAGCAGCCTATTATAAGTGGCTGCATAGAGAGATACCGGAAGCGGAGCAGGAGAACAATCTTCTTGCTCAGTTGATTCGGGAATACGATGACCGATTCAACCATATTCTTGGCTACCGTCGGATGACACTTTACATCAATCAGCTCAATAACAAACACTACAGCAAGAACCATGTTCACCGCATTATGAAAGCACTGAATATCCACTCTGTTATCCGTAGAAAACGGAAGAAATACCAACATTCTAATCCAGAAACAACAGCAGAAAACATTCTAAACCGAGATTTCAATGCCAAAGCACCAAACGAAAAGTGGGCAACGGATGTAACAGAATTCAAATGGTACGAGGGACCTGTTGTGCACAAGCTTTATTTGAGCGCGATTCTGGATTTATATGACCTGTATCCGGTTGCATGGGTTGTAAGCACCAGAAATGACAACAAGCTGGTATTCGATACTTATGCACAGGCTATCGAGCGTTATCCGGATGCCAAGCCAATCTTCCACAGCGACAGAGGTTTTCAGTACACCAGCAAGGTGTTCCAGAACAAGCTCAAACAGCAGGGTATGCGGCAGTCCATGTCCCGGGTTGGGCACTGCATTGACAACGGCCCAACCGAGAACTTCTGGGGTATTGTGAAAAGTGAGATGTACTATCTGAAAACATTCCGGGATGAAGCT
Organism: Clostridium sp. AM29-11AC; assembly: GCF_003480545.1. Taxonomy (NCBI): domain Bacteria; kingdom Bacillati; phylum Bacillota; class Clostridia; order Eubacteriales; family Clostridiaceae; genus Clostridium; species Clostridium sp. AM29-11AC. The sequence goes on from NZ_QUJI01000056.1 coordinate 1,526, forward strand.
TCTTTGCGTGAGGCCATTGCTGAGTACATGACCTTCTATACCACGGAACGCATCCAGGCACGGTTTGACGGGAAAACACCCGCTCAGGTGCGTACGGAAGCTCTTGCCGCCGATACACCCGTGCAGTATCCTATTCCTGTGAACAAGCGGATTCAGGAATACAAGGCACGTTACATTGCCTGAAAGAGAGGTATGCAAAATGAAATTCTGGAAGAAAGTGCCCCAGGAAGCGCGCACAATTCTTACCGAGCAGTACCAAGAATATGTGAAAGAAGTACCTATGACCCCAGCGGAGCGAAAGGAACTACAAGCCTGGGTACGCTCCGGCCACAGTCCTTATGACAACGGTTGGTACATTGCCACTGAAGCTGGTATTCCGATGGATTTCGTAAACGCACTGCGCATGTCTGAGGATATGGAAGACATGATTCCGGAGTATGATACACAGTCTGACGAGATTGTCTTCATACCGAATGACCCGGATGAAGCTGATCCATTTGAAGAACTTCCGTTTTAATGAAAGTACCCGAAGACCAGTGTCCTGATCCTCGGGTACGGTATGCGAGTTTTATTTATTTTCCCGGTCTACTTGACAGGAGGCGGTTCA
>NZ_QUJI01000057.1:0-334 GCF_003480545.1 Clostridium sp. AM29-11AC
GGTAGAGCATGCGGCTGTTAACCGCAGTGTCGTTGGTTCGAGTCCAACAGGGGGAGTTTGATACCTATTGATGATTCGAAGTAGATGAGCGTGAGCGAAATTTACGAGATGTTAGGAGCGAAACAGTGGAAGCTGTGGAGTTAGATAAGGCCCCATGGTCAAGCGGTTAAGACATCGCCCTTTCACGGCGGTAACACGAGTTCGAATCTCGTTGGGGTCATTAAATGTGCCGATGTGGCTCAATTGGCAGAGCAGCTGATTTGTAATCAGCAGGTTATCGGTTCGAGTCCGATCATCGGCTCTTTTATTTGGACCTTTAGCTCAGTTGGTTAGA
>NZ_QUJI01000057.1:344-1974 GCF_003480545.1 Clostridium sp. AM29-11AC
TTTATTTGGACCTTTAGCTCAGTTGGTTAGAGCAACCGGCTCATAACCGGTCGGTCCTGGGTTCGAGTCCCCGAAGGTCCACTGACACTGAACTAAAGAAAACAAATAAGTGTAAAACAAAAATACTGAAGATTTGGCCCGGTGGCTCAGTTGGTTAGAGCGCCGCCCTGTCACGGCGGAGGTCGTGGGTTCGAGTCCCATCCGGGTCGCTTGGTGAAAACCAAATATTATTTATCTGGGGTCCTAGCTCAGCTGGGAGAGCATCTGCCTTACAAGCAGAGGGTCATAGGTTCGAGCCCTATAGGCCCCATTCATCTGTAAAAAAACAGATGTGGGAAAAGCCGCAGTGGCGGAACTGGCAGACGCACAGGACTTAAAATCCTGCGAGGGTTAAACTTCGTACCGGTTCGATTCCGGTCTGCGGCACGACAGAGAGCTTCAAGTGCAGAGATGCATTTGAGGCTTTTTTTGTATACTTGAGACGCAGATGAATGTTGAGGAGAAGTTCAAATGGTGACAGAGCTGAAAGGAAACGGGCTGAAAAGAGCAGCCGATCTGTTTGGGGGATGGGATGATACCATGATATGGTCCTGCCTGGAGGGGGAAATGGGAAGGGCCTATGCTGTTTTGAGACACGAAGAAAGGAAGAGAAAGAGCCTTGGAGAAAAGCCTTACATAGCCTCTGCTAAGCTGGATATTGCCGATTTTTGCTTTTATGGCGGGGAGGCGAGCGAAGAATTAGTTCTCCACAGTAAAGATATCTATGAGGCAGGCTTTAAGATACTGGTTCCTCAGAATAGGGACTGGGAGCTTCTGATCGAACGGATTTATGGAGACAGGGCGGTCAGGCGGGTCCGATATGCCTTTCAAAAGGACAGAAACTGTTTTTCCATAGAAGAGCTGGTAAAAATGGCAACGAGACTGGAGGAAGGATTCTCTATAGAGGAGATAGGGGAGAGGACCTTCAGGGAGGCGGCCGGGCTGCCATGGGCATGCGACTGGGGCGGACAGTTTAAGGGATACAGGGATTACAAAAACAGAGGAATAGGAGTGGCAGTGCGGTATAAGGGAGAACTGGTGGCAGGAGCTTCTTCATATACTGTCTATTCCGGGGGGATCGAAATACAGATCGATACAAGAAAAGATTACAGGAACAGAGGGCTGGCATCCAGCTGTGGGGCTGCGCTGATTTTAAAGTGTCTGGAAAGAGGACTCTATCCAAGCTGGGATGCGGACAATGAAATTTCCGCCCATCTGGCCAGACGCCTCGGGTACAGGTTTGAGCGGGAATATCCGGTCTACAAAATCGGATTGACGTAAAGGCTTCCGGTTCTCAATGGCAGTGTGCCTTTTCAGGATATGATGAATCGATCAGAGAATAAAAAATTTTTCAAATAGTTGTTGACAATTTGAAAAAACTGGTGTAGAATAACATTCGTTGTTAGGGAAACAAATCACTAACAGATGTGCGTGTAGCTCAGCTGGATAGAGCACTTGGCTACGGACCAAGGTGTCGGGAGTTCGAATCTTCTCACGCACGGACAGAGGCATCTATCTTCGGATAGATGCCTTTTTTGTATCAGGAAAACCACGCGATAGTCGCGTGGTTCTATAGGAGCTTTAGCGATGT
>NZ_QUJI01000058.1:0-1576 GCF_003480545.1 Clostridium sp. AM29-11AC
AAAGACTAACTATTAAAAGTCAAGTCTAAAATGAAGATTTTTGAATGAATTGCGGGAACGCATTTCATAGATCGTTGTACCTTGAAAATCGCACGACAAACAGAGCATCGGATATCGGTGCTCTAAAAGAGTGTTATAGGGCAGAAAAAGTTATGCCGTTTTTATGTAAGGTTTGCCGGATTTTTCCATTGCGTAAATTAACCGTACAAGTTTCTTTGCGGCGTGGGTGATGGCGACGTTGTAGTGTTTCCCTTCAGAAATCTTCTTCTGAAGGTATGCACCGAAAGTTTCATCCCATTGGCAGACGTATTTGGTGGCATTGATCAGAGCAAAACGTAAATAGCGCGATCCCCGTTTCTCCATGTGGGAATAAGAGGATTCCATCTGCCCGGATTGATAGGTAGATGGAGAAGCTCCGGCATATGCCAGGATCTTATCCGGCGAATCAAAGCGGGAGAAATCTCCAATCTCTGCCAGGATCATGGCGCCCATGCGGTAGCCTATTCCTGGAATGGTCAGGATGGGAGAATGGATTTCATCCATGATCCGTTTGATTTCGGATTCAATTTCTGAGATTTCGGAATCCAGTTCACCAATCAGCCGGAGTGTGTGCTTTAATTCCAGAGATTTGGCAGGCATGTTGGAACCGATGGAGGCTCTGGCAGCATTCCGTATTTCAATCGCTTTCTCCCGGCTGTAACGGCCTTTTGAAGCGTTTTCCAACCGCTTCGTCAGGTGTGTCAAATGGCAGGAGGCAATCGTTCCGGCAGAAGGAAACTCGGAAAGAAGGGCGTAGATAGAAGCAATATGAAGCGAAGGAACAAGTTTTTCCAATTCTGGAAAGAGAATGGTAACAAGCCTGGAAACAGACTGTCTAAGCTGAGCGCGTTCCTGAACCTTACGAAAACGATAACGGGTGAGTGACTTTAACTCCTCGTTATGGTATGATGTATCTGAGTAGGACTTCAGGTTCACGTCAGACATGAGCATCAAAGCAATGGTTCGGGCATCAACCTTATCTGTTTTCGTCTTTCTAAGGCTGAGACTTTTTCTGTAAAGATTTGTGTGGAGCGGATTGATAACGAAGGTGTGGAGACCTTTGTCAATAAGATAACCGAGCAGGTTGTAAGAGTAGTGTCCAGTGGCCTCCAGTCCTACTTTTATATTGGACACATCTGAAGAAGAGGATTGAATCCTGGAAAAAAGAACATCAAATCCATCCCGGTTATTCTGAATGGTAAAAACCGGAAAAAGGACTTTGCCATCTGAATTGGTGATAAAGCAGTCATGCTTATCCTTAGCGACATCAATTCCAACGTAGATCATAAGAACACTCCTTAGTAATAGATTTAGATACTGTTTAGGACCACAGAGCTCTCTGCGCTTGTAACCTCGTTCTAAATCAACCGTCATGCGGTATCTAACTGATTAACAACGATACAAAGAGACTGTGGTTGGAGCCTTTCCGTAACCATCAAGTGGTAGGAAAATGAAACCAATCCACAGTATCTCCAAACAGTATAGCATACAGACCTTGGAGAGGGTCTATAAACACTACTACTATATAATACGAGGA
>NZ_QUJI01000059.1:0-740 GCF_003480545.1 Clostridium sp. AM29-11AC
ACAAGCATACAGGAACGCCTTTGGGAACTCCGCAAGGACAAAGGCTTAAATCTGGAAGAGTTGTCAGAGTTGACGGGTATTTCCAAATCAGCTCTTGGAAGTTATGAGAAAGAGGATTATAAAGAAATCAATCATGGCAACCTTATCACACTGGCAGACTTCTATGGGGTTTCCGTTGATTATCTGCTGTGCCGGACAGAGAACAGGGAGCAGATCAACACGCCATTGACGGAGTTGCATTTGAATGATGAGATGGTTGCTCTCCTGAAAAGCGGTCGGATTAACAACCGTCTGCTCTGTGAGCTTGCCACACATAAAGATTTTATCAAGTTTCTTGCGGACATTGAGATTTATGTGGACGGGATTGCCACCATGCAGATTCAAAACCTCAATGCCCTTGTTGATACTGTCCGACATGAAATCATTGAACGGTATCGCCCTGGCGAAGACGACCCCCATTTGAAAGTGCTACAAGCCGCCCATATCAGTGATGATGAATATTTCAGTCAGATGGTACGGGATGACCTCAACCTCATTATCCGGGATATTCGAGAAGCCCATAAAAAGGACAGTGAGAGTGCACCCCAGACCACTGTTGCCAATGAACTGAAAGAAAATCTGGAAGCGGTCGAAAATTTCAAGGGCAGCCGGGATGAAAAGCTGGTTGTCCTTTACTGTAAACAGCTCGGTATCAACTATAAAAATCTGTCAGACGAAGAATTTCGCTGGCTGATTCGGAT
>NZ_QUJI01000006.1:0-182281 GCF_003480545.1 Clostridium sp. AM29-11AC
ACATCGCTAAAGCTCCTATAGAACCACGCGACTATCGCGTGGTTTTCCTGATACAAAAACGGCCCCGCAAATCAGGCGCTTGCGGGGCCGGAGGTCCTCAGGCTTCTCTGTGACCTATTATCTTGTGGGCAGGAAGGAGGAGCGGGGAGAATTTCATTCTCTGTTTTTGTCTCCGGCAGAAAAACATAAACCGTCCGTTTCTCAGCACACCTCCTGCAGTGCCTTCAGAAACTTTTTGACCAGCTCAGAGGGCTCCGAAGAATAGAGGATGCCAAACGGGATGGCATAATTCCAGTCCACGGAAATCACCTTGAGCAGAGGATGGACATCCCTCCAGTTCTCCACCACCATCAGGACATCATTGCTGTTTTCGCAGCGGTTAAATATGTCAACCGTATAGATGTCAAAATCCACCACGTTGATCTGGGGATGGTTTTTCCAGATATCATCACGCAGTTCATCCACGTAATTGCTCCATCCACGGTGCATCATCAGAAGGTTTTCCCCGTACAGATCCTGGATCGTAAGCCGCTCTTTCCCTGCAAGCCGGTGGCCTGCCGCCACTGCACAGCAGATAGGCTGTCTGGACAGCTCCAGCCCGGAGCACTGACGCAGCCTCAGCATGGTATCATCGAAGATCCCCGCTACCACATCGATATTCGTTCCCAGATTTTTCAGAATTTCCCGGGCATTTTCCTGACTGTTCATGAAGGGGATCAGCTGAAGCTTCAGGCCGGGAATCTTTTCCTGAGCCTGACTCCAGGCTGTCACAATCGGCTGGGCAGGCGTCATGGGGGAAGTCCCGATTCGGAGCACCTGATCCTTTTCCTGCATGGCCTTTTTCGCCCTCTCCAGCAGATTAATCTGCTTGGTTACCGCCGGAGCACTGATATAGAGGGCCTCTGCCGCTTTGTTAAAGCTGCCCAGGTCCGCAACTGTGATAAATGTTTCCAGCTGTGTGTTGTACATACGTCAATCCTCCCCCGCTGATGCCTGGTTTCAGGTCAAATCCTGCTTTGCTGTGAGCTGTTTTTTATCATTATAGCGGTTCTTTGGAGGCTTTTCCAGTATGCATCATTAAAGTTTATGGTTTTTTCATAAACCATCTTTCACCACAGCATGCCTCAGTATTTTCAAACCTTCCGCCCATCCCCTGCATACACTGTTATATAGCCTTACGAACAGGAGATCTGAACTATGCCAGTGACAGCAGCTATCACACCGCTCCACATTCTCTATCTGATCGGAGTGGTTTCAATTCTGGCCGTCATGATACTGCGGCTTGACACACCTATCGTCTGTATCGCCTTTCTCTTTCTCATCGGCTCCATGGGACTTCACTCACTTATGGGAGGGATACAGACTGTATTTAACGCCATTCTCTACGCGTCCAGAGAATTTATGGAGATTATTGCCACCATCGCCCTTGTAACGGCTCTCTCCAAGTCGATGAGCGATCTGGGAAGCGATCGGATTCTCATGGCCCCCATGAAGCGGATCATGAGAAATCCCTCCCTCACCTGGTGGATTCTGGGAATTACCATGTTTCTCTTTTCACTCTTTCTCTGGCCTTCCCCCTCAGTAGCCCTGATCGGCGCCATCATGCTCCCCTTTGCCGTGGGCTCCGGACTTTCTCCCCTGTTTGCGGCTATGGCCATGAATCTCTTTGGGCACGGCTTTGCCCTGAGCTACGACCCGGTAATCCAGGGTGCTCCTGCCGTCTCCGCCTCTTCAGCCGGAATCCCGGCCGCTGATATTCTCACAGAGGGGAGGCCGCTGTTTCTTGTCATGGGAGCTGTCACCGTTATCTCTGCCTATCTGCTGAACAGAAAACAGATTGTGGCAGGCTGGAAGAAAGCAAAGGACCAGACAGAGGAAGGATATCAGATACAGGCTCTTTCACAGACAGATGCAAAAGAGCCCGGCAGCCCCCGCAGAGCCGCGGTGATCCTTGCCTTAGCCGTCCCGTCAGCCTTTCTTGCAGATATTCTTGTCATGCTGGCCTTTCATCTGAGCGGCGGGGACGCCACCAGCATTGTATCCGGGACGGCCGTGCTTCTCATGTGCCTCGGCTCAGTGCTGGGATACGGGAGACGCTCTCTGGAAAAGGTGACCTTTTATCTGACAGAGGGCTTTCTCTTTGCCATACGGATCTTTGCTCCCGTCATTGTAATCGGAGCCTTTTTCTTTCTGGGAGGCAGCGGAATCACTGTGATTCTCGGTGAAGAGTATCAGAGCGGAATCTTAAATGACTGGGCCCTGTGGCTGGCCGGCCATGCCCCTCTCAACCAGTATATGGCCGCAGCTCTTCAGCTTCTCGTCGGAGGCCTCACGGGACTTGACGGCTCCGGCTTTTCCGGTCTTCCTCTGACCGGCGCCCTCGCCCAGACCTTTGGAACAGCCACAGGGGCCTCTGTCCCTGTTTTAGCTGCTCTGGGACAGATCGCTGCGATCTTTGTGGGCGGCGGAACCATCGTCCCCTGGGGCATCATCCCGGTGGCGGCTATCTGCGGGGTAAGTCCGTCGAAGCTGGCAGGGAAAAACCTTCTGCCCGTCTGTCTGGGCTTCCTGGCCGTCTTTGCCGTCTCCTGCTTCCTGCTGTAGCTTCGGCTGCGGCAGCCGATCCGACCAGAAGACATGTGCGGCCTGTTTAAAAACAAAACCGGTCAGAGGAGCAGCCGGAAGATACGGCAGAGTCTTTCCCGTCTGATTCAGCCGTAAACTTTTAAACGATTCAGCTGTAGATTTTTGAATTCAACATATAAAGCAGTCAGGGGGTATATCTCATGTGCGCAATTGCAGGTTTTTATAACCATGAAGCAGATTTTAAAAGAAAAGAAGTCTATTGCCGCTCTGTGCTCGAGGCTATGAACCAGGCTCAGAGGCGGCGGGGTCCCGATGACAGCGGAACCTACCTGGACAGCCACTTTGGCCTGGCTCACGTCAGGCTGCAGATCGTAGATTTAGAGACAGGACACCAGCCGATGATCCGCCCCAAAGGGGAGCATAAGGTGGGAATTGTATACAACGGAGAGCTCTACAATATGCCGGAGCTTCGCTCTGTACTCTCGGACCGGGGCTTTTCCTTTGAGACAAAGAGCGACACGGAGGTTCTTCTTCTGGCCTATCTGGCCTGGGGACCGGAGTTCGTGCGAAAGATCAACGGCATCTTCTCCATAGCCATCATGGACACGGAGATGAACCGCCTCCTTCTCTACCGGGATCGCTCAGGGATTAAGCCCCTCTTTTACACGGAGGCAAACGGCACGGTCTTTTTTGCCTCCGAGCTGAAGGGACTTCTGTGCTGTCCCGGAGTTCACCCCCAGGTGGATCGAAAGGGACTCAATGAAATTTTCAGCATTGGCCCTGCCCGGACAGGCGGCTGCGGCGTCTACAAAAATATCCACGAGGTGCTGCCGGGACATTTCCTGTGCTGCTCACCGGGGGGAAGCCGGCTCCACACCTACTGGAAGCTGAAGGCCAGACCCCATGAGGATTCCTTTGATGAGACAGTAGAGAAAACGTCCTTCCTGATCCAGGATGCCGTAAAGCGTCAGATGGTGGCAGATGTCCCCATCTGCACCTTTCTCTCCGGCGGGGTAGATTCCTCCCTGGTTTCCGCCATCTGCGCCGGGGAGCTGAAAAAGAAAAACCGGAAACTCGTAACTTATTCCTTCGATTTTGCCGGAAACAGAGAGAATTTCCGTTCCAATGCATTTCAGCCCTCCCAGGACCGCCCCTATGTGGAGCAGATGGCAGCCTTCCTTGGATCTGAGCACCACTTTCTGGAATGCTCCACCAAAGAGCAGGCCGATCTTCTCTCAGAGTCAGTAAAAGCCCACGATCTGCCCTGTATGGCCGATGTGGACTCCTCTCTCCTCTACTTCTGTTCTCTGGTAAGCAGGCACCACAAGGTAGCCCTGACCGGAGAATGTGCAGACGAAATTTTCGGCGGGTATCCCTGGTTCCACAGGGAGGATTGCCTGAGTGCAGACACCTTCCCCTGGACCATGGATCTGACGCCCCGGAAAGCCCTCCTTTCTGACAGTTTCCTTCAGGAACTTCAGATGGATGACTATGTAAAGGAGGCCTATGAAGCCTCTCTGGCACAGACGCCGCGCCTGGACGGAGAAACCGGGAAGGATGCCAGAAGGAGGGAAATCTCCTGGCTCAACCTTCAGTGGTTTATGCAGACCCTTTTAAACAGGATGGACCGCACCAGCATGAGGAATGGCCTGGAGGCCAGAGTTCCCTTTGCCGATCACCGGATCATTGAATATCTGTACAACGTGCCGTGGGAGATGAAGGCAAAGGACGGCATCGTAAAGGGTCTTCTGCGGGAGGCCGGGCGCGGACTGCTTCCTGACGAGATTCTGTTCCGGAAAAAGTCCCCCTATCCCAAGACCTACGACCAGGGCTATGAAAAGCTGCTGGCCGGGCGCGTAAGAGAGATTCTCCATGACTCTTCCTCTCCCGTTCTCCTGTTCCTGGACCGTGAGAAGACGGAGCGCTTCCTCACAAGTCCCTCCGACTACGGAAAGCCGTGGTACGGTCAGCTTATGGCAGCGCCTCAGATGATGGCCTATCTGATCCAGATTAACTGCTGGATGAAGGAATACCAGGTGGAGGTGCTTCTTTAAGCTGCCGCGGCAAAGGCAGCCTTCTGAAACCCCTCCTTAAAGCAGGGCGGTGACAGTAAGCCTTCCTATCTCCCACTTGCGGAATGCGGCGTACTCCTCTGCCAGCCTGGAAAGCTCTCTTTCCTCCTCCGGCAAAAGGGCAGAAAAAAGCTCTATGGAAATATCTGCCCTGGACGCCTCCGACTCCTTTCTCCGCCCTCCGGCAGACTGTTTTTTCGTCTTCCAGATTCCGACAATGCGTCCGTCTCTTATGACAGCGCCTGGGTTTGCCACGGTCCTCCATACCCTGGGCCACAGAGCTTTCTCTTCCAGAAGAATCTCCCTGTGGCCTGGATCCAGATAGGGATCGTGGGCCCCCAGAAGCAGAAGATGCCGCGGGGTTAGCAAAGCCTCCCCCTCCTTCCTGCTTGTGCAGGCTTCTTCGCCCTTCAGAAAGCTCTCCCTGTCGGAAGACAGGATATATCCTGTTTTTCCTCCAGCCTGCACCGGCTCCAGAGCGGAGGCTGCCTTCTCAAACAGCCGTTTCGCCTGCCTGGGGGAACAGCCCAGCCATTTGGCAAACTCCTGCACTGTGGAAGGCCCGTAGCAGTGAAAATACTTCTCTGTCAGCCTCTTTTCCGCTTCCGGAAGAACCGCCGCCTCGCTGCCTGTCCAGCGCCTGTAGGAAGTGAAATCCTGGCTGGCCCCTGTGCGCTTGCCAAAAACTGTCAGCCCCAGAAACGAACAGGGCCGGAGCAGAAAGGATACCGCCGCCCCGCCTGCCGTCTGTCTGTCAGGCTGACCGTACATGGAGGGAGAATCCCAGAGGGCCCGCCTGTCAGCAGGCAGCCGCTCCCCGATGAGAGATGCCAGGGTCTGATCCAGTTCTTCCTTCCCCGTCACCGTATGGCTGTCCAGATATGCGGCCGCCTCCCTTACATAGGAAAAGACCTCCTCAAAATCCATATGCAGGAAATCCAGGGCCGCCGAGATCCCTCTGGTGTAAATCCACGGCTCCTCGCCGGGAGCTGCTGCCAGGGGATGAAGAAAAATACCGCTCTCTGAAGCGGGAAATACCACAGGGGCGCCGCGAAAGCTCCACGCCTGCACCAGCGTCTTTTCTTCATACAGCTCATTTCTGAGGGCATCCAGGCTGAGCCCGTCAATGCGGTTAAAAAGCGCCGTCTCCCATGCTCCCGGCGGGGAATTCTGAAGCCCGCAGGCGCCGGCTGCCTCCAAAAGAAAATCCCGTCCTCTCCTGGCATCCAGATGATGGGCTCTGATTCTGTGAGAGCGGATCTGGTCCCCGCTCAGGCTCAGGCAGCCGGACAGCTTTTTATCTCTTTTTTCTGTCATCTCTTTTCTCTATCATCTCTTCTATCTGTCATCTTTTCTCTGTCATCTCTTCTCAAACCGGATCACAATATCCTTGAGGATCTCCACCATAGTGTCGATGGACTGCACCGGGATGAACTCATATTTTCCGTGGAAGTTATAGCCGCCTGTGCAGAGGTTTGGACAGGGCAGACCCATGTAGGACAGGCGCGCGCCGTCCGTGCCGCCGCGGATCGGTGTTACCTGGGGAGCGATGCCGAGGGCCTTCATGGCTTCGCTGGCAATATCAATGAGATAGAGGTTTTCCGGCTCGATTTTTTCCTTCATGTTATAGTAGGAGTCCTTCAGCTTCACCACAACTGTCCCCTCTCCGTATTTCCGGTTCAGGTAAGCGGCAGCCGCCTCAAACAGCTCTTTCTTTTTCTCGAATTTTTCCCTGTCATGGTCACGGATAATGTACTCCATATGGGCGCTCTCCACATCCCCGCTGAACTGGTCCAGATGGAAAAACCCTTCATATCCTTCTGTGTACATGGGATTTTCAAAGACTGGAAGCAGAGACTGGAACTCCATTCCCACTAAAAGGGCATTGATCATGCTTCCCTTGGCGCTTCCCGGATGAACTCCGCGGCCGTTAATCTCCACCTTTCCGGAAGCGGCGTTGAAATTTTCATATTCCAGCTCTCCGATAGGGCCTCCGTCAACTGTGTAGGCCACGTCCGCGCCAAACCCCTCCACGTCAAAAAAGTCTGCTCCGCGGCCTACCTCCTCGTCGGGCGTAAAGCCGATGCAGATTTTCCCGTGGGGGATTTCCGGGTGGGACAGGAAGAATTCAGCCATCTCCATAATCTCAGCCACGCCTGCCTTGTCGTCGGCTCCCAGAAGGGTGGTTCCGTCTGTGACAATCAGATCCTTTCCCACACAGTCAGCCATTCCCGGGAAATCCTTGACCCGCATGACGATCTGCTTTTCCTCGTTCAGGACGATATCTCCTCCTCCGTAGTTCTCTACGATACGCGGCCGCACATCCGTGCCGGACATGGCAGGAGCCGTATCCATATGAGAGATAAAACCCAGGGCCTTTACCGGTTTATCTGTAGTAGCCGGGAGCACTGCGTACACATAGCCGTTTTCGCTCATGCGCACATCAGACGCCCCCATCTCCTCCAGCTCTCTTTTTAACACCTCTGCCAGCACTCTCTGCTTTTCTGTGCTGGGAACCTGCTCCTCATCGTCCTTTGACTGGGTGTCAAAGGATACATAATGTAAAAAACGCTCTGCTGCTCTGCTTATCATGTCTAATGTCCTCCTTATCCTGTTTCGGTTTTATTAAAAGTAACTGTTCTGTTTTTCCTCCGCCTCTCTCCACTCCAGATCCTTTTTCACAGCCTCCAGGTAATGGACAAAGTAATCCCGGTAGCTGCGCACCCGGTACTCCTTGTCCACCTCCTCATAGGTAAAGCTCTTTCGGCCTCCCCTCTCCATCCGCACCCAGAACCGCTCCACATCCCGGAAAGGAATGTAGTACATCTCGTCCATGGCCGTGTAGGATACAAGGATAAAGGCGATTCCTCCCTGTTTCTCAAACTCGCCCATAAACGCCACCTGATGGGGATGGAGATTCTGCAAAGGGAAGGTGGATGCGGCGCACTCCTTGGCGTCAAAGCACACGGGGATGCCCTGGATGGCTCCGATGTAGTCCACGGTACTCTTCTGGTCAAAATAGGCCAGAGTGATGTGACGGCTGGCCTTGTCAATGGTAATAGGGGTGATGGGCGTCGGAATCTTCTGGATCAGAGCCAGCCCCTTCTCCCTGTAGCTGTCGTTCGTCCTGTTGATCCGTTCCTCCAGACTGGAGCCTCTGAGCCCTCTTGTTTTCCATGTTCCCATCCCTATCTGCCCTTTCTGTCCCTGTTTCTGCCGGCACATTTCCAGGCCGCAAGAATTTGTCTGCTGTCCTGATCCGGGAATACCGCCTCTGCCATAGTCAGAAAGGTCTCCGGAAGAGGAGCGGCAAATTTCCTGCCTCTGAGCCGGCATAAGGGTCCGGAGAGCTCCCCGGGCATCACCAGCTCGGCGGCATGGAGAAGCTGCCCTGTCACTCCAAACTGCTCCCTTGCCTTCCTGTTTTCCGCCGGATCTCCATATTTGCTGTCACCCACAATGGGGCAGCCGATGGAGGCCAGGTGAGCGCGGATCTGGTGGGAGCGCCCTGTGATCAGCTTCACTTTCAGAAGCGTGTGGGCGCCGCTTCTCAGCAGAGGAGTATATTCCGTACAGATAGGAAGGCTTCCCTCCCTCTCCTCCTTTGTCACCTCCACCCGGTTTGTCCTCTCATCTTTTAAGAGCCATCCCTCAATCCGGCTGGGCTGTTTCACCTGCCCCTTCACCAGGCACAGGTAATATTTTCCAATGCTTCTGTCCTTGATGATTCTCGACAGCTCCTGAAGCCCCGGGAGGCTCTTTCCGGCAGCCACCAGACCGCTGGTATTGCGGTCCAGGCGGTTGCAGACGGAGGGTCGGAAGCTTTTAAGCTCCTCCTTGGTGAGCTGACCGCTCTCCATGAGGTAGGCAATCAGATATTCCACCAGGGACTCATCCCCGTCCCTGGCCTTCTGGGACAGCATGCCTGCCGGCTTATTAATAAAAATCACATCCTCGTCCTCATAGACAATCTCTAACTTTACCCGGCTGACCTTCTGCACTTTTACCTCGGAAAATTTTTCAATGGTCTCCTCAGAGAGAAACAGGCGGATCTCGTCTCCCTCCAGAAGCCTCTCTGAACCGTCGCATTTCTTTCCGTTCAGAGTAATATTCTTTTTCCTCAGCATCTTGTAGACAAAGCTCTTCCCCGCCAGATTCATATATTTGAACAGCAGCTTGTCCAGGCGCTGCCCCGCCTCGTTTTTCGTCACTGTCACAAGCCTCATTACATGGACAATCCTTTCATTACATTTACCCCATATTCTACGCTTCCGTCGTCCTCGTACTCAGAGGCCGGCTTCAGGCTCTTTGCCCTCTTCTCAAAGGAGGAGAGCTCCTTTGTAATCCGAAAGTTCGGATCCAGGCGATTCGCCTTCAGAATCTCATTCAGGGCTTTTTCTGCCCTGGCGGCGTCTGCTTTCTTGTTGGTGCAGTAGGCATAGATCCCCGTGGGATGGACCAGTATGGCATCCATGGGGAGTATGTCGTCTTTGGTGGTCAGCACCAGATCGTAAAGCACCTGGCATTTGTCCTCAAAGGGCCTCATTCTCTCATAAAAGTCCCTGGCCGGCGTCTTAAACGGCAGCACCGCAACATACGGCGAAGCCAGATTGGCCGCCGGAATCACCGTGATCACCGCCATAACAGTGAGAATATTTTTAAGTGCCGTACTGTCTGTCAGCCATCTGGCGCCCAGCTGGGCCAGAATAAAGGCTGCCAGAATGGCGATTTTAAACAGAAGCCCCCGCTTCATGCTGTTTCTGTATCCGTACTCTCCCTTTTTGATCCGTTTCATCTGTCTGGTTCTCCTGATTTTCTGATCTTGCTTTTTGATCTTCCTGTATTTGAGCTTCCTTTGTTTGATCTTACTTTCCCGCTCTTACTTTTTCTGTTTTTGCTTTTCCATTCCTGCTTTCTGTTCTTACTCTTCTGCTCTTCCATCGGCGGACGAAACACCGTCCCCCTCCCCCGTTTCCTCTGCCGGTTCAGGGGCCGTCACCTTTTGGGGCGACAGGGCCGACATGGCTGCCAGCAGAAGGCTGTGGGGCAGAATCTTGGCGGCAGCAAAAAACAGGTTCATAAGCGGCCCGTAGACGGAAACACTCTTTCCCATTACAGAGTCTCTGATGGCCTTTTTTACCACCCGCCTCGGATCTGCCATGGCAAGGAGCTTGTAGAGCGGCATGGTCCCAGTGGTCTGGGCAATGTCGAAAAATTCCGTCCTCACCGGGCCCGGGCAGACAGCGGTTACATAGATCTGGCGGCCCTTGACCTCCTCGTTGAGGGCCCGGCTGTAGCTGAGCACAAAGGCCTTTGTGGCTGCATAGACGGCAAAGCCCGGCTGCGGCAGAAAGGCTGCCGAGGATGCAAACTGGATAATCCTGCTGTTCTTTTCCATATAGGGGAGAACCAGATGGGTAACGCCTGTGAGAACCTCACAGTTGAGCCTTACCATCCCCGCCTCCTCCTCGAGGGGGACCTCTCCCACACGGCCGATTTTTCCAAAGCCTGCCGCATTTACAAGAAACTTTACCCTGGGCTGTTCTGTCTGAAGGGCCTTTGAAAGGCGGGATAACTGCCTGCTGTCTGTCAGATCCATCTCAAATATCCTGGAGGGAACAGGAAGCTGCCGTTTCAGCTCCTTCAGACGTTCCTCTCTTCTGGCAATCAGCCAGATACTGTCAAGGCCTGCAAACCGATCGGCCAGCTGAATGGCTGCCTCCCTCCCCATTCCGGAAGAAGCTCCTGTCACGATTGCAATCTTCATGTTCTGTGCCTCCTTTTCTTTTCCATCCGCCGCCCGGAACCGGCCTGGCCGGTTTCCCGTTCGTCTCATCAGACGTGCTTTTTGTGGACATTCCGAATGGTCTTTTTCTTTTTCGGCGCCTGCGCTCCGTTTCCCTTTCTTCCTGCTGTGCCAGAGCCTCCAAAAGATTCCTGTCTGGTTCCTCCTGGCTTCATAGTGCGCCCGCGGCTGCCTGAGCCTGAACCTGCGCTGTGGGCGGCGTGGCCAGAGCCGGAGCGGTAAAAGCTCTCCCCTGTCCTTCTCGGACGGATCAGACATTTTTTATCAAAGCCGATCAGATCGGTTCTTCCTGCCTTCTTTAAAGCCTCCTCCACCAGATCATAGTTTTTGGGATTTCTGTACTGGATCAGAGCTCTCTGCATGGCCTTCTCATGAGGATTGGTGGGCACGTACACCGGTGTCAGAGTCTTTGGATCCAGACCTGTGTAATACATGCAGGTGGAGATGGTGGACGGTGTCGGATAGAAATCCTGTACCTGCTCAGGCATGTAGCCCAGATCCCTGAGATACTCCGCCAGCTCTATGGCTTCCTTAAGGGTAGAGCCGGGGTGGGAGCTCATCAGGTAGGGAACCAGATACTGCTTCAGTCCCAGACGCTCATTCATCTGCCTGTATTCCTTCATAAACTGGCGGTAAACGCTGTTTTCCGGCTTGCCCATCCGCCTCAGGACGTTGTCGGCCACGTGCTCCGGCGCCACCTTCAGCTGGCCGCTGACATGGTACTGGCACAGCTCCTTTAAAAACTCTCTGCTTGGATCGGCAAGCAGGTAATCAAAGCGGATTCCGGAACGGATAAACACCTTTTTTACCCTGGGAATGTCCCTGAGCTTTCTGAGCAGGGCGATATAGTCCCTGTGATCCGCCCTCAGATTCCGGCAGGGCTTCGGAAACAGGCACTGCCGTTCCGGGCAGACTCCGGCCGTCATCTGCTTTTCGCAGGCAGGAAAACGGAAATTTGCCGTAGGGCCGCCCACATCGTGAATATATCCCTTAAAATCCGGTTCCTCCGTCAAAAGCTTTGCCTCCTCCACGATGGACTCATGGCTTCTGGTCTGGACAATTCTTCCCTGGTGGAAGGTCAGAGCGCAGAAGTTGCAGCCGCCAAAGCAGCCTCTGTTGCTGATCAGGCTGAATTTCACCTCCGTGATAGCCGGAACTCCGCCTGCCGCCTCGTAGGAGGGGTGATAGCTTCTCATATAGGGAAGGGCATATACATCGTCCATCTCCTCCTGTGTCAGCGGCTTGGAAGCCGGATTCTGGATGACGAACAGCTTTTCCCCGTAAGGCTCCACCAGCCGTTTTCCCACGAAGGGATCCGTGTTGCAGTACTGAGTATAGAAGCTCCTCGCATACTCCCGCTTGTCCTCCTTCATCTCCTGATAGGAGGGCAGGCGTATCTCATCATAGACGGAATCCAGATTGTCTGCCCTGTAGACGGTTCCGTCGATAAAGGTAATGTCCTTTACGTCTATTCCGCTGTTTAACGCATCTGCAATCTCCACAATGGATCGCTCTCCCATCCCGTAAGAGATCAGATCTGCCTGGGAATCCAGCAGGATCGAGCGCTTCAGCCTGTCCGACCAGTAGTCATAGTGAGCAAGCCTCCGAAGGCTTGCCTCGATGCCTCCGATGATGATGGGCTTATCCTTGTAAACAGAGCGGATCAGGTTGCCGTATACGATGGTTGCGTAGTCAGGCCTCTTTCCCATTTCCCCGCCGGGTGTATAGGAATCCTTTGCCCGGCGCTTTTTGGAAACAGAATAATGGTTTACCATGGAATCCATATTTCCGCCGGAAATCAGGAAGCCTAACCTCGGCTCTCCAAGCACCGTAATGCTCTCCGGCTTTTTCCAGTCCGGCTGTGGGATGATTCCCACCCGGTAGCCGTGGGATTCCAGCACTCGGCTGATAATCGCATGGCCGAAGGAAGGGTGATCCACATAGGCATCGCCTGTCACATAGACAAAATCACACTGATCCCAGCCTCTCTTCTCCATATCCTCTCTGCATATGGGTAAATAATCATGTATCATAAACTCTCTGCCTTTCCTCCGTCTGTATTTTCACTCTCCGGAAGCTTTGCCGGCGTTTCCTGTCCCGCCCAGCAGCCGGCTGCCTGTTAAAGAAGAGCCAGGTAGCCGTCAATATAGCCGTCGGCCAGCCTTCTCTTTTCCTGTTCCATTCCCTTTGAGAAATCATCCTCCACGGCGAAAACGGTCATGCCGGCCCGCTTTCCGGAAAGAATTCCCG
Source organism: Clostridium sp. AM29-11AC (assembly GCF_003480545.1). Lineage (NCBI taxonomy): Bacteria > Bacillati > Bacillota > Clostridia > Eubacteriales > Clostridiaceae > Clostridium > Clostridium sp. AM29-11AC. Next base: position 12,715 of record NZ_QUJI01000006.1, read on the forward strand.
CCGGCACATCCTCAAAGACTGCGCACTCCTCCGGTTTTACAGAAAGCCGGCGGGCCGCCTCCAGGTAGATGTCCGGGGACGGCTTTCCGGCCGCCACCTCGCAGCCCGTAATCACACAGGAGAAAAAGTCCCGGATCTTTAACGCGCTTAACACGGCGTCCACCATCTCCCTGCCATTGCTGGTGCAGATGGCCATTTTAATGTCTCTTTCTGCCGCCTTCTCAAGAAACCGGCGGACTCCCGGCTTTAGCGGCACTTCTGTCCTGTATTTTTCTATAGACATGGCCGTCCAGTCCGCCTTAATCTGCTCCAGGGAATCCGGCAGGGAAAACCGTTCCTTAAAGTAGACGGCCGTCTCCGTAAAGCTCATCCCCTCGATGGCTTTCTGCAGATCCTTCGGACAGGGAATCCCGAATTTTCCCAGATATTCGATATCAATGGCTCCCCACATCCACATGGAGTCCACCAGCGTTCCGTCCAGGTCAAAGAGATAGGCCCTTTTTCCGGAGAGAAGCCCTCTCTCATCCCCGGAGTCTCCTTCCCCCTGAAGCTTTGAAATCTCCTCCTCAGTCAGCCTGCGATAAGCTCCCGGAGCCAGACTCTCATCCAGTCTCAGTCTTCCCATGGACAGCCGCTTCAGATAGACTACGCGGCAGCCCACCGCCTCAAACATGCGCTTGACCTGATGGAATTTTCCCTCGTGAATGGTCAGCTCGATCTCGGAAAGGCTGCTGCCTGCTTTCCCATCATCCTCAGCAGTCCCTGATGCCTTCTGTATCACCAGCCTTGCAGGCAGGGTCCTTGTTCCGTCCTCCAGCGTGAGCCCCTCTTTAAACTGCTCGATTGCGTTCTCTGGAAGTCTCCCCTCTACCCTTGCAAAATATGTCTTGTCCACATGCTTTTTGGGCGAGAGAAGGCGGTGGGCCAGCTTCCCGTCATTGGTAATCAACAGAAGGCCCTCTGTGTCTATATCCAGTCTTCCCACAGGAAAGAGGTCTCTCCTCTTTGCATCCTCAATCAGGCTCACCACGGTCTTATGGCGGCCGTCCTCTGTGGCCGACACCACGCCGGCCGGCTTGTTGAGCATAAAATATTCATAGGCGGCGTAGCCCACCTGCGTTCCGTCCAGGGACACCTCACTTGCAGAAGGCTGAATCTTTCTCTCCGCTTCCCGGCAGATTTCTCCATCCAAGCTCACTCTTCCGCTTTTTATCATTTTCTTGACCTCGCTCCGGCTTCCCTTTTTCATCTCTACCAGATAGCGATCCAGGCGCATGGCCTTCTCCATCACTGCCACCTCCATCCGGGGTAATACTTATTTTTCAGGTTCAGACCTGCTTTTTTAGCCCAGCCCAGGGGGAACCCGTCTGTGCACACGAGAACCCAGGAGCCGTCCGGCCAGGAGGCTTCCTCCTCCCTCAGAGCCACCGTTTCTCCCTTCAGATACCGGATAACCCGCTCATCCTCTGCCTGGAAATCTGCAGTAAAGGGATATTCCTCTTTTCTGAGAGCCATGGCGAGGGCCTGGGACGGTTCAAAGCGTCCCCGCTTCAGTTCTCCCAGCAAAAGCCCGGTGCGAAGAAAACGGATCCCCTTTCCGGCGCCCTTCATATCCTGGAAATCCGGTGGAAGACAGTAAAGTTTCCCGTTTTTCTCCTCCACCTGTCCCGGCAGGCCATCTGTGCCGCCTCGTCTCAGATTCAGGCAGCTCAGAAAAGCCATAGCCTCGTCAGGAAGCTTCAAGGAAGTCCCTGACTGCGCTGTCCTGTCTTTCCTCCGGGGGCGCTCCCCGGAGCCGGCCCGCTGTAGAAGAGCCGCAAAATGTCCCTCCCCCTCTATCCGGTGGGGAAACAGGCGCACACACTCCGGCATCCCTATCCCTTCTGCAAATCCGTGCCTGTGGGGCAGACTGCAAAGGCTCATATCTGGATGTCTGTCTAATATATACCGAATTATTCCCTCATTTTCCTCCCGGTCAAAGGTACAGGTGGAATAGAGCAGATAGCCGCCCGGCCGCAGCATCTTTACAGCCTCCTCCATGATTGCCCTTTGAATCGGCACATAGTCCTCCGGGCCCCGCTCCCTGTAGCTCTTTATCATATCCGGTTCCCTGCGGAACATTCCCTCGCCGGAGCAGGGCGCGTCCACCAGAATGCAGTCAAAAAATTCCGGCAGAAACTCTGAGAGCTTTTCCGGCGCCTCACTGGACACACAGATGTTTGGAATCCCGGCCATCTCCAGGTTTTTCAGGAGAGCCTTTGCCCTGGTATTACTGATGTCATTGGAAAAAAGCAGTCCCTCTCCCCTTAACCTGGCGCCCAGCTCTGTACTTTTTCCGCCTGGGGCGGCGCAGATGTCAAGTACCCGGTCCCCCGGCTTAACTGGAAGCAGATTGGCGGGAGTCATAGCGCTTGGCTCCTGCAGATAGTAGAGTCCTGCGTAATAGTAGGGATGTCTGGACGGCCGGCCTGAGCCTTCATCTGAAGCGTTGTAGTAAAAACCGTTTTCAATCCATGGAACCGGCTCTGTCTGAAAGGGCGAGAGGCGGTTCCAGTCCTCTGCCGAGAGCTTCATGGTATTGACCCGAAGCCCGTTGTGGCAGGGCTTTTCAAAGCTTTCCAGATACGCCTCGTACTCCTTCCCCAGAAGTTTTCTCATCTTTTCCCTGAAATCCTCAGGGAGAAGCTCTGCACGGCAGCCCGGGGCGTTTTCCGTCCGGATTTCTGTTTCTGCGCTGTCCCCGGTCTCCGGCCTGACTCCTCCCAGACTGCCTTGTGCCAGTCTGCTTTCCTCTGATCGGCTTTCTTTCAGTCCCTTTTCTTTCAGTCCCTTTGCTTCCAGGCTGCCCTTCTTTCCCTTTTTTCTGCTGCCCTTTTTCCTGCTGTCCTTCATCCTGTTTTTCATTCCATCCTTCCGTCTGCTCTCAGACTCATTTCTGTATTTCTGTTTGCTTTCTGCCTGTATTTCTGTTTGCTTTCCGTCTGTATCTCTCCCGGACAAAAGCCGCTTCCGGACACGGCCAGTTCCAAAATCTCAGTATTCACAGGAAATCCGCCTTTTTTCAAGATACCTGAGAATCCAGTAGGGATTTACGCTCAGCTCCTCATAGTGGGCTGTCCTGATATAAATTCCCACATGAAGGTGAACCGGGAATTGCCCCACCGTATTTTCTTCCTTTCCATAGCCGGAATCTCCCATGAAGCCTAAAAGCTGCCCGGCTTTCACCGTATCTCCCTCCTGCCATTTGCTGCTGTAGGAATACAGGTGGGCATAGTAGAGGTAGGCGCCCGACTCTGTCCGGATCCCGATTCGCCACCCTCCCTGCTCCAGCCAGCCGACCTTCTCAACGGTTCCGCTGCTCATGCTGACAACAGGGTAAAATCCCCGCTCCCCCTGTCCGCCCATGATATCACAGCCCTCGTGGCCCCGCTCCCCGCCGTAGGTGCGGGGCTGCTGCCAGCCGTCCTCGTAGGTCACATCCGGCGTTTCCGGATCTGTGCTCTCGGGGATTGGGAAATAGACCAGATCGGAAAATACCGTCCGGTACGCCTCAGAAAGCTCCCTGTACTCCGCCGGCTTTCCGGCGAGAAGTTTCTTATTATCATAAGACAGATCCTCACATTCTGTCAAATCGTAATCGTGCTTCACCATCAGAGCAGCCGTCTGATCCGGATCCAGCCATTCCAGGCCGGCCATGGCAGGCCCAAGCCTCATGGCGCGAAACTCCGCAGACTCACTGACATTGGGCTCCAGCCGGGACAGCAAGGCGGCTTCCTCCAGGGAGTGAACAGCCGTCATATTAAAGACCGCCAGAAGCAGAATAAAAATCAAGATCATAACAGAACCTTTTTCCTACATATAGTGTATAAACAATCATATTCGGTCTGCCATGAAAAAATCCATTCTCCGGCTTTTTGCCGTCAGCACTCTGTTTCTTCTGCTCCTGAACCCTTCCCTGTCCCTGGAGGGGGCGAAAAACGGCCTCCTTTTGTGGTTCAACACGGTTCTTCCCACGCTTCTTCCCTTCATGCTCTGCTCCAATGCCATCGTGGTGTCCGGAGCTGTGCCTGTGCTGACCGCTCCCTTTTTTCCGGTTCTCTCCCGCCTGGGGCTGTCCAGGCAGGGAAGCTATGCCCTTCTTTCCGGCCTTCTGTGCGGCTATCCCATGGGGCCCAAAACCACGGCAGATCTGCTCCAAAGCCGAAGCATCTCTCTTTCGGAGGCAAAGCTTCTCCTAGCCGTCTCCGCCTGGCCCAGCCCCATGTTCCTGTCAGGGTATCTGCGGTCTTTTTTAGAGCCGTCTGTCTCCTTCCCCTTGGTGCTGGCATCAGTCTATCTGCCTCTTCTGCCCCTGTCTCTGGCAGCAGGCCGTCTCTATGGGGTTCGCAAAGCCTCAAAAATCTCAGAGAGGAGCTCCTGCCAAAAAGCTGACAGGGGTCTCTTGCGCCCATCAGAACCCCTTTCACCGGCAGCCGGTTTTCCCGGCGACTCTGAGCGGTCGGAGGATACGCCCTCCTTTGACGGGCTGATGATGAACTGCCTGGAAATTATGGCAAAAATCGGGGTGTACCTGATGATCTTTTCTATCCTGGCCGTCTTTCTCGGCCATTTTTCCCCTCCGGGAAGCTTCCTTGGTCCCTGTCTTCTGGGGGCTGTGGAGATGACCACGGGAATCCGGGAGATCGCAGCCTCCATGACAGGCGTTCCGGCTGCTGCCGCCATGCTGGGCTCGGCTGTGTTCGGCGGCCTCTCCGGCATCTTTCAGGTTTCTGCCGTCATAGGGCCCCGAAAGCCCCATATCGAAAAAAATGCCGGACTCTCCATCCGGCATTATGTACTGTGGAAGCTCGCTCACCTCGTCCTGTCCACGGCTCTGTTTATTCTGCTGTCATCTCCTGGTTAGGCACCTCCGGCTGCTGTACCAGGCTTCCGGCCAGCTCATTGCGGTTTGAGGAGACAATGTCATAGCTGGACTGAAGGGAGGATGCAAAGGAATCAAAGCGGCTCTGGGCCTCATCCATGGAATGTTTGATAATCGTCTGGAGGCTTCTCAGCATATCATCCGTATACTGCACAGCTCCCTGGCGGATGCCGTTTGCCTCTCCCACTGCATTGTCCACAATGGCCTGGGCCTGAGCCTGGGCATTCTGAATAATCCCCTCCGCCTCAGCGTAGGCTCTCTGCATAATCTCGTGCTCATTGACCAGTTCATTCGTCTGAGCGGTAGCTTTGGCCACCATGGCGTCAGCCTGAGAGCGGGCTTCCTGAAGAATCGCATCCTGGTTGCTGATAATCTTCTGATACTTTTTAATCTCCTCCGGGATACGAAGACGAAGCTCTACCAGAAGCTCCTCGATCTCCTCCTTATTTACAAGAATCTTCGTATTGGACAGAGGCTGGAATTTGCAGCTCTCAATATATTCTTCAATTTCGTTGATAATCTGTTCAATTCTGCTCATAGCACTCAATCTCCTTTACCCTTCTTACCGTTTCTGAATGACAGAACACTTTTTCTGCACTTCCCTCTCTACCGCCGGATCCAGAAATGCCGAGATATCTCCTCCATACATGGCGACCTCCTTGGCAATACTGGAACTTAAGTATGCGTATTTCAGGTTTGTAGTCAGAAACAGTGTGTCAATTTCCGGGGCGATCACGCGGTTCATCTGCGCCATCTGAAGCTCATACTCAAAATCTGTAACCGCACGCAGGCCTCTGACAATCACCTGCGCCTGATTTTCCCGTGCAAAGTCGATCAAAAGTCCGTCAAATGACTTAATCTCCACATTCGGAAGCTCCTTTGTCACGTCTTTTAACATCTTAACACGTTCTTCCACAGAAAACAATGGAGATTTTGCACTATTATTGAGAACCCCCACGATCAGTCTGTCGAAAATCTGGGAAGAGCGCTCAATAATGTCATAATGCCCCAGAGTTACCGGATCGAAGCTGCCCGGATATATGGCTGTTTTCATATACTGTTTTCTCCTTTAGTATTCAAGAATCCCCCAACCGCCTGGCAGGAGTAATAAATAAATGCTTGTTCGTCTTGTATTCCTTTACGCGGCTGATGCAAAATCCCAGAGACGGAATGTAGGATGTGTCCGTTTCCCTGGACGCCTCTGCAATGATCAGCGTATTCTCCTTTATAAGCGGTGAGCCTGACAGGCGTTCCAACACCTGTTTCTCGTAAAGGTGATTGTAGGGCGGATCCATGAAGATAAAATCAAAGGACATCCCTCTCTCCTCCAGACGGTTCAGAGCAGTCTGCACATCGCAGTTCATCACCATCGCCCTGTCCTCCAGATGGGTTGTCTTTAAATTGCTGCGGATCACCTCCACAGCCTTCGGGCTGTTCTCAACAAACACTGCCAGCTCGCCGCCCCGGCTCAGGGCTTCGATGCCGATTCCCCCGCTTCCGGAAAAAAGGTCGAGAAAACGGCAGTGGTACAGCTCATCCTGAATCATATTAAACAAGGTTTCCTTTATCCGGTCTGTGGTGGGTCTGGTGTCCATCCCTTCCGGTGCCTTTAAAAGCAGCCTTCTCGCGCTGCCTGCTATTACTCTCATATCTTTGTCCTGCTGTTCTTTTTTGACAAAAGGCTTCCTGCCTGTTCGTCAAAGCATATTATAGTATGTAATTCTATTATATACAAGCCAAAATTTTACGAACAGGCTATGTTTTTGGCTGTTGCAGCGTCCGAAGGCGTCGTTTTTTGCAGTTTCGGGAAGGTTCTGTTTCATTTCTTCATCTAATGAAAAAATATTTGCGCGTTCTTCTGCCGAACTCAGGCAGACACTGGAAATCTGCACAAAAGATGCCAGTGTATTATTGCGTTTTAAACACATAATAGGAGTGTAGCATAAAAAACAGCCCATGAAGACAAGACAAAATGAAATAGAGCATGGGCAAAAGTCAGATGAAAAGGAGGGTTTGTTATGTCTACAAATAACAACACAATGAATGTACCAGAGGCTAAGGAAGCAATGAACAGATTCAAGATGGAGGTTGCCAATGAGCTTGGTGTTCCGTTAAACAGCAACGGATACAACGGCAACTTAACTTCTGCTCAGAACGGTTCTGTAGGCGGATATATGGTTAAGAAGATGATCGAGGCTCAGGAAAGACAGATGGCCGGCAAATAAGCTGTTTCAGACACAGCCCACACAGCTTCAGAGTACCTTGCATGACAGAGAGTGAAAGCTCTTTTCTGTAGGGCCACAGAGGCAAACGAAAAAGGAACTGCGGACAGAGACAATTCCTCTGGCCCAGTTCCTTTTTTACTGTTTATTCTGGCGTCCTGCCATGTTTCCTCCCCACCATGGAGCGCAGGCCGGAGCTGATGGAGGGTGCAGACCTCTATCTCAGGCTCAGAAAAGCGCAGAGGTTTCCCCGGCGCTCGGCGTTTCTTCTGTGTGAAAACAGAAGCTCGGGGTTGCAGTGGGTACAGATATTTGTCACAGAAATATTCTCCGGCCGGATTCCGGCCTCCAGAAGGACGATCCGGTTGGCCTCCCACAGGTCAAGGAGGTATTTGCCGTTTTCCTTTTTCCTCAGAATGCTTTCCCTGTGTTCTTTTCCAAAGCTGTCGGCAAAGACCTCGGCCACCTCGGGCCCCACCTCATAGCAGTCTGCGCAGATGCTGGGGCCCACGCAGGCGATCAGGTCCTCCGGCTCTGTCCCGAAAGCCTCCTTCATAGCCTCGGCCGTCTTCTGTCCCATCCGGTTTGCCGTGCCCCGCCAGCCGGAATGTGACAGCCCGATGGCCCGGCGGACCGGATCCAGAAAATAGAGGGGAACACAGTCGGCAAAGAAGGTCACAAGGGTGAGCCCGGGAATGTCCGTGATAAGTCCGTCCACATCCCTGTAATCTCTCTCCCGCACCACGCCCTTTCCGGCGTCCTCCTCTGTGACGCGGCGCACGTTGGTCGTGTGGGTCTGATACGTCAGAACCATCTTTTCCCTCTCCACGCCGAGAGCTGCCGCCATCCTGCTGTAATTTTCCAGCACATCATCCGGGTTATCCCCCCGGGTAAAGGAAAAATTCATCGTCGCAAAATCACCTTTGCTCACACCCCCCAGGCGGGTGGAGAAGGCATGCGCCACCAGTCCCGTTTCCTCAAGAGCCGGAAAGGAAAGATAGGGGACTCCCCGACTCTCCCGAAGCCTTAAAACGGCCCTCTCGTCTTTTTTCTTAAAATGAATTTCCATGGGTTTTATTCTCCTGTTCTGTTGGGCAAAAGAGGTTCCGAGAGGCTGAATCTTTTACGGTCAGAAGGCATCCCGCAAAAGCCTGAAGTCACTTCCCAGAATCGCTACCACGTCAAAACGGCAGGGCTGTTCCGGACAAAGCCCCCTGGCATAGAGGTAGAAGGCAGCGGCCTTCCGGATCTTTTCCTGCTTTCTCTCATTAACAGCCTCTGCCGGATCTCCGGCAGCCAGATCCTTTCTGTATTTTACCTCCACAAAGACCAGCGTGTCTCCCTCTCTCGCGATAATGTCAATCTCTCCGGTCCTGCAGAAAAAATTCTTTTCCAGAATCACATAGCCCTGTTTTTCCAGAAAGGCGGCAGCCAGCTCCTCATACCTGGCCCCTCTGGCCCTGGTACTCTTCCTGCCCGCCGGGCCCTTCCTTCGTTTTTCTTCCTGCATTTCTATTCGCTTTCCAGCTCCTTTGCCTCCCGCTCCATAAATTTCTTCAGAAAACTTCTCCTGTGAATCGGGCACATGCCGTGCTCCCTGACAGCGTCCAGATGAGCCTTCGTCCCGTACCCCTTATGCTTGGCAAAGCCGTATTCCGGGTACAGCCGGTCGTATTCTTCCATCATGTGATCCCTGGTCACCTTGGCAAGAATACTGGCAGCCGCAATGGAAACGCTCTTTGCGTCGCCCTTTATAATCTTCACCTGCCTGCTCTCGTCAATGCCGGGAATCACCACCGCATCATTGAGAAACACGTCCGGCCTGACAGACAGCTTTTCCACTGCCTGGCGCATGGCCTCGTAGGTGGCCTGAAGGATATTTATCTCGTCAATAACAGCCGGGCTGACAATGCCCACACCAAAGGATACCGCCTTTTCCTGAATCTCCACAAACAGCTCCTCTCTGCGCTTTTCTGTCAGCTTTTTGGAGTCATTGAGATAGAGGATCTCACAGTCCGTCGGGAGAATACAGGCCGCCGCCACCACCGGGCCGGCCAGGGGGCCACGTCCCGCCTCGTCGATTCCGCAGATAAAGCCGCAGGAGGCATATTTCCTTTCGTACTCCTTCATCCCCTCCAGGCGGAGAAGTTCCTTTTTAAGCTTTTCACCGCTCAGTGGCTTCATACCTGCGCTCCTTTGTCCTGCTCTCTGCCATCCGGAAATTCCAGGGTGATTCTTCCCAGCTTTCCGCTCCTGAAATCATCCAGAAACAGGTTGGCCGCCTTCTTCAGATCCAGCTCATTTCCCTTGAGAAGGCAGGAACGTACTCTGGCAATCTGCTCCAGCACCTGGTAGGGCTCGTACTTCTCCCCGGGCACCAGCTGGTAGCGGGCCTCCAGCATCTCCCGGTAATGAGTCATCAAAAAGTCTGCCAGCTCCGCCGCCAGCTCTGTCTTGTCAATAATCTCGTCATTGATGGAGCCGATAAAGGCCAGATTCAGGCCGACTGTCTGATCTTCAAACTTGGGCCAGAGGATACCCGGCGTGTCTAACAGCTCCAGCGTCCTGTTCAGACGAATCCACTGGTTTCCCTTTGTCACGCCCGGCTTATTTCCCGTTTTTGCGCAGGCCTTTCCGGCGAAAGAATTGATAAAGGTGGATTTTCCCACATTGGGAATTCCCACTACCATGGCGCGGACCGGGCGGTTCTTGATTCCCCGCCTTCTGTCCCTTTCGATCTTCTCGCGGCAGGCCTCCTGAACCATGGGATGAATCTGTTTTAACCCCATTCCCGTCCGCGCATTGATTTTGATCACATGGAAGCCTCTCTCCTTAAACCAGGAGGTCCACTGTTCATTCATTCTCTCGTCTGCCAGATCCGCCTTATTGAGAAGAACCATCCGCCCTTTTCCCTTGGCCAGCTCGTCGATGTCAGGGTTTCGGCTCCCCAGAGGCATTCTCGCATCCACCAGCTCAATCACCAGATCGATGAGTTTGATGTCCTCCTTCATGGCTCGTTTGGCCTTTGTCATATGGCCCGGATACCACTGTATATTCATAAATTCGTTTCCTTTACTGACTTTTGTTTGTATGGTCTGCGGGAATTTTTCCTTTCCGCCGCAGTGCGATCCCCGCGGAGCGTTTTTATATAACAGGGAACGAAGTTTCCTGTTATATAGAGAAAGGGACAATTTTCATTGTCCCTCTGATTACAAGAATTATTTAACTAACTCTTTTACCTTGGCAGCCTTGCCAACTCTGCTTCTTAAGTAGTTTAATTTCGCTCTTCTAACCTTACCGCGTCTCACTACCTCGATGTTCTCAACAGATGGGGAGTGTACCGGCCATGTTCTCTCAACGCCAACGCCGTTGGAGTTCTTTCTTACTGTGAAAGTCTCACGGATGCCGCCGTTCTGTCTCTTGATTACTGTTCCCTCGAAAACCTGGATTCTCTCACGGTTTCCCTCTTTGATCTTAGCGTATACCTTAACTGTATCGCCTACGTGGAACTCCGGCACTTCTGCCTTTAACTGTGCGTTCTCAATGTTCTTGATAATCTCGTTCATCTAAGTGAACCTCCTTTAAAATCTTTGATGTTCTTAATACAATGCGTAACAGAGGACCATCTCTTTATTTCACGAGTATAGATTGTACCACAGAATTTCTGCCCGCGCAAGGCTTTTTCTGCAGATTTTCTGACTGATTTTCTGACTGGTTTTCTGACTGGTTTTCTGACTGGTTTCCGGCGCGGAGTCTGGAAAAATTACAGCGCATTCCCGCCTCCGCTCAGGTACCGGAACACCTCTTCCAGGCTTTCTATCCTGTAGTCAGGCTGCACCTTTCCCTTATACGGTGTGTAATCGCGGCTGATCAGGCAGGTGTGGACTCCCGCTGCGGCCGCTCCCGACACGTCGCTGGGGCTGTCGCCAATGTGGAGAATCTCCTCCGGCCTCACTCCCAGTGTCCTCACAACCGTATCGAAAAAGGCTCCGTCCGGTCTTCCCTTGCAGATGTGAAGCTCGTCAGAGAGAAAGACCTGCTCAAATGTGATGCCCTCTTTCTTAAGTCTTTCAAGGACTCCCTCTGCCATAAGAGGGCTGGCATCGCTGGATAGAATCAGGCGATACCGTTCCCCCAATTTTTTAAGCACCGAAACCACATCCTCATACACAGGGGCCTGGCCGTGATTTTTCAGGATCACCTCCGCCATCCGTTCCCTGGAGACGCCGAATTTTTCTCCTCCAAACCCGGTAACACGGAGTACCTCCTCTGAACAGCGCAGATACATCTCCTCCATGTCCAGAAATTTGCTTTTCCTGAACGAATCCCGCAGGAGCTTTCCGTAGGCGCTCACAACCGCCTCCGCTCCCGTTCTGGCACGGCGATCTGTGTAATGCTCCCCCAGGATTTCCTTCCAGATCTCGGGAATCCTGGCATTCACATCTGCCAGAGTCTGGAACAGATCAAAGCTCAGCACCCGGTAGGACGCGCGGGCTGCCTTCTCCATCCCCCTTTTCAGGCCGTCGGCATAGGCGTTCTCGGCCTTTGTGAGGACTGCTCCCTCCATCAGCTCCGGCCTGCGCTCCATGGTACGGCGGATGGACTGCTCTCTGCGCCAGGCCTCAATCTTTTTGTGATCCCCTTTAAGCAGCACCTCCGGCACCCGCTTTCCGCGAAATTCCTCCGGGCGCGTATACTGAGGGTACTCCAGCAGATTATCGTGAAAGGATTCAAACTCTGCCGACTCGTCATTGTTCAGCACTCCGGGCACCAGGCGGGAGATGCAGTCAATCATCACCATAGCAGGAAGCTCGCCGCCTGTCAGCACATAGTCTCCCACAGACAGGTAATCCGTCACAATCAGCTCCAGAGCCCGCTCGTCGATCCCCTCGTAATGGCCGCAGAGAAACACCAGCTCCTCCTCCCTGGCCAGCTCCTCTGCGATTTTCTGGGTGAATACGCGGCCCTGGGGCGTCATGTAGATCACTCTCGGCCGCTTTCCGATGCGGGCTGAAAGGGCTTCATAGGCCTCCACCACCGGCCCCGGCTGCATGACCATCCCTGCACCTCCGCCGTAGGGATAGTCATCTACATGGTGATGCCTGTCAGCAGAATAATCACGGATATTGACCGCCTCCGCGGTGATCAGCCCTTTTTCCATGGCGCGCCCGATAATGCTGTTTTTCAGTCCTCCCATCACCATCTCGGGAAATAATGTCAGTATATGGTAATTCATTCCATCCTCCTAAAACCTTCCCCTGCCGGGCTACAGATCCAAAAGTCCGTCCATAATGTGAACCAGCACCCTGCCAGCTTCCAGATCCACATCCAGAATGCACTCCTTGATGGAGGGGAAGAGGTATTCCTTGTGGTCCTTGCCCTCGATCACATACACATCGTTGGCAGCCGTCTGGAGAATATCCTTCACGGTTCCGAACTCCTCCCCCTCGTCCGTCACAACGGTAAGGCCGATGAGATCCACGATAAAGTTTTCGTTTGGGGCCAGCTTCACCGCCTTGTCTCTAGAAACCAGCAGATCCTTTTTTCTGAAAGGCTCTACCTCGTTGATGCTGCCAAACTCCTTAAATTTCAGGATTGCCATTCCCTTAAAAAATTTTACCTGCTCCACGTGAAGAAGGATCTTCTCTTTTCCTGTGTCCAGAAATACCTCCTTCAGCTTTTTAAATCGGTTTATGTCATCGGTTGTGGGAAATACCTTTACCTCACCCCGTACGCCGTGCGGCGAGGTGATCACTCCCACCCGCAAAAACTGCTCCATATGCTCTCTCCTCTGAAACTTCCTTCCGTCTGCCTGTAAAAGCAAAAAGCCGTCTGCTCATAGGGCCGGCGGCTTCGTAGTTACTGAATCTCTACAATAACTTTCTTATCTTCTTTTGATGCGGCTGCTTTTACAACAGAGCGGATCGCCTTTGCAATCCTGCCCTGCTTTCCAATCACCTTACCCATATCGGAAGAAGCGACTGTCAGCTCAACTACAATCTCGTCATCTTTAACAGATTCTGTAACTGCAACCTCATCTGGGTTGTCAACCAGCGCTTTTGCAATCACTTCCACTAATTCTTTCATACCATTCACCTCGCTGACCGGAAACGGCAGGGCCGAAACCAGCCTATGAAAAATGCCTTTAAAAGGCATTCTTCATACAAGCTATTTACTGGATACCGGCGATTTTTAAAAGCTTTCCAACAGTCTCTGTTGGCTGAGCGCCTGTTGCTAACCACTTCTTAGCAGCTTCCTCATCGATCTTGATGGTGCTCGGCTCTGTGTTCGGATCATAGTAGCCAATCTCCTCGATGAATCTTCCATCTCTCGGGGATCTGGAATCTGCAACAACAATTCTATAGAAAGGTGCCTTCTTCTGGCCCATTCTTCTCAGTCTCATCTTTACCATTTCAATTTCACCTCCTTGTAGTGAGTCTTCTATAGGAAATGCTTGCGCATTTACTAACTAAAAGGGGAGCTTCATCTTTCCCATCAGACCTCCGAGACCGCCGCGGCGCTTGCCGCCCATCATGCCCGGAAGCTGCTTCATCATCTTTTTCATCTGCTCAAACTGCTTGACCAGTCTGTTTACCTCGGCAATGTCCACGCCTGCGCCCTTCGCAATGCGCTTCTTTCTCGACGGGTTAATCAGGTCAGGATTGCTCCTCTCCTCCTTTGTCATAGAGAGGATAATAGCCTCCACCCGCTCCATCACTTTCTCGTTGCCGTCCAGATCTACGTCTTTTAGCTGGTTCATGCCCGGCATCATGTTCAGAATGCTGGCCATGCCGCCCATCTTTTTAATCTGGCGCATCTGGTCGAGGAAATCGTTGTAGTCAAACTCTGCCTTCTTGAGCTTCTGGGAAAGCTCCTTTGCCTTCTCCTCGTCGATCACGGCTGTAGCCTTGTCGATGATGGACATAATGTCGCCCATTCCGAGGATTCTCGACGCCATCCGGTCCGGATAAAACTGCTCCAAATCGGAGAGCTTCTCGCCCATTCCCACATAAAGAATCGGCTTTCCTGTCACTGCCTTGATAGAGAGGGCTGCACCGCCTCTGGTATCGCCGTCCATCTTTGTCAGGATTACGCCGTCAATGCCAATCTTGTCGTTGAACATTCCGGCTACATTGACCGCATCCTGTCCGGTCATGGCATCCACGATGAGAAGCGTCTGGTCAACAGATACATTCTCCTTGATCTCCACCAGCTCGTTCATCATGTCCTCGTCAATGTGAAGACGACCGGCCGTATCGAGAATGACCACATTGTTGCCGTTTTTCGCTGCGTGCTCGATGGCAGCCTTCGCGATATTTACCGGCTTGTGGCCCGTTCCCATGGAGAACACGGGAACTCCCTGCTTCTCTCCGTTGATTTTGAGCTGTTCAATAGCTGCCGGGCGGTAGATGTCACAGGCCGCAAGGAGAGGACTTCTTCCCTTTGCCTTCAGCTTTCCGGCAATCTTGGCCGTGGTGGTGGTCTTACCGGCTCCCTGAAGTCCGGCCATGAGAATCACTGTAATCTCATTGGCAGGCCGCAGGGCAATCTCCGTCATCTCGGAGCCCATCAGCTTTACCAGCTCTTCATTTACAATCTTTATGACCATCTGTCCCGGATTCAGACCGTTTAAGACATCCTGTCCCACTGCCCTCTCCTGAACAGAATTGATAAACTGTTTTACTACCTTGAAGCTGACATCCGCCTCCAGCAGGGCCATCTTAACTTCCCTGAGTCCGGCCTTCACATCAGCCTCCGACAGTCGGCCTTTTCCAGTCAGATTCTTAAATACATTCTGCAGCTTGTCTGCAAGGCTCTCAAAAGCCATCCGGCAACCTCCTGTCCGTCACAGTATCCTGTTACAGTTTGATAATATCGCTGGAAATCTCCCCAATCCTGTCGATCAGGGCCTCGTCTCCGCTCTCCCGAAACCTCCTGGTCAGCTCGTGAATCTCCTCCACTAGCTCCCTGGTTCTCTGGAACTTTCGGATCAGACCGAGCTTTTCCTCGTACCCGGCCAAAGTTTTGTCACATCTCTTTATCAGGTCATGGACACCCTGCCGGCTGATTCCCTGCTGGTCTGCAATCTCGCTGAGAGACAAATCGTTAAACACGGCATCCTCATAGATTTCCTTCTGGTGGTCCGTCAGGAGTTCGCCGTAGAAATCATAAAGCAATGTCTGTTCCACAATTTTTTCCATTTCAATCACCTGCATCATCATAGCATAGGGTCTGCCTTCTGTCAAGCATTTTTGCTTTACAGTCAAAAATATTTTTCAGAACCTGTTTTTAAGAATCATCTGTCCCTGTTTTTTGACGTCCGATCTTCTGCCAGCGCCCCATAGCAGCACAGATCTGAGAGGCCCTGGTTGTTTCTTCCTGCCTGCCTCATCGTCCCCTCATAGCGCATCCCGCATTTTTTCATCACCTGACCGGAATGAGGGTTGTTCACATCGTGAAGGGCTTCTATGCGGTTTGCACCTACCGTATCAAAAAAGTAATCCATCACGCAGCTGAGGGCCTCTGTCATGATCCCCTGGTGCCACCACCGCTTTCCCAGGCAGTAGCCCACCTGTACCATAGAAATACTGTCATCGTGCTTTACCGCGCTGATGCTGCCGATGGGCTCCCCGGCAGATCCTTCCTCTCCTTTTAATACTATGGCCCACTGATAGCAGTCTTTTCTCTCATTCTCATAATCTCTCACCCACACTGCCAGCGTTTTTTCAGCGTCCTCCAGACTTTTGTAGGGCTGCCAGGTCAGAAATTTTGTCACCTCGCCGTCACTGGCCCAATTTTTATACATGGCAGGCGCATCGTCCTCTGTAAACCGGCGAAGAATCAGACGTTTTGTCTCCAACCGTTTCGTTCCGCTGTGATTCATGGATGTCCCTTCCTTCTCTGCTTTTATTTTTGCAGCCATTATACCATATCTTCCCTGTCTGCAGGCTTTTGAGTCTGTGTCTTTTTGCTCCTCTGTCCTTCTCTGTGCGGTTTCTGCATGTGCCAAAGCAAAGCGGCTGCACTTCCTGTACCAGTTAAGAATATGAAGCCGGCAATCAGCCACAGGCCGGATATTCCGATTTTATCTGCAGTAAAGCCTGCGAAGCAGCTGGCCAGAAAGCCTCCTATCTGTATGGCAAGCCCTCCTCCGCTGAGGGCTGTAGCCCGAAGAGCCGGCGATACTGCCCGGTGGACTGCACTGCTCTGGGCCATGGAAAAAATTCCGAGCAAGAAGTAAAGAAGGAGATAAAACATTGAAAAAAAGAGAACTGTCTCTGACCTGCAAAGAAGCAGCAGAACTCCTCCCGTCATCAGACCTGACAGCGCAAAGGCCGGGACGGCTGTTTCCTCCTTCAGATATTTTCCGGCAGCCAGACTTCCTGCCGCAGAGGCGGCGTAATAAAAAAAGCCCAGAACGCCGGGAATCCAGGAATCCTGTGCTCCCGGCAGAAGCCCCGCCAGCATCGGCTGCCAGTATGTCTCCATGAGTGCCAAAGAAAAACCTGCAAACAGAGAACTGCCAAGAAGAATGGGCAGACCGTTTGACAAAAGCTCCCAGAAAGCCCTTCTATTTTCTCCCGTTTCCTCTCTGGCCGCCAGATGGTTTTCTCCCTTCCGTTTTGCCTTCTCCCGCACTCCTTCGTCCTCTGCATGACCCTTATAAGACGCCTTGTTCGCCCCTGCCTCTGCGGTAAAGAAAAGGGCGCAAAAGAGGGCCGCTGCCGTCAGTATCACTGCCCCAGTCAGTACAAGCTGGCTCGCCGTCTCTGCCGAGTGCCTCCCGCCGGCATAGTTCAGAACACCTCCGAGAAGGGCTCCCCCTGCGCAGCCTGAAATTTCTGCCAGCTCCAGGTGCATAGCTCCTCTCTCAACTGTAATGGTTCCATCTGCAATACAGGAGTCCATGTACAGTGCGTCCATGCTTCCGCTGGAAAATGCTCCGGATGCGCCGTAGAGAAAGAACGCTGTACAGACTGCCCAAAAGGAACGTCCCTCCAGCATCAGAAGCAGGGCTCCCAGCCCTACAGCCTGCGCCGTAATAAATACCCGTTTTCTTCCTGCACAGTCGGCGAGCACCCCGCTGGGCACTTCCAGCAGAAATGACGCGGCTGAAAAAACGGCAAACGCAGCTGAGAGCTGTGAAAAAGTCAGTCCCTTTCTCAGCACAATCAGGCTCAGCACTGCGGCCAGCGCTCCCTTTCTGGCAGCCTCCAGTCCCAGCGCCAGAAGCGCTCCCCAAAAAATTCTGTTTTTTCGCATTCCTCTTCCCATTGGCTTTTGCTTCTGTTTCTTCTCCATATCCTTCTCTATATCCCTGTCACCTCTTTTCACCTTTTTTCCATCCATTTTCAGCCTGGCAGAAAATCAGGCCATACTCGCAGGGTACCGTCCCCTCCGAGGGTATTGCATGCTCTGATAAAAAATCTGCCAGCCTGCGGCGAAGCTGTGCGATCTCCTCCTGTTTCAGATAAACGACGCCGAACATAGCATCCCCCTTCTCAGGGTTTAATTCCTGGGATTTCTCCTCCGCCTCCCGAACCATGTTAAAAAAATGTTCCTCCAGCTCGTTCATGGAATTTCTTACGAGTGCGTCTCTCATCTGACCGGCTGCCGGTTCCGTTTCTTTCAGATACACATCCACCGGCGCTGCGCGGTAATATTTGGCTGTCAGGCCATGAATCTTCTCTGTGTGGGACAGTTCTACAAGTCCCACCTTTTCAAGAGCTGCCAGATGGTGCCCTGTGCTGGACGGGGCCACATGAAGGCAGTCTGCAAGCTGCTTAGCCGTCATTCCAGACGGCTCCAGGTAGAGACAGTGAAGAATCTTCTGCCGGAGCGGATGCATGTAGGCTCTCAGTTCTTTTTCCGTGCGCAGATAGAGTTTTTTCCTTCCTGCCGCGGTTCTCTCCTGATCAGGAATTTCCTGTGATTCTGTTCTTGGCGGTTTTGATTGTCTCATCTAATCTTCCTCCTCGTGTCCCCTTGATTTCAATTCTCCATTTACCCCTGCATACTGTTTCCAGACATGCCGATCATAACACAAATTGTTATGTTTGTTTTTTTTGATTATATCATAACATTTTTTGTTATGTCAATCCTGACTTTTCTCCTAAACGATCCCAGGTTTCCATTTTTACGAAATAAAAGTAATTGACAAAAACAATGCCCACAGGAACGCAAACACGTTTTCATTGCAGGTGACAGCGGATGAAGATATAATATACCTGTTAATCAGAGTCGGAAAAGGAGAAAAGAAAGTTGAAAAAAACAATTTTATTCGTGGTTTTACAGCAGTATGCGGACTGGGAGGCGGCATATATTTCTTCTGCAGTAGCTATGTTAGGAGAGGGACAGTATGAAATCAAGACGGTATCCTTATCTAAGGATTACGTTCAGTCAATCGGTGGATTCAGAATCATGCCCGATTACGATATTACGTCTGTCCCCAGCGACTACGAAGCGCTCATTTTGATTGGAGGTATGACATGGAGAAATGAAAATGCATATCAGCTGAAAGCGCTTGTTGAGGATTGTCGTCAGAAAGGCAGGTTATTAGCCGGCATCTGCGATGCCTCCGCCTTTTTAGGTACAGTCGGCGCTTTAAATGAGGTAATCCATACAAGTAATGATTTGAATGACTTAAAACAATGGGCGGGGGCTCATTACTCCGGTGAACAGAACTATACTGCGAGACAGGCAGTCAGAGACAAAAATATAGTCACTGCCAATGGCACAGCACCGATGGAATTTGCAAAAGAGATCTTACTTGCCTTAAATGTGGCAGATAAGGAGAAAATAATGGACTGGTATAACTTCCACAAATTGGGATTCTACACCGCACCTATGCCTGAAATGTAAAATTTCATTCACACAGAACGCGTGCATCCCTGCATTCTGTGAGAGACTGGCTGCAGATGCAGGACAGTATGGAAAAGCGTGCAGGCAGAAGAGGTATGATTTACCGTATACTTCTTCTGTCTGCACGCTTTTCCGCTATCTTATCGTTTTTTCCAACCGCTCCGCACAGCAGGGCAGAATTGGGATCCCAGAGTTTTCTGTTTTCCTCCACCCTTCTTCTGCTGTCGTTGGCATAGCAGTACAGACAGCCGCCGGGGCAGGTATGGTAGGCTCCTATATCTGTGCTCTCCACGCAGAGACATTCTCCTCTCTGGCCTTTTGCTTTTCTCGTCTCCACACTTCGCCCTGCCGCCCGTTCTAGAAGCTCCCTGCTGATGCAGCCGCTCTTCTTTATTCCAAACCGGGACAGATCACAGGCTTCCGCGCAGGCGCAGATCTCCATTCCATGTTCTGCGGCAATTTCCGACAGAGCGCTGACAAACGGACCGAATGCGCCGCTGTCAGGCATGGTTCTCAGTTCCCCTCCATATGCTTTCATATTTCTCTTTACCTTTGCATAGAGATCCAGAAAGCTGATAACCACCCGTCTGGTATATCCCTGAAGTGCCTCTGCAATCTGCCCGAAGGCCCTGAGATGGTAATCGGCCGTGTACCTGTCAGTAAAAAAGATCGGATCGTATCTCCACACGACTCTGTCTTTCCCAACCTGCGAGGACAGCTCCCTGAATATAGGAATCATGCACTCTTTTTTGTGCGGAAATCCCGGCTCTATATCTCTCCCGTATCCGGTCAGCGTAAACTGAAAATAAAAGGGAATTGGATCAAGAAGCCCAAGTTTTCCAAGCATCGGGCCTGGATTTTTGGTCCAGAATACGATACACTCCACCGCTTCCGGCGTCATGGGAATTCTGCTGAGCTGATGCAGGTTAAATGGGTTCCTGACCAGACAGCTTCCCTCCCTGAGCCTGCCAAAAAACCACTCACTGTAAAAGGCTGGAATATCCGTCCTTCTGCTGACGCTGAGAATCAATGAATCCACCTCCCTAAGTCTCACTGACTTTAAAAAATTTTTTTCTCCCAACTTTTTTGTCCCCTGCTCCGTCTATACTATAGAAATAAAGAAAAGGAGAGATTTTCTATGAAAAAAAAGTATTTAATTCTTCCATATCTGTCAGCAGCCATGCTGCTTTTCACCGGCTGCGCCAGCAGCGCTCCTGGCACCGGAACTGCATCAACCTCAGCTGCCCTGGAATCTTCGCTCTCTGAACAGGAAACGGAAGATTCTAAGGAAAGTTCCAGCGAATCCTCTTCGGCAGAAAGTGAATCCGGGATACGTGTAGAGAAGGGAGAAACGTACCAGGATGGAAATGAGAGAGTTTCAGCAGACATTGCCCGGCCTGTTCTCGTGGACAAATCAGGGGAGGAGCTGCCTGCCAACCAGGAAATTTCCTCCTACATTGACGGCCTGATTGCCGAATATGAGGAGGCCAGAGATGAGGCAGGCGATAAGGGGCATTATTCCGTTTCCTCCGCCTATGAGGTTACCCACGACGGGACACGTTATCTCTCCCTCCGCATCATCACCACCCGTATTATGGCCAGTGGAGCCGAATCCTTCAAAACCTATACAGTAGATAAGCAGACGGGAGAACTCTTAACTCTGTCTGAACTGCTCGGAAGCGAGGACGCTCTGAAAGAGGTCAGCGACAATATCCTGAGCCAGATGAAGGAGCAGATGGAGGCAGATAAGAATGTAACCTATTTCCTGGATCCTGCCACAGACGGTTTCTCCGGTCTGACAGGCGAAGAGAGCTTCTATCTGTCAGAAAGCGGCTCCCTGATAGTAGCCTTTGACGAGTACTCTGTGGCTCCCGGCTCCATGGGAGCTGTAGAATTTACAATTCCCGAAAGCCTTGTCGGCACCTTTGACTGATTTTTGACAGCCCGCCGCTGCTTGACAGGCAGGCATTCTTGCCGGCAGCGGCCGCCTGCCTGTCGCTTTTCTCCCTTTAAACGGGTTTAGTCAAAGAGCCACCAGGTCGGCGGGGCAGCGACCTCCATGCCCAGCTTCTTCTGAAGATTCATGGACTCGTCATTGCCCTCAATGATCTGGCAGAAAGGGATCCTTCCCTGCTCTACAAAGTGGCGGATCAGATAAGCCTCCAGACGAAAGCCTATCCCCTGCCGTCTGTATTCCGGCACGACTTCCAGAAGCCCCATGCTTCCTTCCAGGTGTTCTCCCACAAAGCCGGCCAGATTTCCATTCTGAAACATTCCCCACATCTGTCCCCTGGAAATCAGTTCCTCCACATACTCTCCGGGATCTTCCATGGTCGTGTAATGGCTGCACACCTCTTTTGCATGTTCCGGCTTCAGGCGGATAATGCCGCTGTCGTCAAATGCAGGCGGCTCTGCCTTCATCCATGCAGCCTGGCTGGTGGCCACACTTGTGGAAAAGTGATACTCTTTCTGAATTTCCTCAGCCAGTTCCCTGTTATGCACAGCGAACTGATGGTATGTATTCTTTTTCAGGATATTCCGGCACGGCTCCAGATTGTCTGCCGCAATCATGCAGGTTCTGCTGTCTGTCTCGTAGATCATAACGCCGTCCTCACAGGCATACAGGATCTGCGCATTTTTTCTCCTGACTGCCTCTATCATATCCACATGGGCCAGCAGCCCGCGGCGGTACAGCAGGGAAACTGCCCTGTCTTCCTCATCTGCCCTGTTCAGCCCTCTCTCTTCCCTGAATTCCATATTTTTATCCTCCTGACCATTTTTCTGCACCTGTATGCTCCTCCTGCAGCCCTATTTTCAGCCGCTTTTTCGGAAACCTGCCCCAAAGCCTTCTCCGTCGTTTTCGCCCTCTTCCCCTCTATCCCGGAATCTGCATCAGCCAGCGGTTCTGCTCCTTCATATACAGCAGATGCACCTGCATCCACAGACCGTGGAAAAAAATCCGGCAGCCGAATTCATGAAAGGGAATCCCTGAGTAGTGCTTTTCCTCCTCGTAATCCACCTGTATCGTCTGGATTGTCTGAAGCTCCCCGTTTTCGTCCTGAAATTTAATCAGACGCGGAATCGGCCTGCCCGTACTGGTAAACCAGCAGCCGCAGGCAACTGCAAGCTGTCTGCCCCTCAGCCGGCCGCTGTCTTTATCCTGTATGCCGAAGTCTGTCTTAAATACCATTCCTATCCCCTCCTGAAACTGTGAGGCAAATCGCCGCTCAATCAGAACATATGTTCTTTTGAGTTGATTATATCAGATTCACACAGGCGGTTCAAGATACATTTTATGGAAAATCCGTCTTCTATCACTGCAGAAAGGAAAAACTGAGCTGTTCATACTCTGTCTTTTTCTCGATTTCAGGGAAGGGCCCTTCCAGGAACCCGGCAGTCTTTCTGCCGTCCTTCAGCCATTCCCAGGCGCGGCTCTTCTCTATAATGAGAGGCATGCGCTCGTGTACAGGGAGCATGGTCTGATCTGCGCCGACCGTTAAGATGGCAAACTCATCTCTCTCCTCACCGGCCTGGTAGCATCCGGCCAGAAGAAGGCTCTCTCCCGCCGGTCCCGTAAAGGTAAAACGCTCTCCCGCCAGATTCCACTCATAAAAGCAGGAGGCCAAAGCCAGACAGCGGCGCGCTTCCATACATCCCCGAAAACTGGGCTTTTTCATAGCCGTCTCCGCCCTGGCATTAAAAAGAAGCCGGTTCTTCTCCCTTCCGGAAAATCCCCATCTCTTCTCCTCTACCGCAAATTCCTCACCATTCCAGACCAGAACGGGAGCAGTCCTGCCAGGGCAAAATTCCTCACCTGCCTCCATTTGAGCCTTTCTCCCTGTTTCCGCTGCGGCTTTCAGAATCTCTCGGCCTCTCTTTTTCCACAGGCCTCTCTCCTTTTCCCAGCCAGAAGTCTCCCCGCCTGTGTTGCTGCAGTCTTTTCCTCCTGCCCTGCGGTTCCATAAAGCAAGCAGTTCTCCAATTTCTCTGACTGTCTCTCCATTCAGATAATAGCGGCCGCACATAGGCATTCCCCCTCCTCTCATTCTCTCGCAGTCCCACTTGACTCCGGCAGTATCTTTTCTTCTTTCATGTCTGCCGTCCTTCTTGGCTTCTGCAGCCTCTGTCATAAAGTATACCACAGTTTTTCTGAATCAGTCAGGCCTTTGTCTTTCCAAAGAAGTCTGATAATCTTCGTGCTGTATCTGCGCTGCGCAGGCAGGGAAAAGGCGGGGAGAAGCCTTTCGCACAGGTGTGGCTAAAAAAGAAAAAGCCCTGTAAATAAAGGAAAAATCCAACATTTACAAGGGTTTCACGAAAGTGGAGATAATGGGACTCGAACCCACGGCCTCTTGAATGCCATTCAAGCGCTCTCCCGGTTAGATCGGTTACATACCCCTCTAAATCGGGCCAATAGAGCGTTCAATACGCGGGACACCCCACCAAAAGCCGCAAAACCATCGGCGTTTTTCTTGAAATTCATTATAGCTGGGGCCAGACCGCATATCAATACTAAATTTGAAAACAAGCTCGATACCGCAATTCCCTTTTCGCATGGTATAATTTCCTTGTTCCATAGCGAAAGGGGGTGTTGAGTATGGAGAAAGAATATATAGCTGGTGAGCCGCAAAGATATGAGATCGGCAATCGCGTTTTTATCGTGGAGCCCCGTTATGATAAAAACGGTGAAAGTATGTCGGACATCCTGTTAAAGCTGATGATGGCCGATGTCGATGAAAAAATGTGGAACGAAGGCCACCGCGAAAAAATCTAATCTAAAATTAAATCCGAGTTGTCAAGCAAGGTATTTATTCTAAAACAATTTCATATTGAGCATTACGCCGCCCGAGTGAGACTATGGGCGGCGTTTTCATACACCACAACTTGAAAGGAGGAGTCCCTTATCTGCTGCCAGCCATCGGGCTGGCTTTTTTCATTTCAAGACAAAGGAGGTTTGACATTGGCAGACGATAAAAAGAATATCGGCCCCGAGGCAGAAACGACTGACACGGCCCCCGCGCAGGAGCAGCCTGCTCCCGGCAAGGCCGAGCCCGTTGTGGCAGATCCCGCCCCGGCTGAAAAGGCAGCTCCCGCAGAAAAGGCGGAGCCCACCGTCCCGGAGGCTCCCAGCCCTGCGGCTCCCGAGCCGCTCAAGCCCGACAAGGAGGCCAAGCAGACTGCCACCCCGGACAAGAGTGATCCTGCCCCTGCTCCCTCTGGCAAGGTGGTGGATTTCGCCGCCGCCCGTGAGGAGGCCGGAAAGGACAAGGCCCCGAAGGAAAAGGCTCCCAAGCAGAAAACCACGGAGTCGAAGGACAAAGCAGCGGCCAAGGCCAGCAAGGGCCGCCCGGCAAAGGCTGACAAGGCGGCCCCCGACAAGGCCAAGCCGCCCACGCGAGACAAAATGTCCCAAAGTAAGGCTGCCCCGGAAAATGCTGCACCCAATCCGCAGGAGGCTCCCGCCCCTGCCGCGCCGGAGCAGCCCGCCGCGCCCCGTGACGCTACCCGCGCAGAAAAAGAGGAAATTGTCTACCTCAATCTGTCCGAGCTGCGCCCGTTCAAAAACCATCCCTTTGGTGTCCGTGACGATGCCGAGATGCAGGGCCTTGTGGAGTCCGTCCGGGCAAGTGGTGTAAACCAGCCCGCGCTGGTGCGCCCCACCGAGGATGGCGGGTATGAGATCATCGCGGGCCACCGCCGCCAGAGGGCAAGCGAGCTGGCCGGGTTTGTGAATATGCCCTGTATTGTCCGTAACATGACCGATGACGAGGCCATCCTCGCTATGACGGATGACAACCTGCGCCACCGCGAAAAGATTTTGCCCACGGAAAAGGCACAGTCTTTGAAAATGCAGGTGGAGGCCATCAAGCACCAAGGCGCTCGTCCCGGTGAGGACGCACAGGAGGCGGGTAAACGCTCCACGCAGATCGTGGGTGATCGCAACGGCATGAACTACAAACAGGTACAGCGGTATATCCGCTTGACCGAGCTGGTGCCGGATTTGCAGAAAATGCTGGACGAAAAAAAGCTGGCATTTACCCCCGCCGTGGAGATTTCCTTTATCCGGCCCAAACATCAGAAGTATATCGCCGTGTCCATTGAGGGCCAGCAGTCCTCTCCGTCCCTATCCCAAGCCCAGCGGCTCCGCAAGCTGGATCAAGAGGGCAAGCTGAACGGCGATGTGATCGACGGCATTTTGATGGAAGAAAAGAAGGAGGTTGATAAGGTGATTATCAATAGCGCGGAACTGGAAAAGTATTTCGGCAAGGACAAGTCCCCCCGTCAGATGAAGGATCAGATCATGGCCCTGCTGGATGACTGGAAGGCCAAGCAGCCCCCCGAGCTGGGCAAGCCCGAAAAGAAAACGGATAAGAGCCTGTAACCTCGAGACAATTTGTCCCGAGGTTTTTTCATTGAATGGAGGTTTTAACAATGAAACGACCCCTCGCATATATCACCGCTGCGTGGTGCGGCAGCGATGCCGAAAACGCAAAACAGGCGGCGCAGTATTGCCGCAGCGTGTATGAGGCGGGCTTTTCGCCCATCTGCCCCACGCTGTTCCATCCCCTGTTCCTCAATGATGCCATTCCCGAGGAGCATAAAAGCGGGATCGACATGGCCCGTAATCTGCTCAAACGCTCTCATGTGCTGGTGGTGTGCGGCCATACCGTCACCGAGGCTATGAAGAACGATATTGCTGTTGCCCAGCGGCTGGGTATCACGGCAACCACGCTGGAGGGCATCTTGACGGTCAAGGGACAGGGCCGCCGCTGATATGGCGGCCCTGCTGGAAGCCTACATTACCAACCTCGGCAAATATGCCGAGGGGCAGCTTGTGGGCGAAACGCTGAAATTTCCCACCACGGCGGAGGAGGTACAGTCCCTCTTAAAGCGCATCGGCGTGGACGGCATACGGTATGAGGAGATTTTCATAACCAGCTTTGACGGCGATGTACTGGGGCTGCATGAGCACTTGGGCGAATATGAAAGCATTGACGAGCTCAACTATCTGGCCGCGCTGCTGTCGGAAATGGATCAGAGCGATATAGAAAAGTTTGAGGCGGTCATAGACGCTGGCGAATACACAGGTAGCGTAAAAGACTTAATCAACCTCACGCAAAATCTGGATTGCTTTGAGTTCTATTCCGGTGTCCGTAGTGACGAGGAGCTGGGCCGTATGTATGTGCTGGAGTTCGGCGGTGTGGAAGTCCCGGAACACCTCATTGATTATATCGACTATGAGGCATACGGGCGGGATGTGCGGATCAATGACGGCGGCCACTATGCCCCCGGTGGATATGTGGCCGACAACCGCAGCAGCTTTATAGAGCACTACACGGGCCGGGATGACATTCCCGACGAGCACCGCGTTTTCTCCATGCCCAAGCTGTCCATCCGGGAGCAGATGTCAGCTTTCAAGGAAATTATAGACCGTTCCTCGCTGGAGGGGGAACGGAAACGGCCCACGCTGGGCCATACGGAACGATAACCCCACCTTGGGACAACTTGTCCCGAGGTGAGAAAGGAGGCGGCATAGCTGATAGAAGAAGATATTTCCCGGCGTACTGTTGCAGTTTCCGTCCGGGCCAGTAAGCTGACGGCGCGGAGCCTTGCCTATGTGGTGGCCGCTGTGGGGCGCAAAATCGCCAAAGAACACCGCGCCCGGCAGATCCCTCACGGCAAACAGACGGTCAAGCAACTTATGCGGCATGGCGTGTCTACCAACAGTCTGGAGCTGTCCGGCGATACCAAAAGTTTTGACCGGGTGGCCCGGAAGTGGAATGTGGATTATGCCTTTTACAAGACAGGCCCGGACAAATACCTGTTGTTTTTCAAGGCGGGACAGGCTGATGCCATGACCGCCTGTTTCTCGGAGTATTCCAAAAAGGTGCTGAACAAGTCCAAGTCCAGGCGCATCCCCATCCGGGATCAGATCAAGCGGGCCGGAGATCAGCTCACCCGTGAAAAGCCCAAACAGCGGGAGCGTGTGAAGGAGGCGGCGCATGAAAACAGATAAGCTCCGAAAATTCCTCATTCCCAATATCCCGTATGTGTTCATCGGCTGGGCGTTCCTCAAATTGAGTACGGCCTATCGGCTGGCCGCTGGTGCGGGTTTCCTAACAAAAGTGATGGGGATCGGCCAGACTATCGGCCCGGCCTTTGCCGATTTCGCGCCGGGGCTAAACCCTGTTGACTGGCTGGTTGGTATCGTGGGAGCCGTGGCGTTCCGTCTGTTCATCCACATGAAAAGTAAAAAAGCCAAGAAGTTCCGGCGTGACGAGGAGTACGGCTCGGCCCGGTGGGGAAACGAAAAGGACATCAAGCCCTTTGTCGATCCCAAGTTTGAAAACAATGTCATTCTGACCGGGACGGAGTTTCTCACCATGAACACCCGGCCCAAGATCCCGGCCAACGCCCGAAACCTCAATACCTGTGTCATCGGATCGTCCGGCTCGGGCAAAACCCGCTTTTGGCTCACGCCCCAGCTTTTACAGGCCCATTCCTCTTTCGTGGTGGTAGACCCGAAGGGCGGCGTCCTGTCCCAAGTGGGCAGCTTTCTCCAAAAGCGGGGGTACAAAATCAAGGTATTCAACAGCATCGACTTCTCCAAGTCCATGCACTATAACCCGCTGGCGTATATCAAGAACGAGTCCGACATCCTAAAGTTCGTCAATGCCCTTATTTCCAACACCAAGGGCGAGGGCAAAGAGGGCGATCCGTTCTGGACGAAGGCCGAAACGCTCCTATACTGCGCCCTGCTGGGCTATATCATTTTCGAGGGCGCGGAGGAAGATCGCAATATGAATACGCTGGTGGACATGATCTCCGGCATGGAGGTCAAGGAGGATGACGAGGACTTTATGAACGCGGTGGACTATATGTTTGCCGGGTTGGAAAAGCGAAAGCCGGATTGCTTTGCTGTGAAGCAGTACAAAAAGTACAAGTTAAGCAGCGGCAAGACGGCCAAAAGCATTTTGATTTCCTGCGGTGCTCGTCTGGCTCCCTTTGACATCCCCCAGCTCCGGGAGATTATGAGCTACGATGAACTGGAACTTGACCGTATGGGTGACAGACGGACGGCAACATTTTTCTGCATCAGCGATACGGACAGCACCTACAATTTTTTGGTCGCTCTCGCTTTTTCGCAGATGTTCAATCTCCTGTGTGAACGGGCCGACAATGTGCATGGGGGCCGCTTGCCCCATCATGTGCGCGTCCTGTGGGACGAGGCGGCCAATACGGGCCAAGTGCCGGGGCTGGAAAAGCTGGTGGCCGTCATTCGTTCCCGCGAGGTGAGCCTTGTACTGCTCTATCAGCAGCTTGCTCAATGCAAGGCCATTTACGATAAAAATGCGGAAACGATCCTCGGCAACATGGACAGCGTGATATTCCTCGGTGGCCGCGAGGCCAGCACTATCAAGGAAATATCGGAAAACTGGCTGGGCAAGTCCACGATCTCCATGCAGACGGATGGCCGCACACGGGGCCAGTCCGAAAGTTACAGCCAAAACATCCAGCGGCTGGGCCGGGAGCTGATGACCCCCAGCGAGCTTGCCACAATGCCCGGTGATCGGTGCATCTTGCAGCTCCGGGGCCTGCCCCCGTTCTATTCCCGCAAATACGATCTGAAGCAACACCCCAACTACAAGTTTACGGCTGAGGCCGACAAGAAAAACGCCTTTAACCTCGACAGGCTGATAAACCGCCGCAGGCGGCCCGGCCCCAACGAGGCTTGTGAGGTGTACGAAGTGGATGTGCCCGCCGAGGCGCTCACAGAAGAGGACGAGGACATCCTCAACTATGACGACCTCGACGATCCAGACGCTTTTGTATAAAACCTTGGGCTTTTAGGGTTCCCGCAAAATCAGCGATTTTGTGGGAAGAGGAGGCGCAACGGAGCGTGCGGAGTTTGGGACATTTTGTCCCAAAGTAGCAAAGCGAAGTTTGTGCCGACGAGTCCCGAGGTACGGACGCTGCCGCCCTACACGGGGCGGCTTTTTTCATGGCCGGGTATAGCCCGGAGAAAAGGAGTAATATATGCAGTTTTTCGCTTCTGCCATCAACACTTTGCAGACCCTCGTTATTGCCCTCGGCGCTGGCCTTGGCGTGTGGGGCGTTGTCAACCTGCTGGAGGGCTACGGCTCCGATAACCCCGGCGCGAAGAGCCAGGGTATGAAGCAGCTCATGGCTGGCGGCGGCATCATCGTGCTCGGCACCACTCTGATCCCCCTGCTGTCCTCCCTGTTTTAAGGGTTTAGCTTATGGGATTTCTCACCGACTGGCTTACAGACTGGATAAAAGGGCTGCTGATTGAGGGTATCATGGGCAACCTCACGGGCCTTTTTGATACGGTCAATACCCGTGTCGGAGAGATTGCGGTGCAAGTAGGGACGACCCCGGCGGCTTGGAACGCCGGGGTCTTTTCCCTCATACGGCAGCTTTCTGAAACGGTGATACTGCCGATTGCCGGTCTGATTTTAACCTTTGTTGCCACCTATGAGCTGATCCAGCTCATTATCGAAAAGAACAACCTACACGATCTGGACTACTGGATTTTCTTCAAGTGGATTTTCAAAACGGCGGCGGCTATTCTCATTCTCTCCAATACATTCAATATCGTCATGGCGGTATTTGATATGTCCCAGAGCGTGATTGCCAACGCCGCAGGGCTGGTGCGCGGCTCCACCGACATCAGCGCGTCCATGCTGGATAATCTGGAGGCTACCTTGGAGGCGATGGAAGTCGGCCCCCTGCTGGGTCTGTGGCTCCAGTCGTTCCTCATTCACATTACCATGCTTGCGCTGAACATTATTATTTTCGTCATCGTCTATGGGCGCATGATTGAAATATATCTGCTCACCAGCTTGGCCCCCATACCCGTGGCTACGCTCTCCAACCGTGAAATTGGCAGTATGGGCCAGAACTATATCAAGTCCCTGTTTGCTGTCGGTTTCCAAGGTCTGCTGATCCTTGTGTGCGTGGCCATCTATGCGGTGCTGGTACAGGGTATTGCCACTAGCGGCGATCCCATCGGGGCGATCTGGAGCTGCATCGG
Source organism: Clostridium sp. AM29-11AC (assembly GCF_003480545.1). Taxonomy (NCBI): domain Bacteria; kingdom Bacillati; phylum Bacillota; class Clostridia; order Eubacteriales; family Clostridiaceae; genus Clostridium; species Clostridium sp. AM29-11AC. The sequence goes on from NZ_QUJI01000006.1 coordinate 42,776, forward strand.
CTATACGGTGCTGCTGTGCTTCACCCTGTTCAAAACTGGCTCGGTGGCAAAGAGCATATTCGGCGCGCATTAAGAAAGGACAACGCCATGAACAAAACCACTTTGGAAAACAAGGGGTACCCCGCAAAGTCGGCAGACTTTGTGGGGAGAGGAGGCGCAACGGAGCGGGCGGATTTCGGGACAAATTGTCCCGAAGTAGCAGAGCGGAGTTTGTGCCGACGAGTCCCAAAGGCCCCGGATGGCCGGGTGTTGGAGCCCAGCGGCCTGTTCCTTATGGACGGGATCGAGGGCTTGCGCTCCTTGCCCCGTCATTCGGTGGATATGCTTTTGACCGATCCCCCATACGGCACGACCCGGAACTATTGGGATGTGCCGCTGCCGCTGATCGAGTTTTGGGAGGCGGTGCGCTGGGCGGTCAAGCCGGACGGCGCGGTGCTGCTGTTTTCCCAATGCCCCTATGATAAGGTGCTGGGGGCATCCAACCTTGCCATGCTCCGCTATGAGTGGATATGGTACAAAGAGCGCGGAACAGGCTTTCTCAATGCCAACCGCGCCCCGCTGAAAAAGTCCGAGAACATTTTGGTGTTCTACCAAAAGCCCCCGGTATATAATCCGCAGTTCACCTATGGGGAGCCGTACCGCAAAACCCATGCCCGAAGCGGGAGCAGTCCCAACTATGGCAAGTTTGAACGGGTCGGCACCGAGTCCAGCGATGGGCGACGCTATCCCAGCAACGTCCTTTTTGTGCCTACGGTGTCGCACACGATCCACCCCACACAAAAGCCTGTGGAGCTGTGCGAGTACCTCATTCAGACCTATACCAACGAGGGCGAGGTGGTGGCTGACATCTGCGCCGGCTCCGGCACAACTGCCGTTGCCGCGCTGAACACAGGCCGCCGCTTCATCTGCTTTGAAAATGCCCCCGTGTTCTACGGCCCCGCCGTGGAACGCATTGAACAGGCGCGGCTGGCCGTGGCCGGGGGCGGGAAAGGAGTGTGACAATATCGGAGGATATTCCATCATCTATGCCGATCCCCCTTGGCAGTACCAGCGGAGCAAGGTACAGGGGGCGGCTGAAAACCATTACCCCACCATGAGCATAGACGAGTTATGTGCGCTGCCTGTGGCCGAGATTGCGGCCCCGGACAGCGCACTTTTCATGTGGGCAACATTCCCGCAGCTCCCGGAGGCCCTGCGGCTCATTAAGGCGTGGGGCTTCAACTATAAATCCGTGGCCTTTGTGTGGCTGAAAAAGAACAAGAAGGCCGATAGCTGGTTTTATGGGCTGGGTTTCTGGACGCGGGGCAACGCGGAGATCTGTCTGCTTGCCACACGGGGCCACCCCAAACGGCAGGCCGCCGATGTCCACCAGTTTATCATTTCTCCCATCGAGGCCCATAGCAAAAAGCCGGACGAAACGAGGGACAAAATTATTTCCCTCATGGGCGATCTGCCCCGTGTGGAGCTGTTCGCCCGTCAGACCCCGCCCGGCTGGGATGTATGGGGCAACGAGGTGGAGCCGACAATCCGGGACTTCGGGACAATTTGTCCCAAGGAAGGAGTGTGACGGATGCCCTATGTAAATGTCCCCAACGACCTATCCAAAATCAAAACGAAAATCGCCTTTAACCTCACCAAACGCCAGCTTGTCTGTTTCGGCATCGGCGCGGCGGTGGGCGTCCCGGCCTATCTGCTCTCCCGTGGTGCCATCGGCAACACCGGGGCGCTGTTCGTCATGCTGGTGATCATGCTCCCGGCCTTTATGATGGCCATGTATGAAAAAGACGGGCTGCCCTTTGAAAAGGTGCTGCGAAACATCCTCAACACCCGGTTTCTGCGGCCCGGTGTGAGGCCCTACAAGACGCAGAACATCTATGCGTCATTCACAGGAAAGGAGGAGCCTATTGCAGAAAACAAAAAGTAAAAGCAAGCCAAAGGCAAGTAAGCGCCGGGCCGTGGTGTCTGCCCAGCAGACGATCCCCTATGTGGCGATGCACCCGGACGGCATCTGTCAGCTCCCCGGCGGGCTTTACACGAAAACGGTGGAATATGAGGACATCAATTATGCCGTTGCGTCCACCGAGGATCAGACTGCTATCTTTGGCGGCTGGAGCTCATTCCTCAATTACTTTGACAGTTCCTTGCCGTTCCAGCTTTCTTTCGTCAATCGGCGTTCCCGGTCTACCCACCGTTACAAGGTGAATATCCCGGCCCAGCAGGATGCGTTCAACAGCATCCGGGGCGAGTTCGTGGATATGCTCAAAGGCCAGATTGCCAAAAGCAACAACGGCATTGAACGCTCCAAATACATCACCTTTGGTCTGCCCGCTGGCAGCGTGGCCGAGGCCCGGCCCCGTCTGGATCGTGTAGAGGCCGATGTGATGGGCAACTTCAAGCGGCTGGGGGTACAGTCCCGGCCCCTCGATGGCCGGGATCGGCTGGCCGCCTTGCATGGGCAGCTCCACCCCGGCAGTCGGGAGCCTTTCCGATTTGCGTGGAAGGATATTCCCAGAACTGGCATGGGTACGAAAGACTTTATTGCCCCGGACAGCTTCGACTTCCGGCAGAGCCGTACATTCCGGGTGGGCCAGTCTTGGGGAGCTGCGTCCTACTTGCAGATTTTGGCGTCGGAAATGTCGGATAAGCTGCTGGCTGAAATCTTGGAGCTGGATGCCGAGCTGACGGTGACGCTCCATGTTCAGACGGTGGATCAGCTCAAGGCCATTAAAACCATCAAGGGTAAAATCTCCGATATTGGACGCATGAAGGCCGAGGAACAGAAAAAGGCTGTCCGGGCCGGGTACGATATGGAGATTTTGCCCCCCGACCTCATTACCTTTTCCAAGGATGCGGCAGAGCTGCTGGCCGATCTGCAATCCCGCAACGAGCGAATGTTCCTTTTGACCTTTACCGTCATCAACCTTGCGCCCAGCCGCCAGCGTTTGGAAAACGATGTATTTACCGTGTCCGGCATCGCGCAGAAATACAACTGCGCTCTGAAAAGACTGGACTGGCAGCAGGAGCAGGGTTTCCTGTCCTCGCTGGTGCTGGGGTACAACGGCATTGAGATCCAGCGCGGTATGACAACCAGCTCCACGGCGATCTTTATTCCCTTTATGACCCGTGAGCTGCGTATGGACGGACAGGCCCTGTACTACGGCATGAACGCCCTTTCCCATAATGTCATCATGGCTGACCGCAAAAAGCTGAAATCGGCCAACGGAATGTACCTCGGCTCCACGGGATCGGGCAAGTCCTTTGCGGCAAAAAGAGAGTTGATCAATGTGTTCCTTGCCACCAGCGACAGGATCGTGGTGGTAGACCCGATGGGCGAATATGCCCCGCTGGTGAGGCGGCTGGGTGGACAGGTCATCGAGATCGCCCCGGACAGCCCCAACCATATCAATCCTATGGACATCCAGCTATCCACCAATGACGAGGACAGCCCCCTGTCCATGAAGGCCGACTTCCTGTTGTCCCTGTGCGAGTTGATCGTGGGCGGCAAGGAGGGCTTGCAGCCCATCGAAAAGACGGTCATTGACCGCTGTGTGCGGCTGGTCTACCGGGAGCTGGCGCTGGGGATCGGTAGCGGGGATATGCCGCTGCTGCAGGACTTGTATGAGGAACTGCTGAAACAGCCGGAGCCGGAGGCCCGGCGTGTGGCAACGGCGCTGGAGCTCTACTGCACAGGCTCCCTCAACCTGTTCAACCACCCCACCAATGTCCAGACGGATGCCCGTGTGGTGTGCATCGTTCTGAAAGGCATGGGCGAAAACCTCCGCAAGATCGCCATGCACATTACAAACGAGTTTGTCACATCGGCTGTCAACACCAACCATGCCGAGGGCCTTGCTACTTGGTGCTACTTTGATGAGTTCCATATTCTGCTCCGCGATCCGCTGACGGCCAGCTACTTTGTGGCCGTGTGGAAGATGCTCCGTAAAAAGGGCTGCGTCCCCTCGGCGCTGACGCAGAATGTGAAGGACTTGCTGGCAAGCCGGGAAATCGAGGCCATTCTGGATAACACCGACTTTATGATCCTGCTGTCACAGGCCCAAAGTGACCGGGCGATCCTCGCAAAGCAGCTCGGCATTTCCGAGCATCAGCTCTCCTATATCACCCATAGCAATTCCGGCGAGGGTTTGCTGTTCTACGGCTCCGTGACCATCCCGTTTGTGGATCGTTTCCCCAAGGGTGAGATTTACAATCTGCTGACCACCCGCCCGGAGGATATGGCCCATGAGCGAAAGGACGAATAAGGGCGGGGCCACTTCGGGACAAAAAGTCCCAAAGTCCCCCAAAAGCAAGTTTAGAGCCAAAAGCCAGCAGGAGCAAACCGCCGAGTCCAAGCTGCGTATGGAAAAGCGCGGCGAACAACTGGATAAGGCCAAGAAAAAGCTGGCAAAGCAGAAACCGCCGAAAAAGTCCGGCCCCGTGAAAAAGGCGGGCCGGGCGGCGGGTGCAACCGTTCATGGGTATGTGCATGGCAAGCTATATGAGGTAGAGCATGAGAATGTCGGCACCGAAAGCGCCCACCGATCCGAGCTGGTCGGTGAGGCCGCCCTGCGCTCCACATCCCGGTATGTAAAAAAGCAAATCCGGGAGCACCCGGCCAAAGCGGTGCAAAAGGCCGAGTCCAGGCACATCAAGGCTACGGCGGATTATCAGTACCGGGCCACGGTGGAGGCCCACCCGGAAATGCAAAAGGGCGGCGCGGTGTCCCGGTATATCCAAAAGCAGAAAATCAAGCGGCAATACGCAAAGCAAGCGCGGGAGGCTGCAAAGCAGACGGCCAAGGCCGCAGAGAAAACGGCGGTCACAACGGAAAAGCTGGCGGCCCGGGCCGTGGCCTTTGTCAAGCGGCATCCTGTGGGGGTGTTGCTGTTCCTTGCCTGTTTTCTGCTGCTGGTGCTCATGCAGTCGTGTATGTCCTCTGCGGTGACGATTGGCAACGGCGTGGTGGGGGCCATCGGCGCGTCCACCTATGCCGCCGAGGATGCCGATCTGCGCGGGGCCGAGGCCGCCTACTGCGGGCTGGAGGCCGAGCTGCAAGACTATCTGGACAGCTACGAAAGCACTCACGATTATGACGAATACCACTTTGAGCTGGATGACATTGAACACGATCCCTATGTGCTGCTGTCTATTATCAGCGCCATACACGAAGGGGCGTGGACGGTGGACGAGGTACAGGGAACGCTGCAAATGCTCTTTGAAAAGCAGTACATTCTGACGGAAACGGTGGTGACGGAGCGCCGCTACTACCTCGAAACGGACACATGGACGGACGAAGAGGGCAACACCCATACCGACACATACCGGGTCTATTACGATTACTACATTTGCACCGTGACGCTGGAAAACTTCAACCTGTCCCATCTGCCCATCTACATTATGGGCGAGGATCAGCTCTCCCGGTACGCCCTGTATATGTCGGCGCTGGGCAACCGTCCAGACCTGTTTCCATCGTCCCCCTATGTGGCAAAGTACACCGCCGATCCCGTGGAGCATGAGATCCCGGAGGCGTATTTGGCCGACGAAACCTTTGCCGCCATTTTGGAGGAGGCCGAGAAATATATCGGCTATCCCTATGTATGGGGTGGGTACAAGCCCAGCACATCCTTTGATTGCTCCGGCTTCGTGTCCTATGTCTACAATCAATGCGGCTGGGACTTTGGGCGGTTGGGGGCGCAGGGGCTGTATAACATCAGCCGCCGCACCAGCTCACCCCGCCCCGGCGATCTGGTGTTCTTCACCGGGACTTATGATACCCCCGGCGTTTCCCATGTGGGTATCTATGTGGGCGATGGCTGGATGCTCCATTGTGGCGATCCCATCGGGTATGCCAATCTCAACACAAGCTACTGGCAGTCTCATTTCTACGCCTACGGGCGGTTATCGTGAAGGAGGTTATCTATGGCAACTACGAAAAGCGCGAAAATCGAAGCCGAGATCGAAAAGGTCAAGGCCAAAATCGCGGAACAGCAGACCAAACTGAAAGAACTGGAACAGCGCAAGGTGGAGGCTGAAAACAGCGAGATCGTGGACATCGTGCGCGGCATGAGCATCCCTCTCGCGGAGCTGCCGCTGGTGCTCCAGCAGCTCCGGGCCGGGAAAACCTTGGGACAAAATGTCCCGAAGTCCGAGGAGGTGGCTGCGGAATGAAAAAGCTGCGTGTTCTTTTACTGACGCTCTGCGTGGCCGTGTTCATGTGCGGCTTTACCGTGACGGCCCATGCCGGGGGCGGTGACGAGTACATCGAGCCTACCGACCAGTGGGAAGGGCTGGAGGAGCCTACCCCCACCACCGAGCCGGGGGTAGGCTTTTCTGACGAGGGCAACCTTGTCACCCGCGATCTGCTCTATGACGAGCACACCAACAAGCAGTTTATCACCGTCCAGACCAGCGGCGGCAATACATTCTATATCGTCATTGACTACGATAAGCCCGTGGACGAGGACGGCGAACAGTACGAAACATACTTTTTCAGCATTGTGGACGAGGCCGATCTGCTGGCTGCTATGGAAGCCGCCGGGATGGAAGTCCCCGCCTGTGCCTGTACGGATAAGTGCATGGCCGGGGCCATCAACACCGATTGCCCCGTATGCGCCACCAACATGACCGAGTGCGTGGGCGTGGAGCCCGAGCCGGTGGAGGACACCGAGCCTGTGGACGATCCCGAGCCGGAGCAGCCCGAGGACACAGACGGCAATATGGGTACGATCCTGCTCATTTTGGCGATTGCCGCCGTGGGCGGCGGTGCTGGCTGGTATTTCAAGGTTTACCGCCCCAAGCAGCAGCGGGCCACAGAAGCGGTTGAGGAGGACTACGGGGACGAGCTGGATGCCTTTGACGATCTCGAGGACGATACGCCCCCTTGGGACGAGGACGAGGTATGAGCCGGGAACTGACCCGCGAGGAAAAGAGGGCGATCCGCAAGCTGGTGTTTTCCCTGTGTGCGAACTATGATCGGGAGTATGGGTGCTTACCGCTGGACGGCCCCTGTTATATGCTGGGGAAATGCTGGACGGGAGCCTACTGCCGCTACTTCCGGGATGCCGTTCTGCCCAATGATCCGGTGCTGGAGGCGGCGCTGACCGCCGAAGGCCCGGTCCCGGAAACGCGGCCCTGCCCGATCTGTGGGCGACCTTTCCTCCCGGATGGCCGGACACGGTATTGCTCTGCGGCCTGTTCCGCTACTGCCCTGCGAAAACAGAAGCGGGATTATATGCGTAAAACAAGGCGCTGACCCGTGGAAAATTAGGCCCGAAAAAACCGCCTGTATCAAGGCTTTTCGGGGCCGCTTGTGGGGTGGGGTGTATCATTTCATACCCCACCCCTGTTTTCGCAAAATACTTTCCACTTTTTGAAGGAGGTGTACCGTGGAGAAAAACGCCGGATATGTGATCCGCGAGTCCGTTCTCTTTGACAACAAACGGGGATTTGCCATCGCGGAGCATGGAAACCCCAAAGTCCCGGCTCCCTTTGTCACATGGCAGTTTGCCGAAGAGAACGGGCGGCGGGATTATTATTGGGGCCATTACCACGCAGACGAGGCATCGGCTCAAAAGGATTTCAAGGATCGAGCCGCCGACTACAAGCGGATGTATAAGGTGCAGGAGGTCAAGCCCCGCACGATTGCCCAGCAGATGAAAGAGGCCGCAAAGCTGGCCGAGGCTGACCGGGGCCGCGCTGCCCCGAAAAAGACTACCCCCGACAGGGGCGACAGATAGGAGGATCGCTATGCCCGAAAAGTATGACCCGCTGAAAAGCGCGGAACTCACCACCGAGCAGAACTATAATATGATCGACGGTATTCTGAACAACGGCCCGGCCCCGGTGCTCCCGCCCGAGGAAAAGCCGCTGGATAAGGTGCGGGAGATCCCGCCCAAACGCCGCAGCAGGGAGCGCGAGGAGCGTTGACGAAAAAGCGCCGTCGCTGCGTCCATCTCAATGTCATGGTAACGCCCGAGGAGCAGGAGCTGATCTATGAGCGCATGGCCGAGGCGGGTATTCAAAATATGGGAGCATATATGCGGAAAATGGCCCTCAATGGGTATGTGCTCCATGTTGATCTTGCGGATGTGCGGGAGCTGGTGTCCTTGCAGCGGCGGTGTGCAAACAACCTCAACCAAGTGGCGATCCATGCCAATACCTACGGCATCTACCCCTCGGAGATCGCTGCGCTGCAAAAGGACTATGCAGACCTGTGGGGGCCGCTGTCCGTTCTGATTAAAAAGCTGTCGGAGGTGGTGGAGCTATAACAAAACGCGGGGAGCACAGGTTTATACCTTGCTCCCCGCATTATTCTGTTTCATCGGGCAAATATGCGATTATGTCGTCAAGCTCACAATCAAGTATTCTGCAAAGGGCATCCAGCGTGTTGGTAGAAACGGATTCATTCGCTTTCAGCCTACGCACCGTGGAGCTACTGATCTCCCCTTTGACCTGCAAAGTGTATGTGGTTGCATTTTTGCGCTTCATAGTTTCCCACAATGGGGCGTATGAGATCATCCGGCCTACCTCCTTTCACGCTTGCTTATATAAACATTATTGCCTATAATTGACCTAAAGCGTGATAGGCAATATTGCCCATACCAAGGCGGGGCAATTTCAGAAAAGAGGTTTGGATAATGGGAGAGAAAACTTGTTGTGTAACAGGCCATCGTGATGTGCCAGTCGGCAAGGAGCAGTATGTGGAAGAAGCACTACGGAAAGAAGTGCTGGCTGCGATTGCAGCGGGATATACCCGTTTTATCTCCGGGTTTGCCGATGGTGTTGATCTCACTTTTGCCGCCATAGTTGCAGCGGAAAAGAAACAAAATAGCTGTTTGCAGTTGGAGGCCGCGCTCCCATATCGAAACCGTATCAATGCTAAATCTCCCTTGTTTCAAGAATTGCTTGCTTGTTGTGATCGCGTGTATGTTCAGTCTGAAAAATCCAATCGCCAATGCTACCATGAACGCAACCGCTACATGGTACTTTCCTCGGATCGGGTAATTGCCGTTTATGACGGGAGATCCACGGGCGGCACTTTTTACACCATTCGTTTTGCACAGGCAAACGAAAAGGAAATTCGCATCATTGAGATATAATCCTTGGGACATTTTGTCCCAAAGTAGCCCGGCCATCGACATCCTTGTTTGCTTATATGGGCGGAGTTATAATATTGGTAGGAGGAAACCCATCAACTTTTACAGGAGGTAGCCGCTTATGATCGTTCTGAAAATCCTTGCCGCCCCCTTTGTGGTGGTGCTCACCGTTCTGGCCGCCGTGGTGTCTTTTCTGTTCTGTATGGCAACTGCGGTTTTCGTTGTGGCCTGTGTGGTGCTGACCCTGCTTGCCGTGGCCCTGTTCATCAGCGGCCAGACGCTGGGCGGGATCGTGTTCCTTGTCCTTGCGTTTCTGATCTCTCCCTATGGCATCCCGGCCATCGCGGAGTGGCTGGTGGATAAGCTGCACAATCTCAACTTTGCTCTGCGGGGCTTCATCACAGGCTGATACTTCGGGACAATTTGTCCCAAGGTAGCATGACGGCGGCTGAACACAGCCGCCGTTTTTCTTACAGGAAGGAGGGCTGCCTACGGCAACGACCTATCTCAAAAAGCACAAAATCAGCAAGGGAGAAACTATCGCGCAATCGCTGAAGGATCGGTTTGAATACGGACAAAACCCGGATAAGACGCAGGGTGGCGAGTTGATTTCTTCCTATGCCTGCGACCACATGACCGCCGATGCGGAGTTCCTGTTAAGCAAGGCAAAGTACCGGGCTGTCACGGGCCGGGAGCAGCGCCGGGATGCCGATGTGCTGTGCTATCAGATCCGGCAGGCGTTCAAGCCCGGAGAGATTACCCCGGAGGAGGCCAATCGCATCGGCTACGAAACGGCGATGCGCTGGACGAAGGGCAAGTACGCCTTTTTCGTTGCCACCCACACAGACCGCCAGCATATCCATAACCATATTTACTACAATTCTACTTCGCTGGATTGTACCCGGAAGTTCCGGGATTTCATCGGCTCGGCCCGCGCTGTGCGGCGGCTCTCGGATCGGGTGTGTCTGGAAAATGACCTGTCCGTGATCCTCAATCCCAAGCTACATAGCAAGGGCCGCTTTCTTCACTATGGGGCATGGCTGGGAGCCGAGCGCCAGCCCTCTTATAAAGAAAGGCTGCGCCTTGCCATCAACGATGCTCTCGCAAAAGGCCCCGCCGATTTTGCCGACTTTCTGCGGCTCATGGCGGAGTCCGGGTATGCGGTCAAGCATGGGCGCGGCGGTGTGATCTCGTTCCTTGTTCCCGGACAGGAACGGGCAACGCGGCTCCGGGCATCCACCCTTGGGGAAGGTTACGATCCCGAGAACATTCGAGCCGTGATTGCCGGGAAACGACCCGTCCCGCATATCCACGATGCGGCGGCTCCCACGCCCAGGCGTGTCAATCTCATTGTGGATATACAGGAGCGTCTGCGCTCCGGCAAAGGCCCGGCCTATGAACGGTGGGCCAAGGTGTATAACCTCAAACAGATGGCAGCAGCCCTCATGTTTTTGCAGGAGCACCAGCTCACCGAGTATGACCAGCTCGCTGCGCAAGCTGACGGAACGGCCCAGCGGTTTCATGCGCTGGCCGGGGAACTGCGTCAGACCGAGGCTGACCTCGCCAAAACCTCCGCGCTGATGGAGGCTGTGGTGCAGTACGCCAAGTCCCGGCCTGTGTTCGAGGGGTACAAGGCGGCCCGGTACAGCAAGAAATATCTGGCCGAGCATGGCCCGGAGCTGGCCGACTACCGGGCAGCGAAGGCGGCACTCAATGAGCTGCTGGACGGTGAAAAGCTCCCGAAGATGGACGCGCTAAAAGAAAAACGCCGCAAACTTGCAGCGCGAAAAAAAGCCCTCTATGCCGAGTACCGGGCGGCCCAGCAGGAAATGCGGGAGGCCGTGGCGGTCAAGGCGAATATCGATCATCTGCTCGGCCTGTCGGACGAGCGCAAAAATAAGGAACAGGAGCGATAAGCAACGGTGACGCAGACAACAGACTTCGGGACAACTTGTCCCAAAGTGCCGGGTTTGGGGAGGCTCCCCAACAAGCGTTTTTGCAGCCCCCACGGGATGCAAAAATAGCAAGTGTGGCTACACTTGCCCTGCTTGCCATTTGTGCGCTCCTCTCAAAATAGCGCAAAACGTCTTGACCGATTCGGTTATTTATGTTACACTGTATACAAATAACCGATTCGGTTATTTGAAGGAGCAGAATAGTAATGGAAAAATTATTAGCGCTTTCACAGGAGAAACAGGCAACAATCCGTAATGCGGCGCTTGCCTGTTTCGCAAGACATGGATATGAAAAAACGTCAATCAATGATATTGCGGTAGCGGCAGGTATCTCAAAGGCGTCTATATTCCAGTATTTTGGAAATAAGCAGACACTTTACCAGTATTTATTTGATTACTGCGCTGCCCAAATGAAGCAAGCCTATAACACGAGTGCATTGGAGGAAACTACGGATTTCTTTGACCGTGTATGGGAAGCCAGCGTTATGAAAGTGGAAATCTTAAAAAAGCACCCGCATATTGCGTCGTTTATTGCAAGTGTGGCAGTGGAACCAACGCCTGAATTGAAAAGTGCCATATTTTCAGAAGCAAATGAAAAATATATCGCATCGCTTGTTCTGCATGAGCGGGATTATAAAAAATTCAGACACCCGGAGGATGCAGAATTAGTGTTTCAGATGCTTATGATGCTTGCAAAGGGTATGTCCGTTCAGTTGGAAAGTGGAGTGGATTATGACAGCATGATGAAAGAGTTTCGAAACATCCTAGATATGTTGAAACACAACTTTTACAAGGAGGAATATTTGCCATGAGCAAGCCGGTAATTGTCCTAAACGAACTTACAAAAAGCTATGGAAAACATCGAGGAATTGAAAACATTAGCTTTACTGTTGAACAAGGCGAGGTTTTCGGCTTTATTGGCCCCAATGGAGCAGGAAAATCTACCACAATCCGTACTCTAATGGGCCTGCTGAAACCCTCCAACGGAGGAGCCTCTATCTTTGGGTTAGATTGTAGTCGGGAGCCCGCCCGTATCGCAAAGGATGTGGGGTATCTTCCCAGCGAAAACTGTTACTACAACAATATGAAAGTAAAAGAAATGCTTTTCTACACAGCAGAACTCTATGGTGTGAATGCCCACAGCCGGATGGAAGAATTAGCGGAGCGGTTGAATTTAGACTTATCCAGGCGAATTGGCGATTTGTCTTTAGGGAACAAGAAAAAAGTTGGCATTGTGTCGGCTCTGTTACCCTCTCCGAAGTTGCTGATTATGGACGAGCCTACCAGTGGCCTTGACCCGCTCATCCAGCAGGCTTTCTATGATATTCTGAAAGAAGAAAACAAACGAGGTGTGACCATTTTTCTGTCCTCCCACGTTTTGAGTGAGGTGCAAAGACTTTGTGACCGTGTAGCCATTCTGCGGGAGGGGAAGCTGATCAGTGTTCAATCCATGAAGGAACTGCGGGAAAACGGATACAAGAAAATCTCGCTGACAGCAAAAAGCGCCATTCCAGAGGATTTCTTTTCTGTTCCCGGTACGGCTAATTTAGAGTGGGACAAGAGCAAGACTTCTGTATCCTTTATGTTCAGCGGACCAGTTATGATGATTATGAACCAGCTTCATCGGCTGGAGCTGGAGGATATTTTAATTGAGGAACCGTCATTGGAAGAAGTATTCCTCCACTACTACGAATAGGAGGTCGTTATGTTGATTTTTCGATTTGAATGGAAACGAAAACGAAAATATATTCTGATTTGGGCCGCAACTCTTGCGGTCTGTATCTTCTCCATGACGCCAGTGTATTATGGCATGATTGAAACGGTGGAAACTTTGCCTGTGGAATTTACACAGGGAGGCTTTTTTGAAACGGTTGGTATTTCTCTGGAGCTATTGATGGAGCCACTTGGTATGTACTCGTTCCTCACAGGCTTTTTTATGGTTGCAGGGGGGATTTTCGGGATGCACTTGGGGCTGTCGTTACATACAGAAGAGTGTACGGGAAATACGGCTGAATACTTATACACAAAGCCTTGTGGACGGAAACAGATTTATATGGGAAAGCTGCTATGTGCGCTTGCCGGAATATGTGTAACAGGGATTTTTTATCTGGCGACTTCATTTCTAACGATGACTCTGTTCCGTTTCGGATTTCCCATCGGGGAATTTTTCTTGGTGGCAGGTTCGTTTATTCTCATCTCCCTCTTTTTTGCACTATTGGGACTGATGGTTGGAATATTTCACCCCAATAATCGTTCCCCACTTCTGACAGCCGGATTGGTTGTGTTTGTGGAATATTGTATCACTTCTTTTTCGAGGACTGTCAATATCCGGGCAATCGGCTTTTTATCGCCGTTTTCTTTTTTCAGTCCAGCGGAAATCCACAATGCTGGAACTTATTCATGGGACTATATGCTCTGGTATCTGCTCCTGCTGTTTGGGTTTGCGCTGCTGGCATACTGGAAAATCTTGAAGCGGGATATTGCGTTGGCTGTGTAAAGGAGGAAACGAATGAAGGCGTTAGTGAAAAACGAGCTGCGCTTAACAAGAAAACTACTGCTGATCTGGATGGGAATTGTCTTGATTTTGTGTGGCTTCGCTTACTTTGAGTATTTGTCACTAAAGGAAAGCCTCAATGAGCTGACAGGGCTAATATCGAATTTTCCGAAAATTCTGAAAGCTATGTTTGGTGTGAGCGGTGATCTGACTTCTGCTTTGGGCTGGTATGGCTGTATGTATTATTGGGTCACGATGCTAACCAACAGCTATGCGGTCTATCTCGGTGTTTCGTGTGTAGCGAAAGAACAGGCGCAGGGAACGGCAGAATATCTATTTACAAAACCAGTGGGTCGCAACAAGGTTGTCTGTGCCAAAGCAGTTGCCTGTGTATGTAATTTGCTTGCACTTGCGGTATTCAGCGGGTTATGTAATTATTTTACCGCCATTTTACCGCTAGGCGGTTTAGAGCAAAGAAACGCTGCTTTTACCACCACATTGGGCCTGTTTTTGACAGGGTTGACTTTGTTTGCAATCACGCTTCTGGCCTCCAGCCTGACGAGAACCTATAAAGGGGCTGTTCGGATAGGCGCGGGAATATTATTGCTCTTTTATGGCATCAGCATCACCGCCGAATATCTTGAAGCTCCAATGCTGTACTGCTTAACGCCATTAAAATTCTTCGATGTTTACACAGTGGCAATAAGTGGAATACAGTTTTCGTTCTTCCTATTGGCTATGATAATTGCGATTGGTTCTGTTATCACAGCTCAAAAAGTTTGGACGCTCAGGGAAATTTGAAATGAACGATATGGATAGCTTCGAGTGGCTGCTATGTCCTGTCTGTAACAGTAAAACTCGTATCAAGCTGCGGTTAGATACTGAGCTGAAAAACTTTCCTTTGTTTTGTCCTAAATGCAAACAAGAAACTTTAATCAGCGTAGAAAAATTTAAGATTTTAGTTATCACAGAGCCAGACGCACAGACGCAGAGCCGATAACCCGTTAGCCCTCAGGCGCGGATTATCGGCTCTTTTGTTTTCGGCGGCTGTCAATTAAAGCCGCCGCGTTATACGACGACTTTATGAGGAACACGGCGGTTTCCGAGGAGGGATCGTCGTGTTCATTTTGCTTTTTCATAGTACGCATGATCTTCACCAGCTAAAAAAAGCGTAGCTCCCCCTCCGGGCAAGTCCGGCATTGGACGCGAAATTTGCCAGTACATTAAGAATAATGTCATTTCACGCGCTTGTGTGGCATCACGCCATGCGAGCGCGTTTTTCTATACCCACCTTGGGACAAGTTGTCCCGAGGTAGGCAGGGGCGGCCCCGGCTGCCGATCCCCGCCATCCCCCGTTCAGATCGTCCACCCACAACAAAAATCTGAACGGAGGAAAATATAATGACTACTATCAATCTGAAGGACTTTTACTCTTGGCACACCCATGATGAATATATCGAAGTTTCCGATGAAGTGGCCGCCGAGCTGCGGGCCGACAAGCTGTATGAGGCTGCCTACCAGCGGCGGATAATCCGCAATAAGGCACAGTATTCCCTCGACTGTGATGATGGGATCGAATACTCTGCCTGCCTTTCCGAGCCGACCCCGCAGGAGCTGCTGGAGCGCATGGAGCGTTTCTGCGATCTGTGGAACGCGCTGAACACTTTGCCCGAAACGCAGGGGCTTCGCATTGATGCCTGTATCATTGAAGGCAAGAGCATGACTGAGGTTGCCGAGGCCGATGGCGTAAGCGTGGCCGCCGTACATAAATCTATCCAGCAGGGTTTGAAGTCCATGAAAAAATATTTGCAAAATGTTTGATGTAGGGGGTTAAAAAACATCTTCCAAATGTCCTTGGTATATGAGAGGAGTTGATCCTCTCCACAACTGAATAGCGGCGGCTCCGGGCATAGTGCGAGGAGCCGGGCGGCGGGTGCGCCAGGACTTCTCCAACACGGAGGACGAGCGATCCACACCAACGCCGCAAGTGGGGACTTGCCACCCCACGGCCACGATCCGCGAGTGGACAGGCTGGCAGCCTGTCCCCCGGAGCTGCCGCACCACCCCAGCAAGGAGCGTCGCGCCGAGTATAGCTGTCTTATGACGGGCCAAGAAAATGAGCGCGGCGCTCCTTATTCTAACTTCGAGACAAATTGTCCCAATGTGGAGAAAGGCAAAAGGGCGACACCCAATCGCGGGTGCCGCCTTTTCGTGTTTCCCCAACAGACAACGGGGATCAATCAGTTCTACGCCATTTGTGAAGGAGGTCATCTATGGAGCGCACAAGAGAATTAACCACTTTCGCCATTGACGGTTATCAAATATCCGCTACCTTTGCCGATAGCAGAAACACAACGGCCCTCGGCCATGTGAAACAGATTTTGCTATCCTCTTTTGCCAACAATGCCGCCAAGCATACCCACGGCGACATCCTTGCAATCCACCCCAATCGGAGCGATAATAATAGTGGGGGTAGCCCCTATGTACCTTGAAAAGTTCATATCTCCCGCGTATTGATTCGCTCTTTTGGTTTGCCCTTATGACAAATGAAAGGACGGATCAATATGGAAAATAACATTCTTATCGGAACTCGCGTTGACTGTTTGTATAGAGTGTCCACCGACAAGCAAGTGGACTATGACGATAAAAGCCAAGCCGACATCCCCATGCAGCGCAGAGAGTGCCACCGCTTCTGTGAAAAGATGGGCTGGACGATTGTTCACGAAGAACAGGAGGACGGCGTATCCGGCCACAAGGTACGGGCCGAAAACCGCGACAAACTCCAAATCATCAAAGAACGGGCCAAGCAGGGCAAGTTCGATATTCTGCTGGTGTTCATGTTTGACCGCATCGGGCGTATCGCTGACGAAACGCCCTTTGTGGTGGAATGGTTTGTCAAGAACGGCATCCGGGTATGGAGTACCCAAGAGGGTGAGCAGCGTTTTGATACCCACACCGACAAACTCACCAACTATATCCGCTTCTGGCAAGCTGACGGTGAAAGCGAAAAGACTTCTATCCGCACAAAAACCGCCCTCGGCCAGCTTGTCGAGGACGGCGGTTTCAAAGGCGGGCTTGCTCCCTACGGCTACGATCTCGTAAAAAGTGGCCGCTTCAACAAGCGAAAGCATGAGGTTTATGAGCTGGTTGTCAACGAGGCCGAGGCCGCTGTGGTGCGGATTATCTTTGACAAGTATGTGCATGAGGGCTACGGAGCCCAGCGGATCGCCACCTATCTGAATAAGCTCGGGTATCGGGCAAGGTCGGGTAAGATGTGGCACCACGCCAGCATCCGGGGTATCATCTGCAACCTCACCTATACCGGCGTACTCCGCAGCGGCGATAGCCGATCCCAAGTGCTGCTGCACTTGCAGATTATCCCGCCGGAACTCTTTGAGGCCGCACAGCATATCCGCACTTCCCGTGCCAATTCTGCCGAACAGGAGCGCCGTGTTCCTCTCAACACCCGAGGCCAGTCCCTGCTGGCCGGGAATGTGTTTTGTGGTCATTGTGGCTCCCGGCTCTCACTCACCACAAACGGCAAGGCTTATCCCTGCAAGGACGATCCAAACCGCATTGTAAAGCGTGTACGGTATATCTGCTACGGCAAAACCCGCAAGCAAACGGAATGTGACGGTCAGACCGGGTACACGGCACATACCCTTGACGGCATCATTGATAAGGTGGTGCGACAGATCTTTGAGCGTATGAAAGCTGTCCCCAAAAGTGAGATCGTCAATATCCGATACAAAGAAAAGATGGAGGAACGGAAAGCGCTGCTCCGCAGCATCCGGGCCGAACATACAAAAGTATCTGCCGAGCTGAATATGCTGAAGGCCGAGGTCATTAAATCCCTGCGCGGCGAAAGTGCTTTTTCGCAGGACTTGCTCGGCTCTCTGATTTCTGACTGTGAGACAAAATGTCTCGAAGTTCAGCAGCAGCTTGAGGCGGCGCAACTGGCCTATGACGAAGGACAGGCTGTGCTGGAACACTTGAACGCCCAATACGATGACATTATCTCTTGGGCTGATATGTACGACACCGCCAGCATGGAGGCAAAGAAAATGATCGTCAACTGCCTTATCAAGCGGGTGGAGGTCTACCGGGACTACAAGTTGCATATCGACTTTAACATTGACTTTGAGCAGTTCAGCATGGGCATGGACATCGTTGCCATCGCTGCATAAAGCAAAAACCCCACTTCCGAAGAAGTGAGGTTTTCGTTCACAATCTCTTGGTGATGGTGGAGATAAGCGGGATCGAACCGCTGACCTCTTGAATGCCATTCAAGCGCTCTCCCAGCTGAGCTATACCCCCAGATAAGAGAGATTGTGATGTTTAATTTTTATGTTCCCTGTACGGGGGTTGTTTACCGCTTCAACCGGGCTCCCAGCTGAGCTATATCCCCAAATATTTAATTCTTCTGACAGGTCATATAATACCATAAAAAATCTGTTTATGCAAGTTTTTTTCAACTATTTGTTCTTTTAATCTGGCCGCTGCCCCTGTCTCTTTCCTCCTTTTTCATCTGCCTGCGCGGCGCAGGCTGCAAAATATGCCATGTCTGCTTTCTGAGTAAGCCGGCATTTCCAGTGTTCACCTGTCCAGAGCTGAAACCGGAAAAACCAGTGCGATATACCTCTATCGTCTGATACAGAGAGCTTTCAGACAGATACCGGAGCACTCCAGTGCACTTTCGCCTGCCTGGAAGTCTCCGGCCTTCTTTTTCTTCTGTCCGCCTACTTCATCAAATCGTAGACAATCGCTGAAAAGGCAGCCACTCCTTTTACCAGCACCTCCTCATCCACATCAAAGCGGACCGTGTGCTGCGGGGAGGCCATTTTCGTCATGGTTCTCATATACACGGCCTGTCCTCCCTGCTCCTGGACACGGTTCATCATAAATCCAATGTCCTCGCTGCCCCAGTTTCTCGCGTTGGGGTTGCTGCTGACGCGGTACTGGGGGAGGTGTTCCTTTACCATGTTCGAAATCCGCTCAATTAACTCCGGGCTGCTGACCTGGGACGGAGCATGGCCTAAAAGCTCCATCTCACAGGTACATTCCTCCATAGCGGCGGCCGCCTGGCAGATCTCCCTTGCCCGTTTGTCCATATAGTCGTTAATCTGCGTCGTCTCGCCGCGCACCTCCATAATCAGCATGGCCTCGTCGGCTATCACATTGCTGTTGCTGCCGCCCTTTATGACCCCCACATTGACACGGCTGATTCCCTGGCTGTGGCGGGCGATTCCTGAGAGTCCCACAGTTGCATGGGCGGCAGCCAGAACGGCATTTTTCCCCTCCTCCGGAAATCCCCCGGCATGGGCTGACTGTCCGTGAAATAAAACCTGATACTTGCAGGTGGCCAGAGAGCCGTAGGTTCCCGGCGTAATATCTCCGTCATCCTCCCTGTCATCCGGCGCCACATGGGTTCCGGCAAAATAGTCCACTCCGTCGAGATGCCCGTTCTCCACCATGGCGTAGGCGCCCTTTGTCCCCTCCTCTCCAGGCTGGAACAAAAATTTTACAGTGCCGTGAAGGCTGTCCCTAATCCCTGACAGCAGCTTCGCCGTTCCCAGACCGATGGCTCCATGACAGTCATGACCGCAGGCATGCATCATCCCATGGTTGACAGAAGAAAAGCCTTCCCTGTACGGGCGGTGCTCCTCGTCGGAGGCCTCCGTCATGGGCAGAGCGTCAATGTCAAACCGCAGGGCTGTCACAGGCCCCTCGCCGCAGCGCAGAATCCCCACGACTCCCGTGTAGCCCTGCCCCATTTCCTCTGTCAGAAATTCCTCCGGCGCTCCCTGGCTCTTTACCTTCTCGAAGTGTTCTCTGAGCGTTTCACCGTCCGGCACAGCCATTCTGGCTCCCTCCCGGCAGACGCTTTTTCCCGTCAGCACCTCCAGCCCCAGGCTCTTCAGATACTCTGCAATTTTGGCGGAGGTGCGCATTTCCAGCCATCCTGTTTCCGGATACCGGTGAAAATCACGGCGGATCTTCGTCAGCTCCTCTCTCTCCTTTTCTGCCATTTTCGCAATCTTCTGATACATATCCTCCCTGTTCTCAGAGGTATTTTTCATCTCTGATTTTTTTATCTCCGCATCTTTCATCTCTGCATCTTCCATGACATTTCCTCCTTCTCCTGCTTCACAGAACCTTTTTCCGGCACTTACACGTACATTTCCGGGGGCATCCGGTCGTCTTTTGAGAGAGTCCGGATCACCCGGCAGGGATTTCCCGCCGCAAACACGCCGGAAGGGATATCCCTGGTCACCACGCTTCCGGAACCGATCACCGTGTCATGCCCAATCGTGACGCCGGGATTTACGGTCACCCTTCCTCCCAGCCATACATTGTCCCTGATCGTGATCGGACGGCAGTATTCCAGATTGTATTTTCTCCCCTCCGGGTCAGTCCTCACATTCCGCTCCCCGGCAAGCATCGGGTGCACCGGCGTGAGAAGCGCCAGCCCCGGCCCGGCAAACACCTGATTTCCTATGTGAATCGGCGCGCAGTCAAGGAAAATGCTGTCAAAATTAAAGTAACAGTTATCGCCGATATAGGTATTGCATCCATAGTCAAAGCGGATACTCGGCTCCACACAGGTGTCTGCGCCCAGATGGCCTAAAAGCTCCTCCAAAATCTCCCGGCGGGTGGCGCCCTCGTCCTCGTCCGTCCTGTTATAGCGGTTGGCGGCCTTCCTTGCAGCCCTTCTCAGACGGCTCAGATAGTCATCTGACGGATCATACAGAACACCCTTTAGCATTTTTTCATATTCTGTCATCGCGTTTCTGTCCTTTTCTCTGTTTTCAGTGTTTTGTCTGCACGTATAAATATACTATATTTATTTTCCTTCTGCCACTGGATTTAACAGAAACTTTCATTTTTTCCCTGCCCTTTACTATCCCGTCCATTCGCCGGCCTGCTTTATTTTTTCTTGATTCAAATGACAGATCCGGGATCATTGTGTATAATGAAAACGGCTTCTGCCTGTTTTCCCTGTTCCTCCTGCGGAGTACAGGGCAGGCAAAGTGCAGAAATTCGCGAATATATCAGGAGAAAATAGATGAACAGAAATACAGATGATTTAAGAGAAAACCGCTTAAACAGGAAAAAAATTCTCGTGATCGGCTCCACCTGTGTAGACATTATCATCCAGATCGATCACCTTCCCAGAACGGAGGAGGACATCCATCCCACCGGCCAGTCCCTGTCCCTGGGCGGCTGCGCCTACAATGTGGCCAACATGATCCGGCTTTTCAACGCTCCCCTCACCTTCATCTCCCCGGTGGGCACCGGCTTCTACGGAGAATATGTGGAAAAGGAGCTGAAAAAGCGGGGCTTTGAGGTTTTCGTCCATGTGCCGGACCGGGAAAACGGCTGCTGCTACTGTCTGGTAGAAAAGGGCGGGGAGAGAACCTTTATGTCCTGCCATGGAGCAGAATATACCTTTGACAAAAAATGGATGGAGCCCTTTGAGAATACGGACTTTGACATGGTTTATGTCTGCGGGCTGGAAATTGAAGAGCCCACCGGGCTCAGCCTGATTGAATATCTGGAGCAGCATCCAAAGCGGGAGCTCTTCTATGCCCCGGGCCCCAGAGGAATCCAGATCAGCAGGGAAAAAACGGAGCGCATTTTCGCCCTCCATCCCATTCTCCATATCAATGAGTCAGAGGCCTTCGCTCTCTCCGGCTGCTCTTCGGTCACAGATGCAGCCCGCGCCCTCTCTGAGCGGACAAAGAACACGGTTGTCATCACCCTGGGCGAACAGGGTACCTACTGTCTCGAACGAAACGGCCTCTCCTATCTGGAGCCCTCAAAGCCGGCCCGGGTTGCGGACACCATAGGAGCCGGAGATTCCCACATCGGCACTCTGATGGCATGCCTGAGCCTGGGGCAGGATATGGGAGAGGCCATCCGCACCGCCAACCGGATCGCCGCAGCCGTCGTGGAAGTTCAGGGCGCCTCCCTGTCTGAGGAGGAGTTTCTGGCAGCTCTTGGGCAGCAGAAACGATAAAAACGGCGGAGCAGAAACCCCACAGGTCTGAGAAAAACATGGCCGCAGTGTCTGAACGCTGTCCTTCGCGCTCTGACACTGCGGCCATCCTTTCAAAACTAGAGCATATCTTCATACTTCTTAGCTGCTTCCATAAATGGTCCCATCTCCTGTTCCAGCTCTCTGCGGATTTTCTGAAGATCCGCCTTCACCAGCTGCTTTCCTCTCACCAGAAGCTCCCCGTTTACCATCACAGTGTCCACATTCGATGCATTGGCAGAGTAAACCAGAGCCGAATAGGGATTATAGCAGGGAAACATATTGACGGAATCCGTTTCCACTATCACCAGATCTGCCTTTTTTCCCGCCTCGATGGAGCCCAGCTCCTGTCCGGCTCCCAGGGCCAGAGCCCCTCCCATGGTTCCGATTTTCACAATGCCGTCGGCCGGGAACAGGCTCCTGTCATGGTAAGCCGTTTTCTGGAAATCGGCAAAGAGTTTAAACAGGGTAAAAAGATCCAGGGTATTTCCCGAGGAGGCGCCGTCTGTGCCAAGCCCCACAGGGATCTTTCTCTTAAGCATGGCAGGGACTGGCGCTACTGCCCGTCCTCCCTTTGTGTTGGAACCGATACAGTGGGCGACAGACGCCCCTGTCTCTGCCAGCAGGTCCATATCATGCTCTGTCATATAGACACAGTGGGCCAGCAGCGTTCTGCGGCTTAAAACTCCCAGCTCATGCAGAAATTCGGTGGGCGTTTTTCCCTGACTCTTAAACTGCTCCATTTCAAAATCCATCTCACTGGAGTGAAGCGTATAGAGGGTGTCATATCTGCACGCCAGCTCATAGGACTTCACCAGCATTTCAGGGGTATTGCTGTAGGTGGCGTGGGGGGCGATAAGGGGATGAACCAGTTCACTGTCCTTCCACTGGCGGATAAAATTCTCCCCGTAGGCCAGCCCTCCGTAGGGCTCGCCGCTGTCGCAGGTTTTCTGGCCGATGACTGTCTCTCCAAGCCACCCTCTCATGCCCAGCTCCTCGCAGGCTTCTGCCACCTCGTCCTCGAAATAATACATATCCACGAAGGAGGTGACACCGGCCAGAAGCATTTCACAGATGCCGTACCGGGCCGCCAGGCGAACCAGGCGTCTCGTCATGGCATCGTTTTCCAGAGGGAAGAGGAAGCGTCTGAGCCTGTCTGCGCAGTCATCTCCCAGGGTTCTGAAGGGCATCATAGACACATGGCAGTGGGTGTTGATAAGCCCGGGAAGCAGGATTCCTCCCCGCCCGTCAATCACCTCTGCCCCCTCCTGAAGCAGATTTTTCTCAGAGCTGTCTTCCCATTCCCCCGCCTCAAGGATTCGGCCTCCCTCTGTCAGGACATAGCCGTTTCGGTATATGGTATTTTTCTCATCCATGGTCAGCACGGTCACATTTTTAATCAGTTTCTTCATTCGCTTCTCCTTCCGGGATTTCTCCCTCTTTCACTATGTCCTCTTCTGCCGGTTTTTCTTCTTACGTCTCGGTCTTTCTGTTGATATACTCGGTCCTGATTTTCGAGTAGGCAAACTTCTGGCTGGAATAGAGGCCGTAATATCCGGAAAGCGTGAAGCTCACCGCGATGGACAGGACAAAGTAGGGCATCGCCTCATAGCCAAACATTTCAAAGCCGATAAGCAGCGTGGAAATCGGGCAGTTGGTAACGCCCACAAACAGGGCCAGCATGCCGCAGGCGGCCATCAGTCCGTGGGGCTGGCCGGTCAGCATGGCAAATGTGCAGCCGAAGGTGGCTCCGATACAGAAGGTGGGCACAATCTCGCCTCCCTTGAATCCTGCCTCCAGGGTCACCGCCGTAAACAGAATTTTCCAGAGGAAGGCCTCATAGCGCACCTCCCCCTCGAAGCACTGCTCAATCAGATGGATTCCGCTCCCGTTATAGTCAATATTCCCGACCAGAATCGTCAGGACAATGACAAGAAAGCCCCCTGCAATCACCCGCTTGTTCGGCGTCGGAAAATACTTTTCATAGATCCTGGCTGTGCGGTGGAGCACGATGCAGAACAGCTCCGACACCAGGGCGCAGAGAAGCCCCAGGATGATGATCAGGAGCGCCATCTTAAGACCGAACTCAGGGATCTCTCCGATGGGAAAGGCCTCCGCCTTAAGCCCCAGATGGCTGGACACAGCCGCGCCGATGAAGGCGGAAAATACGCAGGGGACCAGAGCCGCATAGTACATGACTCCGATGCTGATAACCTCCATGGAAAACACAGCTGCTGCCATGGGAGTTCCGAACAGGGCGGCGAAGGCCCCGCTCATCCCGCACATAACAGCAATTTTTTTATCCTTCTCATCCAGCTTCATTAGCTTTCCGATCTGGTTTCCTATGCTCCCTCCCATCTGAAGGGCAGCTCCCTCTCTTCCCGCCGATCCGCCGGAAAAGTGAGTCAGCACCGTTCCCAGAAAAACTGCAGGGGCCATGCCCAGGCTGATATCCGAGTTCGTGTAGATGGACTCGATCACCATGTTGGTTCCCCTGTTTTTGTCCTCCTTAAGAATATGGTATATCCAGACAATCAGAAGCCCCGTCACAGGAAGGAAGTATATACTCCACCTGTTTGTTCTGAAATAGTTCCCGGCCCACAGAACACAGTGGCCGAATGCCGTCCCGATCAGCCCGGTGGACAGACCGATGAGGACGGAAATTGCGCTCCACTTGACAAAATAGTGGAGATTTTTTCCCATAGGTGTGTTTTTATTCAGCTGATACATAGAGGTTCCCTGCCTTTGCCTGTCCCTTGTCTGCCCGGCTCATAGTTCCCGCCGTGAGCCGGGCTCTCATGCAGCTTGCTGCTGCTACATTTCATAGATGCTTTTGGACTTTACTAATTTCGGTCTGTAGCCTGCGTCATTTAATGCAGCTACGATACTGTTTTTGTGCTCCGTGCCAAAGGCCTCCAGCGTAATGCGAAGCTCCACAGCCGCATTCCGGTTGATGCTGACAAACTGATTGTGCTCCAGTTTGATTACATTGCCCTGCTGCTCAGCCAGAAGAGAAGCCACCTTGGCCAGCTCGCCGGGCTTATCCGGCAGCAGCACGGAAACCGTAAATACCCGATCCCTCTGAATCAGGCCGTGCTGGACAATGGAGGCCATGGTGATCACGTCCATATTGCCTCCGCTCAGAATCGAGACAATCTTTTTCTTCCTGACATCCAGATGCCGGAGAGCCGCCACGGTCAGAAGGCCGGAATTCTCCACGACCATTTTGTGGTTCTCCACCATATCCAGGAAAGCCACAATCAGCTCTGAATCCTCGATGGTGATAATTTTATCCACGTTTTCCTGAATATAGGGGAACAGAAGATCTCCCGGAGTCTGGACAGCCGTTCCGTCTGCGATTGTGTTGACACTTGGAAGAGAAACCACCTTTCCCGCCTTCAGGGATTCCTGCATACAGTTGGCTCCTGCAGGCTCCACGCCGATGATCTTGATTTTCGGATTCAGGAGCTTGGCCAGGGTGGAAACGCCTGTGCACAGCCCGCCTCCGCCGATGGGAACCAGAATATAGTCAACGGTGGGAAGCTCTTTGATAATCTCCATGGCGATCGTTCCCTGTCCTGTGGCTACGTCCAGATCATTGAACGGATGGACGAAAGTATAGCCGTGCTCATCCGCCAGCTTGTAGGCGTGGGCCAGGGCCTCATCAAACACGTCGCCTTCCAGAACCACCTCTGCTCCATAGCTTCTGGTGCGGTTTACCTTCATCAAAGGGGTGGAGGTGGGCATCACAATGGTGGCCTTGATCCCTGCCAGCTTCGCCGCATAGGCCACGCCCTGGGCGTGGTTTCCGGCTGACGCCGTGATCAGGCCTTTTTTCTTCTCCTCCTCGCTCAGGGTGCTGATCTTGTAGTAGGCTCCTCTGACCTTGTAGGCGCCTGTGTACTGCATATTTTCCGGCTTAAAGTACACTTTATTTCCCGTCATGTTGGAGAAATGCTCGCTGTAGACCAGCTTTGTCTCGGTTATGACCCTGCTGACTGCCTCAGTCGCTTCCTCAAATTTCTCCAGTGTCAGCTTCTTCTCGTTTTTTTCCTTCTCGCACATCGTTTCCAGTCTCCTCTCTGATGTAAGGGCGGCATCTTCAGACAGGGCTTCTCTTGTCCTGCGCCGCTGTTTCTGCGTGTCTGCTGTTTCTGCGTATCTGCTGTTTCTATGCAGTTTATCTGTTTACATAAAAATATTATGTAAATCAGCGTGACTGTATATTCTGTTTTGAAAACCTATTGCCCAGTCTCTACTGACTTGTCTTATTGAACAGAGCGTTTACGAAATCATTGGCATTGAATTTCTGGAGATCGTCGATCTTTTCTCCGATTCCCACATATTTTACCGGAATCCCAAGCTCTGACTGGATCGCCACGGCAATTCCGCCCTTCGCTGTTCCGTCTAACTTCGTCAGGATAATTCCCGTAATGTCAGCCACCTCCATAAACTGCTTTGCCTGTGACAGAGCGTTCTGACCCGTGGTTCCGTCTAAGACTACCAGCGTTTCCCGGTAAGCCTCCGGAAACTCCTTGTCAATGATGCGGTTAATCTTCTTCAGCTCCTCCATGAGATTTTTCTTGTTGTGAAGGCGGCCGGCCGTGTCACAGATCAGCACGTCCGCGTGCCTTGACTTGGCGGCGGCGATAGCGTCGTAGATGACAGCCGCCGGGTCGGAGCCCTCCTGCTGGGCAATCAAATCTACTCCCGCCCGGTTTGCCCACTCTGTGAGCTGCTCAATAGCCGCTGCGCGGAAGGTATCTGCGGCAGCCAGAATCACCTTCTTTCCCTGGCCTTTCAGCTGGCCGGCCAGTTTCCCCACAGAGGTAGTCTTTCCCACTCCGTTGACGCCGATGACCAGCACAACCGACTTTCTGTTCTCAAACTCATAGGCGTTTTCCCCCAGATCCATCTGGGAACGGATGCTTTCAATCAAAAGCTCCTTGCAGTCTGACGGCTCCTTGATATGGCGCTCCTTTACCTTTGCTCTCAGATCCTCCATAATCGCCATGGTTGTCTGGATTCCCAGATCTCCCATAATCAGCGTTTCCTCGATCTCCTCGTAAAAGTCATCGTCGATGGCGGAAAATCCGCTGAAAATCGTATCGATTCCCGCCACAATAGAATTTCTCGTCTTGGTCAGTCCCTCCACAAGGCGGCCGAAAAAGCCTTTTCTTCCCTCACTCATACTGTCTGTGTCCTCCTGTTATTCCGGTATTCCTTTCAATGCTGAATCCGTCTGATTTCAATATTGTTTCCAATCTGTCCCCTGCCCCATACTGGATCAGAATCTCGTCTTTCCCGCCTTGGCCTGGGCCTCCAGCTCGCTCTCCACTAGGCTGACGGAGACAAGGGTGGAAACTCCCTTCTCCTGCATGGTGATTCCATACAGCCGGTCAGCTGAAACCATGGTTCCCCTTCGGTGGGTGATCACGATAAACTGGGTGTATTTTGTCAGCTTATGCAGATACTTTGCAAAGCGGTCCACATTGGAATCATCAAGCGCCGCCTCAATCTCGTCCAGCAGGCAGAAGGGCGACGGCTTCAGATTCTGAATGGCAAAGAGAAGAGCGATGGCAGTGAGCGCCTTCTCTCCGCCGGAAAGCTGCATCATGTTCTGCAGTTTCTTGCCCGGCGGCTGGGAAATGATCTGGATTCCCGCCTCCAGAATGTCCTCATCCTCCTGGAGAACCAGGGTTCCGTGGCCTCCGCCGAACAGTTCCTTAAACACCTTGTCAAATTCCAGACGGATCTGTGCAAACTTTTCCTCAAACTGGAGACGCATTCCCGTATCCAGTTCCTCGATAATCTTGAGGAGCGTTTCTCTGGCTGTCACCAGATCCTGATGCTGAGTGTTCAGGAACTCATACCGCTCTGACACCTCCCTGTAATCCTCGATGGCATTGACATTGACAGAGCCGAGGGCTTTTATCTCTCCCTTCAGCCGGTCAATGCTTCTGTGGATTTCAGGGATAGTCTCCGGCTCCTCCTTTGCCAGGCTGCAGGCTCCCGAGTAAGTCAGTTCATACTCGTCCCACATATAGGAGATTCTGGACTCTATCCGCTCGGCAGCTCTCTCCCTCTGCCCTTCCAGGCGGAACATCTCCCTGTCCAGGCTGCTGATTCGGCCGGACAGCTCCTCCCTGCTCTTAAAAAAGGCTTTCTGACCTGCCAGCAGCTCCTCCTTTCTGGCTGTCTGCTCCGACAGGCTCTCCCGGATGGCCGCGGTGTCCTTCTCCTGCTCCCCGATCTGCTTTCTGATGCTGTCAATCTGGCGTTTTTTCTCCTCCACCGCCTCAGCACTCTTGCCGCTGCCGCTGTCAAGCTCTCTCTGCTCGGCGCAGAGCCTCTCCTCCTCGTTCTTCAGCCGTCTGATATTTTCTGAGATAAAGCTGTCCTGCTGCCGGACATTCGCCTCCGAAAGCTGGGCCTCCGAAAGACGGCCAGCCGCAGCCTCACGGCTCTCCTGGGCTCTCGAAAGCTCTTCTGACAGGCGATTTGCCAGCTCTGTTTTCTCATCGTGCAGGGTCTCCAGCTTTCTCATCTCCTCTGACAGTTTTTCCGTATTCTCTCTGATCTCCCGGAGCTGAAATTCCAGCTCGCGGCTCTCCATGACCAGATCAGAGGAGGATTCCGCTATCTCCTGCCTTTTTCCCTCCAGCCGCTCAAGATTGAGCTCAGAGGTATTTTTTCTGAGAAAGGCCTCCTGCTTTTCTCCCCTCAGGCGCTCTGCCTCCTCCTTAAACTGGATCTGCAGAGCCTCGTTGGCCGCTATGGACTTATGGAGCTCCTCCACCGCCTCCAGGGCAGAGCGGCAGGCTGTTTCCAGTTCTGCAATTTCCCTCTGGCGTCCCAGAAGATTGCTGCTGTTTTTAAAGGAACCTCCTGTCATAGAGCCTCCGGCGCTGAAAAGCTCCCCCTCCAGAGTTACAATCCGCAGCGTATGCCTGAATTTTCTCGCCAGGGCAATGGCGTTGTCGATTCCATCTACCACAACGACACGGCCTAACAGGTACCTGGAAAGTGCCTGGTATTCGTCCTTCACTTCCACCAGGTCGCTGGCAAGCCCCAAAACCCCGGGTTCTCTCAGGGCCTTCTCCTGGGTAAAGCCCCCTCTGTCGCTGATTCCTGTCAGAGGGAGAAAGGTGGCCCGCCCGAACCTGTTTTTCTTCAGATATTCAATCAGCTCCTTGGCTGTCTCCTCCCGGTCAGTGACAATGTTCTGGATACTTCCCCCGAGGGCCGTCTCAATAGCTGTCTCATATCGTTTCGATGTGGCAATCAGGTCCGCTACCACGCCGTGAATTCCCTTTACTCTGTTTTTCTGTTCCATTACGCGGCGGATGCTCGTGCCATAACCCTCATACCGCTCTGCTAAATTTCGCAGGGATTCCAGCTTCGTGTGGCTGGTGTGGTATTTCTGCTGCTCTGCGCTCAGCCTTCTTGCAAGCTCTGCACCCTCATCCTCCGCCTCAGTCAGACGGCAGGCGTTGGCCTCCTCCTGGCTGATGAGAGCGGCAAGCTCCTCCTCCACTCCGGCGAGAACGGCCTCCTCCTTTTTCAGCTCTTCCTCCTGAACAGATTCGTCGCTCTTAAATCGCAGGAGCTTCTGCATCACCTCTGAGCGGCGCACATCCACCTGCTCCAGCATGGTTTCATAGCGCTGGCTCCTGGCGGCAAGACCGGCCTTCTCATTGAGGGCGTTTATGATCACAGCCTTTGCCGCCTCTGACTCTCCGGAAATGGAAAGAAGGCGTTTTTCCCATTCCTCCAGCTCGCTCTGAGCGCTTTTCAGGGCAGCTTCGGCTTCCTGAACCTGCCTTCCGGCTTCTTCCTTCTGCTTTTCATACTCAGCCCTCTGGGAAGCCTTTTCTGAAAGCTCTACCAGGATCGCAGCAGACCTGCTCTTAATGTGTTCCTCGTTCATCCGCTCTGAGTTGATCTGCTCCTCCAGGACCGCAATCTGGCCCTCCAGGCTCTCCCTCATCACACCGGCTCTGGAAAGCTGTTCTCTGCCTGCAGCAAGCTGTTCCTCCACAGCCTCTGCCTCTTTTTCCAGGCGTTCATAATCCAGCTTGAGCTTTTCAGCACTCTCCTTCGCATCCTCCAGATCTCCGTTTACTATCTGCTTCTTATCCTCCAGCTCCTTCAGCTGCAGATTCAAAGCCTTATGCTCCAGTAAAAACAGGTTGGCATCCTCGCCTTTCAGCTCCTCTCTGAGCCGCAGGTACTCCTTTGCCGCCTCTGACTGGGCCTTCAGAGGCCCCACCCGTTTCTCCAGCTCTGAGAGAATATCACTTACTCTGACCAGATTCTGCTCCTCATCCATGAGCTTTCTCTGGGCGATAAGCTTTCTCCTCTTAAATTTGACGATTCCTGCAGCCTCGTCGAACAGCTCCCTGCGCTCTTCCGGCCTGCCGCTCAAAATCCGGTCGATCTGTCCCTGCCCGATAATGGAATATCCTTCCTTGCCGATACCCGTATCATAGAAGAGTTCCTGGATATCCTTCAGGCGGCAGGCACTGCCGTTAATCCGGTATTCGCTCTCGCCGGAACGGTACAGACGTCTGGACACCGTCACCTGGTCATAGGATATGGGCAGCCTGTGATCAGAGTTATCAAGGGTGATCGCCACATAGGCAAATCCCTGGGGCCTTCGTATCTCGGTTCCCGAGAAGATGACATCCTGCATGGTTCCGCCGCGAAGCTGTTTTGCCCTCTGCTCTCCAAGCACCCACCGCACTGCGTCCGCCACATTGCTCTTCCCGCTTCCGTTTGGGCCCACGATGCCGGTGATCCCGTTGTGGAATTCAAAAAGGATTTTATTGGCAAACGACTTGAATCCCTGAATTTCAATGCTCTTTAAATACATACGCTACCTTAGATTC
Organism: Clostridium sp. AM29-11AC; assembly: GCF_003480545.1. Taxonomy (NCBI): domain Bacteria; kingdom Bacillati; phylum Bacillota; class Clostridia; order Eubacteriales; family Clostridiaceae; genus Clostridium; species Clostridium sp. AM29-11AC. Next base: position 73,246 of record NZ_QUJI01000006.1, read on the forward strand.
CTTCCCCAGCCTCTCGCTTCAGCTTTAAAATAGCCTGGTAGGCAGCCATCTGCTCTGCAGCCTTTTTTGTGCGGCCGGCCCCTCGGCTGACTTCCCGTTCTCCGATCAGGGCAGCCACCTCAAACGTCTTATTGTGATCCGGCCCCTCCTCTTTCAGAAGCTCATAGGACAGAAGCTCTGTTCCCCTCGCCTGCACCATTTCCTGGAGAATGGTCTTGCTGTCATAGAAGAGCTTTTTATGCTCCATATCATTTAAGACATAATTTAATATAAACTCCTTCGCACAGGAAAAGCCGCCGTCCAGGTAGATGGCGCCGATCAGGGCCTCCATGGCGTCTGAAACCACAGAATTTCTCGTCCTTCCTCCCGTAGCATCCTCGCCTTTCCCCAAAAGCAGATAGCCCCCCAGACCGATCTGCTCGGCACAGTAGGCCAGGGTCGGCTCGCAGACCATGCTGGCCCTGGTCTTGGTCAGGTCTCCCTCCGGCATATCCGGGAATCGGTGAAAAAGAAAATCGCTGGACACGATCTCCAGAACAGCGTCCCCCAGAAATTCCAGCCGTTCGTTGCAGCCCAGCTTTCCCAAATGCTTCTCATTGGCGTAGGAACTGTGGCTCATGGCCAGCTCAATCAGTGATTTATCCTTAAAGCAGTAATGGATTTTATCCTCCAGCTCCCTAAAGTGTTCTCTTGGCATAACTTCCTCCTGTTCCTGTCCGTCAACAGGTTCTATATGATGGGAGCAGCCCCGTCGCCAGAGCTGCTCCTTTTAAGATGGTATTAATTTAACGCATTCCGAATCTGCTGCGCCGCATCTCCCACTGTGGCAATTCTCTCTGCCGCATCTGCGGGGATCTCGATGTCAAACTCCTCCTCAATCCCCATCACAATCTGAAAAATGTCCAGGGAATCCGCTCCCAGGTCATCCACAAACGAAGCGGAGGCTTTAATCTCCTCAGGCTCTGCATTCAGCACTTCGGCGATAATGCTCTGCAATTTTTCAAATTCCATCGTTTTCCTTCCTGCCTTCCCTTTTTCTTCGCGTATATTTTACACACTGTCCTGCGGCAGATCAAGCATTTTCTTTTGTCTCCTTCAGACTTTCAAAGATTTTTTCATTTATCCTCTGCTCTGTGAAGGTAAGGCACTGGATAATGGAATTTTTCACCTCTGTCCGCTTGGAGCTTCCATGGGTTTTTACAACCAGACCCTTAAGTCCCAGAAGCGGCGCTCCGCCGAAGCGGCTGGCGTCGAAATCCTTTAAGGTCGCTTTTAAGGCAGGCTTTACAAGCAGAGCCCCAATCTTTGAGCGAAGGCTCGTCATCATTCCTTCCTTTACCTTGGAAAGAAGGGTGGCACCCACTCCCTCGTAAAGCTTCAGGATTACATTCCCCACAAAGGCCTCAGCCACAATCACATCTGCTCCGCCGTGAGGAATCTCTCTGGCCTCAATGCTGCCTGTAAAGCGGATGTCCCCGCATTCCTTTAAGAGAGGAAAGGTTTCCTTCACAAGAGCATTTCCCTTCTCCTCCTCCGCTCCAATGTTTACAATGGCAACGCTGGGACTCTTGACTCCCATCACATGCTCCATATAGATAGAACCCATCTTTGCAAACTGAACCAGGTGGGAAGGCCTTGCATCCACATTCGCCCCGCCGTCTAAAAGCAGGGATACTCCCCTCTCCGTGGGGATCAGGACAGCTAACGGAGGCCGCTCCACTCCCTTGATCCGGCCCACCAGGACCTGTCCGCCTACCAGGATGGCTCCCGTGCTTCCCGCAGATACAAGGGCATCTGCCTCTTTGCGGCGCACCATATTCATTCCCACTACCAGAGAGGAATCCTTTTTTGTCCTGATGGCGTTTACCGGAGGCTCCTCTGTGGCAATCACCTCAGAAGCTCCGATAACCTCTATCTGTTCCTTATTATATGTATACTTTGAAAGCTCCCTGTTCACAGCCTCTTCCTGGCCGATGAGAAGCACTTTTATCTCGCTCTTTTCTCTGACTGCCTCCACAGCACCTGCCACAAGCTCCGCCGGCGCATTGTCTCCTCCCATAGCATCTACTGCTATTCGAATCATCTTAAATCCCTTCTTTCACCTGATAAACCTGTAATTACTATACTAGAGATTGTCTGATAAATCAACATTTTCTTTCAGTAAATGCATCCAATTACAGCTGTTCATCCCTGATAAGCCTTTCCTTTTCCGTCATCTTCCCAGCTGCCAGAAGGCTACCGCGCTGGCAGCCGCCACGTTCAGGGAATCCACGCCGTGAGACATGGGAATACGCACCACATAATCGCTTTCCCTGATGGTCTGGGCGCACAGGCCTTCTCCCTCTGTGCCCATGATAACAGCCAGCTTTTCCTCTCTTCTGAGTGCCGGCTCGTCAATGCTGACTGAATCGTCGCTCAGAGCCATGGCCGCTGTCTTAAAGCCCATCTCTCTCAGAAGCTCCTGCCCGTTCTCCGGCCATTTTACCTTCTTTCCGTCAAAAAAGGTCCACGGGATCTGAAACACTGTTCCCATGCTCACCCTGACAGCTCTCCGGTACAGCGGATCGCTGCACCCGGGCGTCAGAAGCACTGCATCCATGCCAAGGGCAGCTGCAGAGCGGAAAATCGCCCCCACATTCGTGGGATTCATCACATTTTCCAGAACCACAATCCGCCTGGCTCCGGCGCAGATGCTGCAGGCCTCCGGCATCCGTTTTCTCCGCATGGCGCACAGGACACCGCGTGTGAGCTGAAAGCCCGTAAGTCTGGTCAGCACATCAAACTGTGCCGTATAAACAGGGATATGACCGCAGCGGGCAATCACCTCCCTCCCCTGTCCTTCCACATGCTTTGTTTCCATCAGAAGGGAAATCGGCTCATATCCGGCATCCAGCGCCCGCTCGATTACCTTTGGGCTTTCTGCAATAAAGATTCCCGGTTCCGGTTCATAAAGGTGAAGCAGCTGTCCCTCAGGAATTCTCGCATATACATCCAGCTCAGGGGCCTCCAAGTCCTTTATTTCTATAATATCAGGCATTCCTTCTCTCCTTCTGGTCATCAAATGTTCATCGCCTAAGTTTATGAGACTAGCGTTTATTCTTTTCATAGAGAATCTGAAGGCCCTTCAGGAGCAGATCATCATCCAGGATAATCTCCCGCCTGCAGTGGGGAACAATTCTCCTTGCCAGGCCGCCGGTAGCTACAACCGTCACCTTCTCTCCCAGTTCCTCCTCTATCCGGTCTATAATCCCATCCATGGCCGCCGCTGCGCTGTAGATCACCCCGCTCTTCATACAGTCGATGGTATTTCTTCCGATCACCCGCTCAGGCGGCGCTTCCAGGCTGATTCCTCCAAGCTGTGACGCATGAGAGGTCAATGAGTCAAGAGAAACGCCGAGTCCCGGATAGATCATCCCTCCCAGATACCGTTTCTGCCCATCGATCACGCAGACCGTATTTGCTGTGCCCATATCAAAAATTGCAAGAGGAAGGGGATACTCTGCTATTCCGGCAACAGAATCTGCCACCAAATCTGCTCCCAGCTGGGCCGGATCGTCAATCCGGATATTCAGTCCTGTCTTGATGCCGGACCCGATCACGAGAGTCTCTTTTTTCAGAATTTTCTCGGCAGCCCGCTTAATATTCACCGTAATCTGCGGAACTACGGAGGAGATAATTCCCCCCTCTATCTCAGCCGGGTGGACATGATAGATGTCCAGAACGCTCTTTATATCAATGGCATATTCCAGCTCCGTCTTCGTCCTCACAGTGGAAAGCCGCTCAATAAAATGGCATTTTTCCCTGTCAATGCATCCGACAACAATATTTGTATTTCCCACGTCAATAGCTAATATCATCTGTAATTTCCTCCATTTTCTCCCTATCCATCCTGCGGGTGCTTTTATCATTATAGATGGAGATGAGGGAAAATGCAATCTGAAACCATTGGGATGTAAAATTATATCGCTTTTCTTTCCCTCCCTGATGATAAAAGCGCCGTACTCTCCCGGATTATTCCGGCAGAGTACGGCGCTTTAAGAGACGGTGTCACTGGCCTTTATACAGCCTCAGGATTTCACTATGTACCGTCGTACGTCTTCTTTCCCGATAGACACTATCTCCACTGTTTACGAATTTTCAGCTGCATATTTCCTATTTGCAGATCTTCTTAAACTCATCTGCAACGAACTGAACCTGTGTTCCGACAATAACCTGAACACTGTTCTTTCCAGGACGGATTACACCTGCAACACCTGCAGATTTGATCTTCTTCTCATTGACAAGAGCCTGATCCTTTACTTCGAGACGAAGACGTGTGATGCAGTTGTCAACGGAAGTCACGTTGGAAGCCCCTCCAAGTCCCTCAAGGATGATAGAAGCTACCTCTGTGTAGTTGTTATTGGCAAGGCTTACGCTCTTCTCGCTCTCTGTATCGTCATCCTCGCGTCCCGGAGTCTTTAAATCAAACTTCGTAATGACAACGCGGAATACCAGATAGAATACGATAAATGCCGCAATTCCCAGCGGAATAATCAGCAGTGTCTTCGCTGCAGCCGGAAGCTGTGCGGAGAAAATAAGGTCTGTAAGACCTGCAGAGAAGGAGAATCCTGCACGGAATCCCAGAGCAACTGTGATGCCTGCAAAAATACCATATAACAGGGCATATACCAGGTAAAGGCCTGGAGCTAAGAACATGAATGCGAACTCGAACGGCTCAGTAACACCGCAGACAAAGGCTGCGATAGCTGCAGAACCTACAAGACCGATAGCCAGTTTCTTCTTTTCCTTCTTTGCGCAGTGAACCATGGCCAGAGCTGCACCAGGGATACCAAACATCATACATGGGAAGAATCCTGCCATGTACATACCAAGGCTCCATGTCACATCTGCAGATGTCTCGCCTGCCCAGAAGTGAGTCAGGTCACCGATACCGATGGTATCAAACCAGAATACATTGTTCAGGGCGTGGTGCAGACCGAATGGGATCAGCAGACGGTTGAAGAATGCGTAGATACCTGCACCTACTGCGTCCAGGCTCATGATTCCCTCACCGAGAGCTACCAGGGCACCGAATACAACCGGCCATACAAAGAACAGAACTGCTGCCACGATAATGGAAACAAGCGCTGTTACAATGGCAACGCTGCGCTTTCCGGAGAAGAAGGACAGCCAGTCCGGAAGCTTTGTGGACTTAAAGCGGTTGTAGCACATTGCACCGATAATACCTGCCAGAATACCGATAAACTGTGTCTCGATCTTGCTGTAGGATAAGTCTACCGCATCGGCTGCAACGCCTGTTAAGGTTGCGACAACTGCCGGATTTAAGAGCTTGGTCATCATCAGCCAGGATACCAGACCTGACAGACCTGCCGTACCGTCGTTGTCATCAGACATGCCCACTGCAACGCCTACTGCGAACAGCCAGGACATGTTGTCGATCAGGGCGCCTCCGGCCTTCACCAGGAAGAAACCGATAATTGGCAGCGCGCCTGTAATTTCTCCACCCTGCATAGAATTCGGGCAGAGGAAGTAGCCGATTCCCATCAGAATACCACAGACAGGAAGACATGCAACCGGGAGCATCAGGGATTTTCCCAGTTTCTGTAAAAACTTCATTACCATAAATAATGAACCCCTTTCCTTTATTTCGCCTTCCGGCGATGTTTTTATCTGAACCTGCCCCCTTGGCAGGAACAAATCATGTTTCTCTCAGGAGAAGCTTAAAGGCTTCTCTTGCTTTTTCTTCACCTGCTCCGTCAAATTCAAACCGGAGTTCTTCCCCGAAAGCGGCTTCCAGACTCAGAAGTTCCATGATGTTTTTGCAGTCTGCCTGCCGCTCAGACCCAAAGGCTGTAATCCGGCAGCCGTACTTTCTCGCTTCCATGAATATCTTCGAGGCCGGTTTTACGTGAAGTCCCTCGGGAACTCTTATCCTGACAGTCAGTGTTTTCATCTCATCTGCTCTCCTGTCCGCTTCCGGCAGCCTCTGCCTACAGCTCGATGATCGGATCCAGCTCCTTCACATCCATTCCCGTATGGCATACCATGTTCGGATAATCCGGCGTGTTGCAGATAATCACGGGAGTGATCACATCGTATCCTGCCGCCTTGATGGCCTCCATGTCAAACTCTAAAAGCAGCTCTCCTGCCTTCACCTTATCTCCCTGTTTCTTGTGGGCCGTATAGTGCTCTCCCTTTAAATTTACTGTGTCAAGACCCACATGAACAATAATCTCGGCACCGTTGTCTGCGGTGATGCTGACCGCATGTTTTGTCTCAAAAAATACGCTTACCACTCCGTCCGCCGGAGCAACCACCCGTCCCTTGGAGGGGATGACAGCAACTCCCTTTCCGAGAATTTCCTGGCTGAAGGTGGGATCATTTACCTCTTTCAGGGAAACTGCCTTTCCCTCCACCGGCGCTAAAATCACTTTCTTATCGTCTTTGCCTCCAAACATCTTTTTCAGTGAAAACATCAAACTACCTCTCTTTCTTCAGCTGACTCTAGGTTCTGATTCTTCTGATATGGACAGCCAGATATGCGGTCTCTTCCTCCGTCACATCATGGCTGTATGTATCCTTTATATATTCTCTGAGCTTTAAGCTGCATTCATATTCTTCCGGGTACATCTCTGAAATGAGGCGGTTAAATTCAGGACTTCCGCTGTCTAACAGCTCTCCTGCCACAATCCTCTGAGCCAGAAATCTCAGGTGAGTGACAAACCGCTGGTAGTTCAGAGAGGTTTCATCCAGGCTCATCCCAAAATACTCTGTTACGATTTTCACCACCTTCTGTATCAGGTTCGTAATGTCAATCGTCTCTCTCATGGCTGTGTTATACTCTGCTGTTACCACATGGAGAGCGATAAACCCAGCCTCATCTACAGGAAGCCTGACTCCCACCCGGCGCTCAATAAGAGCAACTGCATACTCTCCTATCAGATACTCTTCCTTGTAAAAGGCTCTGATCTCGTTAAGAAGCGGATTGGAAAACCGGATCTTCTGCCGAAATCTCTCAACAGCAAAATTGATGTGATCCGTCAGGGTAATGTAAATATTCTGATTCAGGCTTCTGTTCAGCACAGTCTTTGCATAGCTTATAATCTCACTGGAAACCTGGATATGCTCTAAAGGCAGGTTGGAGAGAAGCTCCTTAAACCGATCCATGCTGTTCTGGCTGTCCAGGCGGAATATCTTTTCTATCTTTGCCTGGGGAATCTCCCTTCCGGCTTTCATTCCAAAGCCCAGGCCCCTTCCCATAACTATGACTTCCTTCCCGTCTGCATCCAGAGCGCTGACAATATTATTGTTAATGATTTTGTCGATTTTCATAAATCATGCTTCCTCTTCAGGCAAAATAAAAAACCAACCTTGAAAATGAAGTTCCCTGCGGAACACTGCACCGCTCCCTTCCTCATCAAAATTGGTTTTGCCTGCTTACCAGTAACAATCCATAGCTTATTAACTTTCCTAAATTTTACCAAAAATCAGACGATTAGTCAATAGATATTTTATTTTTTGTTTATATTTTTTTAATGATTATCGGATAAATTGTCCTTAAAATCTGTCATTATCCCATCCTTCTGTGGATTTTGTCCTGCTTTTTACTCTGCATCAGAGTCTTATCTGGAGAGGAAGGAGTATCTCTCCCTCATCCCTTCCTCTCCCTGAAATTCCCATAGGAAAACCACAGCAGCACCAGAAAAACAGCTCCAAACGGAAGCAGAAACAGCAGATCCTCTATCTTTTTCATTCTGGGCAGAATAACCGCCGCCAGTATGAGCAGCGGAACCATCCACTTCACCGCAAGCCGCATAAGCCCTCTCCTTTTTGCCGGCACTGCCCCGTCGCCAGCCTCCTCTGGATGCTTCATGGTACAGCATATGACCGCTCCCCACCGGCTGAAACGGCGATAGGCGGTGTACTCGATCCCGTTTAGTGTAAACTCCGGGTACATCCCTTCTTTCGTAATGACCAGATCCTCGTCATTTTCTCTGGCATACTGGCACAGGGCATCCGTAAACTCCCGGCTGTTCATGCACATCGTGTCAGGCCTGAAGGAAAATTCCCGCTTGGCCTGTGCCCTGGCCACGGCAATGAAATCCTCTGCAAAATCCACGAAAACAGATCCTCCCCTCTCCAGTTCCTCCATCTCGTTCAGATATTTCTCCGCCTGAAGCTCATCCAGCTCAGTCTCCCGGATCCTACCATAAAATTTCAGCACAGCCTCCAGATGCTTCTTCTCCTTCTCCTGCCTCTTTTTCTGGGCTGTCAGGGCCTCCTGCAGGCTCTGTTCCCTGATGAGCATTCTTCTGATATCTTCAATAGGCATATCCAGCTTCCGAAACAGTTTGATCCTTTTTAGCTGTTCTGCCTCCTCCTCCCCATATATCCGGTAGCCGTTTTCCGGATTTCGCTTTGGCGAAAGAAGGCCCTGCTTTTCATAGTACCGGATATTCTGACTGCTGATACCCGTCTGTTTTTCCATCTCTTTTATCCCCATCTCGTTTCTGCCGCCCATATCCTCACTCCTCTCCTGGTTCGCTTGCCTCCTGGTTCTTTTCTCTCTTCTGCCGTGCATGCTTCTCTTTTCTTACAGAAATTATAAAGGATATACCAACTGCAAGGTCAAGAGATTTTGCATAAAAACGGCAGGATCAGGCTTCCTCCCGCGCGAACAAACTTCCCTTTCGTCCACGGGGTATGTCCTGATCCTGCCTTCCCGCTTTTCATGCTATTTTTTCAGCGCAGCTGTCACTTCAGCGTAGGCAGCATCCACCTCGGGCATCACCGCCGAAGCCTGGTCCATCCTGCCATCTCTGAGGAACTCTGTCTGCTTCTCCACTGCACGGTACAGGCGCTCAAGGGAGAGATTCCCAGCCACCCCCTTTAAAGTGTGAGCGGCCTCGAAAGCGCCTTTGGCGTCTCCCTCTGCCATGGCAGTCTTCAGCAGGCTGTAATTGGCATCGTCTGCAAATTTTTCCAGAAAGCGGTTGAAAAGCATCTCGTTATTCATAAAACGGCCCAGCGCCTCTTCCACCTGGATTCCGGCTGCCGTCAGTCTGTCATACCTGTCTTTTTCCATCGGTACACCTCCCTTCAGACATTCTGGTTTATTTTCTCCTGATACATCCTGCGCAGCTCTCCCTCCACCTGAAGGAAGCTGTCTATCAGCTCCGGATTGAACACCCCGCACTCTTCGTTTACAATCATCCTGACCGCCTCATCACAGCTGCAGGCATCCCTATAGCACCGTTTGCTGATCAGCGCGTCATAGACATCTGCCAGGGAGACCACCTGAGACCATACGGAGATCTCATCCCCCTTCAGACCGTCCGGATATCCTCGTCCGTCCCACCGCTCGTGATGATGAAGTGCAATATCGTAGGCGTAGGAATAGGATTCGTGCTCCTTCATCTGCGGAATCTTGGCAAGCAGACGGCCTCCCTGAATGGTATGAGTCTTCATTATCTCAAACTCCTCTGGCGTAAAGCGGCCAGGCTTTTTTAATATGGCATCGGGAATGGCAATCTTTCCCACATCGTGCATAATGGCCGCCAGGGCAATCAGCTCTATCTCATTCTCTGAAAGCCCGTCCCCGAACCTGGTATTCCGCAGAAGAAAGTCCGTAATGTCATGGATTCTGCGCACATGCTCCCCGGACTCATCACTTCTGAACTCGATAGCCGTCGAGAGGGATTCCACCATTCCCACGCTCATCCGGTACATCTTCTTTGTCTGCTCAAAAAGTTCCTCACGCTGGCGTTCCACCACATTTCCAAGGCGCTTTCTGGCCTGAAACAGCTCGATGATGGAATTGACACGCCGTGTGACGATGTGGGGCACTACAGGCTTTCCGATCACATCCATGACTCCCAGAGCGTAGGCCTCCCGCGTCACCTCGTCGCCGGTTTCTGCCGTCACCAGAAAGACAGGCATGTGCTCTAAAAGATTCATCTCCTTCATAATCCTTAAAAGCCCGATGCCGTCCAGCTCCGGCATAATCACATCCAGAAGGACAGCACAGATGCGCTCTGCGTGATCCGCTAATATCGCAAGAGCCTCTCTTCCGTTCTCCGCCTCCTCAATCCGGTAGGAGTCTCTGAAAATTTCCGCCAGAATGGCCCGGTTCATCTCCACATCATCTATAATCAGAAGCGTATCTGCCGTATTTGGAGAGCTTATGTCTGCATTTTTCATTGGTATTCCCTCCTTATTTAGATACATTTTACTGAACTATCGAAAAAAATTCAACCGCGGGAGGCAGAGAGGCAGAAACATACAGAGCAGACCAGCCTTCCGTAGGCAGTCCGTCAGGCATTTTGGCGGACTGCTTTTTCCAGGCGGGACAGGGCGTCAAGCAGTACAGATTTGGGGCAGGCCAGATTCATGCGCTCAAAGCCCTTTCCCTCAGGTCCGAACAGGATCCCCTCGTCAAAAAACAGGTCCGCCTCTGTCATAATCTCCTCCTGTCTTTCCGGCGTCCATCCGAGGGCCCGAAGGTCCATCCACTGAAGATAGGTTCCCTGAAGCTTGGCTGTGCGGATTTCAGGCAGGCGCTCCTCCATAAACTGCTTTAAGGTCCGGTGGTTCTCCCAGATCACCTGGATAGCCTCGTCGAGCCAGGCATCGCACTTCGTGTAGGCTGCCTCCATGGCCTTGTAGCCCAGGGCATTGACCCTGCCCTCAAAGGAAACCTTTGCCATCTGTGCCTTCAGCCTTCTTCTCCTCTCCTGATCCGGGATGATCACGCAGGAGGCCTGAAGTCCTGCCAGGTTAAAGGTCTTGCTGGGGGCCATGCAGGTCATGGTATTTTTTTCTGTCTCCTCCGAGAGGGAGGCGAAGGAGGTAAAGGTATTTCCGGGCATGATCAGATCGCAGTGGATCTCATCGGAGATGACGAACACCTGGTGCTTCAGGCAGATGCGGCTCACCTCCATAAGCTCCTCCCTTGTCCACACCCGTCCCACCGGATTGTGGGGATTGCACAGGATCAGGAGGCGGTTTTCCGGCTTTGACGCCAGCTCCTCCAGCTTTTCGCAGTCAATGGAGTAGTGGAGGTTTTCCCCCTCAATCAGCGGACATCTGACCATCCTGCGCCCGTTTTCCTCCACTGCCTTATAGAACGGATAGTAGACCGGAGGCATGACGATGACCCCGTCTTCCTCCTCCGTAAAGGCAGCTACCCCGTGATAGAGGGCGTTGACGATCCCCGGCGTCGTGTAGAACCACTCCGGCCTTGTCTCCCAGCCGTACCTTCTCCTGGTCCATCCCGTAACCGCCTCGTACCAGGAGGGCTCCGCCGTCTGGTAGCCAAGCACTCCCTGGTCGAGACAGTCCTTTAACGCCTCCACAATCTCCGGCGGATTTTTGAACTCCATATCTGCTATGGAAAAGGGGACAATCCCCCTTTCCACCTGAGGCTTTTTCTTTTTCATCAGGTTCCACTTGACGGAGCCATTGTCGTAGCGGTCCAACACTGTTTCAAAATCGTATTTCACGGTAAATCCTCCCCTTTATCTTCTCAATTATAGTTTCGCCTGCTGCCTGTAATCTCTATAAAGCCAGATCAAACAGAGAGAGCTGATTGCTCTCCGGAAGCCCCTTAAGAAGCCCCAGATCGGCCATCAGATCGGCCACTGTCTTCGTCACCTTCGAGCGGTTGATAAAGTCCTCCTTGGACAGGAACGGGCCGTCCTCCGCCGCGAACACAATTCCGTCCGCCGCCTTCTCCCCCAGCCCGTCAATGCTGCTCAGGGACGGCATTAGCTTTCCGTCGATAATCTGGAAGTTTCTGGCGCTGGCCCTGTAAATATCGATGGGCATAAACTCAAAGCCCCTGGCATACATCTCCTGGACAATCCTCATATCCCTCAGGGTATCCTGCTCCTTTTTCGACAGGGTATCCAGCCGCTTTTTGTAGTCAGCCAGATGGTACTCCAGCTTCTCCCTTCCCTGACACATCAGCTCATAGGAAAAGCCGCTGGCGCGGATGCTGAAGAAGGCCGCATAGTAGGCAAGAGGATAAAACACCTTGCAGTAGGCGATGCGCCATGCCATCATAACGTAGGCTGCCGCATGGGCCTTCGGGAACATGTATTTGATCTTTTTGCAGGACCAGATATACCAGTCCGGCACGCCGTGGGCTGTCATCTCCTCCTCCCACTCAGGCTTCAGGCCCTTGCCCTTTCGCACACTCTCCATGATGGTGAAGGACAGTCCCTCCTCCAGGCCCCTGCTGATCAGGTAGACCATGATGTCATCTCTGGTACAGATGGCAGTCTGAATGGTTGCCTTTCCCTCCTGGATCAGAGTCTGGGCATTGCCTAACCACACATCGGTTCCGTGGGCCAGACCTGCAATCCGCACCAGGTCGGAAAAGTATTTGGGCTTTGTGTCAAGGAGCATCTGCATGGCAAAGTCCGTTCCAAACTCCGGCACACCGAGGGCCCCCAGAGGGCAGCCGCCGATGTCGTCCGGCGTGATTCCCAGAGCTTCCGTGCTCTGGAAGAGGCTCATGACCTCCTTACAGTCAAGGGGAATATCCCTGACGGGATCCAGGCCTGTCAGATCCTGAAGCATACGGATCATGGTGGGATCATCGTGTCCGAGAATATCCAGCTTCAGCAGGTTGTGGTCAATGGAATGGTAGTCAAAGTGGGTGGTGATCGTCTTTGAGGTCATGTCATCTGCCGGGTGCTGTACAGGGGTGAAGGAGTAGATCACCTCCCCGTGGGGAAGCACGATGATTCCTCCCGGGTGCTGTCCCGTCGTTCTCCTGACTCCCACGCAGCCGGTGACAATGCGGTTGATCTCGCAGGCTCTCTTTCGCTGTCCCCTCTCCTCGTAATACTTTTTCACATAGCCGAAGGCCGTTTTGTCCGCCAGGGTTCCGATGGTTCCCGCCCGGAAGGTCTGCCCTTTTCCGAAGATTACCTCCGTGTAATCGTGGGCGCGGCTCTGGTATTCTCCTGAAAAGTTCAGGTCGATATCCGGCTCCTTGTCCCCCTTAAATCCCAGGAAGGTCTCGAAGGGAATATCAAACCCGTCCTTCTTTAAAGGCTTTCCGCAGACAGGACAGAGTCTGTCCGGCATATCACACCCTGCCATTCCGGAAAACTTCTTCACCTCCTCAGAGTCAAAGTCGTAGAAATGGCAGTTTGTACAGTAATAGTGAGGACTCAGAGGATTTACCTCTGTGATACCCGACATAGTAGCCACGAAGGAGGATCCCACAGAACCTCTCGAGCCCACCAGATAGCCGTCCTCATTGGACTTCCACACCAGCTTCTGGGCGATGATATACATCACCGCAAAGCCGTTGGAGATAATGGAGTTCAGCTCCCTCTCCAGACGCTCCACCACGATCTTCGGGAGCTCCTCCCCGTACATCTCATGGGCCCTGTTGTAGCAGATGTTCCGGAGCATTTCATCGGAGTTCGGGATAACCGGCGGGCATTTGTCCGGCCTGACCGGCGAGATCCGCTCACACATAGCGGCGATTTTTCTCGTATTGGTGATCACCACCTCCTCAGCCTTGTCGCTTCCCAGGTATTCAAATTCCCTCAGCATCTCCTCGGTGGTGCGAAGATAGAGAGGTGCCTGGTCATCGCAGTCCTTGAAGCCCTTTCCAGCCATGATAATCCGGCGGTAGACCTCATCCTCCGGGTCGAGAAAATGCACGTCGCAGGTGGCGCAGACCGGCTTGTTGAACCGCTCTCCCAGCTCCACGATCTTCCGGTTCAGATCCTTTAAATCCTCCTCTGTCTTCACCGTGCTCTTCTCGTCTCTGAGCATGAAGGCATTATTTCCCAGAGGCTGGATCTCCAGGTAGTCGTAGAAGCTGACAATCTTATTGATCTCCGCCTCCGGCACTCCCCGCAGCAGGGCCTGGTAGAGCTCGCCGGCCTCGCAGGCTGAGCCGATAATCAGCCCTTCCCTGTATTTGAGGATCTGGCTCTTTGGAATCCTCGGCCGCTTTGCATAGTAAACCAGGTTCGAGTCGGAAACCAGGCGGTACAGGTTGATCCGCCCCACATCGTTCTTGGCCAGAATAATGATGTGGTTGGTGGGCATTTTCCGAATGGTCTCCACGCTCATCCGGCTCTGCTCATTCAGCTCATCCAGGTTTTCAATGCCGCGGCTTTTCAGCATTTCCACAAATTTGACAAAGATCTCCGCCGTCGCCCCGGCGTCATCCACGGCCCTGTGGTGGTTTTCCAGGGAAATCCGCAGCTCCTTGGCCACCGTATCCAGCTTAAAACGGTTCAGGTTCGGAAGCAAAAACCGCGCCATGGAAACCGTATCCAGCACCGTGGGCTCGAAGCTTTTTCCCTGGAGCATGGCATTGTGCCTGATAAAGCTCATATCAAAGGAAGCATTGTGGGCCACCATCACCGCATCGCTGCAGAATTCCAGAAACTTCGGAAGCACTTCCTCGATTTTCGGCGCCCCCAGAACCATGTTGTCGCTGATGCTGGTGAGTTTTTCGATCTCAAAGGGGATGGGCACCTCCGGGTTGACGAAGGTGGAAAACCGGTCCACGATTTTTCCGTTTTCCACCTTTACCGCGCCGATTTCGATAATCTTGTTCTTCAGAGGGCTGAAGCCCGTTGTCTCGATATCGAACACCACGCAGGTGTGGTCTAAGGACTGTCCCCTGGAATCCTCTGCCAGCTGCTTTAAATCATCTACCAGATAGCCCTCTACGCCGTAAAGGACCTTGAAGCCGTCCCCCTTTTCCACTGCATGGTTGGCGTCCGGGAAGGCCTGGACACAGCCGTGATCCGTCACGGCAATCGCATCCATCCCCCACTTTTTGGCCCTCTTTATAATGTCCTTCACCTCTGAGACTCCGTCCATATCGCTCATCTTCGTGTGGCAGTGAAGCTCCACACGCTTGACAGGGCTGTTGTCCATGCGCTTTCCGGTGAAATCCTCGCACTTCTTGATGCCCACAATGGAGCCCAGAGTCAGCTCCCCGTCAAACCGGTCAATGGTGGCTACTCCCTTGAGCCGCACAAACTGCCCGGCTGCGGTAGCCTTTTTCAGATCCTCCACAGCCTCTTCCTTTGCAAAGATCTTTACGCCGATGGTATCTGTGAAGTCTGTAATGGTAAAGATAAAGAGCCGTTTGCCGCTTCTGAGCTCCCGGATCTCCGTGGTCAGGATCTTTCCGCGGATGCAGACCTCTCCTACCTCTCCCTCAATCTGGCTGATCTCTGTCAGCTCATCATCGTCGAAGCTGCGCCCGTAAAGTACGTCGGGATCCTCCGCCCTCCTGTAGCCGGAGCGGGCAAACTCCTTCTTTTTGAATTCCTTCTTTCCGTAGGTCCCCGAAGAGCCTTTGGCTGTATTCTTCTCCTTTTTCCCGCTGCCGGAAACTCCTCTGGAAGCGGAAGCGTCCTTTCCGGAAGCTCCTCCGGCTGTCCTGTCTGAGCCGCCGGCTGCTTCAACTTCTACCGGCTGCAGCTTTGCTCTGCCGTCTTCACCGGAAGGCAGCCCGCCCTCCGGGCCGTCTGCTCCGAAGAGATCCAGACCGTCCGCTGAGGCCGCAGCCATGCTGTCCAGGTAGGTGCTGTAGCCCGGATCAAAGGGAAGAGGCTCTGAGGGCGCCTCGCCTTGCCGGCGCATCTGGTAGGGCACAATCACCGGGTCCACAGCCCGCTTTGCAGGCTCCCGGTACTCCTCGTCAATCTCCATGGGCAGGCCGCAGCGCTCCACGAAAATTTTCTCCAGAATCCGCTTCAGCTCCGGCGTCCTGTCCCTGGCTATCATCGTATCCTCCAGAGTCAGGCGCATCACGTCCTCCCGCTCAAAGGTACATTCCGCCTTTCGGAACATGCTGTAGAGAAGGATGCTGTAATTTTTAAGCTCCATAAGGATGCTGTCCCTGTAGACCATCAGGAGTTTTTCCGGCGTGTACTGTCCGGAAAGGCGGTATTTTTCCTGAATCTTGATGGCTACCCGCTTGCCGGGGAACAGCTGCTCCCGGATCCCCTTTTCCAGCCCGTAAATATTCTGTTTGTGAATCAGCCTCGGACTTACAATATAAATGCGAATAGAGCTTCTGTCCCTGGTGGTGGTGACTCTCTCCACCTCCACCAGGTCTAAAAGCTCCCGCAGATTGTCCGTGATATGTAAGTCAGGAAATACTTCTAAAAAAGGTTTCATTCCCCATCACCTGTTTTCTTTGCATTCTGCATCATGGCGTCCAGCTCTCCCTTCAGGGCGCCAAGCAGCTCCTCCTCCGGAACCTTGCGGATCACCTCTCCCTTTTTGATGAGAAGTCCCTCTCCGATTCCTCCGGCAATTCCGATGTCTGCCTCCCTGGCCTCTCCGGGACCGTTGACTACACAGCCCATGACAGCTACCTTAATATCAAGGGGATATTCCTGCACCATATTTTCCACCTGGTTTGCCAGGCCGATGAGGTCGATCTGGGTGCGGCCGCAGGTAGGACATGACACTACCTCCACTCCGCCCTTTCTGAGCCCCAGTGTGCGCAGGATCAGCTTTGCTGACTTGATCTCCTCCACCGGATTTCCCGTCAGAGACACGCGGATCGTATCTCCGATCCCCTGATTCAGGATGAGTCCCAGCCCGATGGCTGACTTGATATTGCCGGACAGCACCGTTCCGGCCTCGGTGATTCCCACATGGAGGGGGTACATGGTTTTTTTCGCGATCAGCTCATGAGCCTTCACACACATCAGAACGTCTGATGACTTGATGCTGATGACCAGATTGTCATATCCCATGCGCTCAATCATGGAAACCTTGTCCAGGGCGCTCTCCACAATTCCCTCTGCCGTCACGCCGCCGTACTTCTCTATCAGATGCTTTTCCAGGGAACCGCTGTTGACGCCGACGCGGATGGGAATTCCATACTCCTTCGCCTTGTCCACCACTGCCTGCACCCGCTCCTCGGAACCGATGTTTCCCGGGTTGATGCGGATCTTGTCCGCCCCGCACTCGATGGCCGCTATGGCCAGGCGATAGTCAAAGTGAATATCCGCCACAAGGGGGATATGGATGGAGCGCTTTATAGTCTTTAAGCTCTCTGCTGCCTCCATGGTGGGAACCGCCACGCGGATAATATCGCAGCCTGCACGCTCCAGCTCCAGAATCTGGGCGATAGTGGACGCCGCGTCCTCTGTTTTCGTATTGCACATGGACTGAATCAGAATCGGATTTCCACCGCCAATGACGCGGTTCCCGATCTGAACTGTTTTCGTTGAATCTCTGTATGCCATATGAGGCTTCCTCCGATCATTTGATTTGTGTAGGTGTGTGTAAGTGTATGGGGCATTGGCCGCATACCTGAACAGCCCCGGCCTCTCCTCCCGGCAAGCCGGCTCCCCGAATGGGGAGTCAGAGGCTGCTCAGGTGCCCGTTAAAGTACGTTTATGATGTCATTAAACAGGATCACGACCATCAGAACCATCAGAACGGCCATTCCAGCCATGTGGATCATGCCTTCTTTTTCGGGATCTACAGGGCGGCCGCGGAGGGCTTCTATCAGGATGAACACCAGACGGCCTCCGTCCAGGGCCGGGATGGGAAGCAGATTCATGATTCCCAGGTTGGCGCTCAGCAGCAGGCTCATGTTGATCAGGTTCATCAGAACATTCAGAAGGCCATAGCTGCTGCTTGCCTCCACCGTCTTATCGATCATAACCACGATTCCCACCGGGCCGGCCACATCTTCTCTGGATACCTGGCCGGTTACCAGCATCTGAAGGCTCTTAAAGGTTAAGTCTATAATGTAGCGAAACTCGTAGAAACTGTACTGCAGCGCCTCAAACACAGACTCAGGCGCTCTGGGATAGGCGCTTACAATTCCCATCAGATAGCCGCCCGCCTCCTCTGAATAGGCAGGGGTCACATTTGTCCGGTAAAGCTCTCCCTCTCTTTTGTACTCCAGTTCCATGGGCTCTCCCGGATGGAAGGTGTTCTGCATTGCAACTTCCTGGTACAGGTTTATCCGCTTTCCGTTAATTCTCGTGATTACGTCACCCGGCTGAAGGCCCGCCTCGGCGGCAGGGGATCCCTCCTGCACCGCTCCGATCTCCGGAGGCTGACAGCCTGCATAGGCCACCACAGCGATACCGCAGGCCAGAGCGAGGATGAAATTAAACACAGGTCCCGCCGCAATCGTCAGAAAACGCGCCAGCACAGACGCCTCGTGAAAGGCCAGCCCTCTGACAGGTGTGCCGTCCGGTCCATAGCGGACAGGCGGCTCTGACGGATTCCTGCGGCTCTCCAGGACAGCCTGAAGGGGCTCGGAAGGTTCCTCCCCAAAAGAAGCCAGGGCCTCACTTTTTTTCCTGATGTCTTTTTGGGCCTTTTCATCCATGCTCATGCTCTCGGGATCCTCATCCTCCCCCAGCATCATGCAGGAGCCGCCAAAGGGCAGCAGTTTCAGCGAATATCTGGTATCGCCCCGTTTGAAGCTCAAAAGCCTCGGCCCCATGCCCAGGGAAAATTCCAGGACACAGATGCCGCCAAGCTTTGCAAACAGGAAATGTCCAAACTCGTGGAAAAGAATAATTATGCCAAATACCAGAATTGCTGCAAGCAAACTCAACAATCTATCACCTGCTCTCTCAAATTCTATTTTCTTATCCGCTTCTCCTAAAAGTTACAGCTGTTCAGATAATCGTAAGTTTCCTGCTCCGCCGCAAGGATTTCATCCACGGAGGGGTTGTCAATCACCTTATGCTGTCTCATGGCAGCCTCTATCATGTCAGTGATGGCAAGATAACTGATTTTTCTGTCTAAAAACCTGGCAACTGCCAGCTCATTGGCAGCATTAAACACAGTGGGAAGGGAACCGCCCCTCACGCCGGCCTCTCTTGCCAGGGCAAGCCCTCTGAAGTTTTCATAGTCGGGAGCCTCAAAGGTAATCTGCCCAAATTTTGTGAAATCTAACCTTTCGCCAGGCAGGAATCTTCGCTCAGGATAGTAGAGCGCATACTGAATGGGCAGCTTCATGTCCGGAGTTCCAAGCTGGGCAATTACTGCGCCGTCCTCAAATTCTACCATCGAGTGGATGACGCTCTGGGGCTGAACGACCACCTGCACCTGATCCATTGTCACGCCAAACAGCCATTTCGCCTCCATCACCTCAAGTCCCTTATTTACCATGGTGGAGCTGTCGATGGTAATCTTTCTGCCCATGGTCCAGTTGGGATGCTTCAGCGCGTCCTCCACCTGAATCTGTCTCATCTGCTCCCTGGTTCTGCCTCTGAAAGGTCCGCCGGATGCAGTCAGAAGAATCTTGTGAATCCGGCTGCCTCCCTCTCCGTTCAGGCACTGGAACACAGCGCTGTGCTCACTGTCCACCGGCAGGATCCTGACTCCCATTTTTTCCGCAAGAGGCATAATCAGATGTCCGGCCGTCACAAGTGTTTCCTTGTTGGCCAGGGCAATGTCCTTCCCTGCCTCCATGGCAGCGATGGTGGGCCGGATTCCGAGCATTCCCACAATGGCTGTCACCACAATCTCAGCCGACGGTTCTGTGCATACCTCGATCAGACCGTCCATCCCGGACACAATCTTCACATCCAGGTCCCTCACAGACTCACGCAGCCTTCCCGCTGCCTCCTCCTCCCATACGGCGGCCAGTTTGGGCCGGAACTCCCTGATCTGCTGTTCCAGAAGCTCCACATTTCTCCCTGCCGCCAGGGCAGTTACCTCTATATCCTTATTCGTGCGCACCACTTCTAATGTCTGCGTTCCAATAGAGCCGGTGGAACCCAGAACTGCAATTTTTTTCATGTCTTCCTCCGTATATTTCATCTTCCCTGGTTTCTTCATTCCACATACATCTCAGGCTGCATTCTCCGGTCTTATCCTGCCTGTTCTCTTCCGCCTGCTTTCTTTTCCTGCTTTCTTTCTCCTGCTTCCCTCCGCTGCTTCTCTTCCGCCCGGGCCGCCGTCCTGAACGCCCCTCCGCTCAGGGACATTACCCCAGAAAGGTCAGGGCGAAGAAAATGGCTGGGGCGGTAAAGATCATACTGTCAAACCGGTCGAGCACGCCTCCGTGTCCCGGAATCAGATGGCCGTAGTCCTTTACATTGTGGTTCCTCTTGATGGCAGAGGCAGCCAGATCTCCGATCTGTGAGATCACAGCCGAGATGGCGCAGGCGATGGCGCAGGCTGCAGGCGGATTGACAATCTCCGCCATCCTGGAACCAAACACCGCTCCGAAAATCAGTCCCAGCAGGGCAGCTCCCAGGACACCGCCGACAGCTCCCTCCACCGTCTTTTTCGGGCTTAAAAGAGGCGTCAGCTTGTGTTTTCCAAACAGCATGCCCACACAGTAGGCGCAGGTATCGCAGCCCCAGGAACTCAGCACGATCAGCCATACCAGATACTTTCCGTCTGTCATTGCCCGCACCTGATACAGGTAGGACAGCATTACAGCCAGATAGAAAATACCGAAAAATGCCACTGTCACCTGCTCCGTTCTGTAGTGGGGAAACGTAATCACATAGATGGCCATTAAAATCATCAGAGCTGCAATCGCCATCAGCACCACATAGTTTTCCCGGTGAAACCAAAGAAGGGCATAGTAAAAAATTCCGGCTGCATAGCCCGCAATACCCGGCGCCTTTTTCTCGATCTCCACCACACGGTAAAGCTCAAACATACCAATCAGGGAGAGCGCCGCCGTCACAGCAAACAGAAGCGCGCCGCCAGTTCCCACGATCAGGACTGCCAGAATCACCAGCACAATTCCGCTCACAAGTCTGGTTGTAAACATGACAAATTCCCCCCTCGCTATTTGGCGCCGCCAAACCGCCTCTCTCTCGTATTATACTGGGCAATAGCTTTTACTAATTCCTCCCGGTTAAAATCCGGCCACAGGCAGTCTGTAATGTAAATCTCGCTGTATGCCAGCTGCCAGAGCAGATAGTTGGAAAGCCGGATCTCCCCGCTGGTTCGGATTAACAGATCCGGATCGGGAATTCCTGCTGTATCTAAATAGGAAGCAACCGTATCCTCTGTCACCGCATCCGGATCAAGAATACCGCTCTTAGCATCCCTCATCATCTGCTTCACTGCTCTTCTGATCTCATCGCGGCCGCCATAATTTACGGCAATCACAAAGGTCATGCCCGTATTGTCCGCTGTCTCTCTTTCCAGCCTGTCTATGCCTTCGATAATATCCTGATCAAACCTTGTTCTGTCTCCGATCATCTTTACCCGGACATTGTTGACCCTGGCAATCTTCAGAAGCCGCTTCAGGTAGTAGCGGAACAGCTGCATCAGGGCGCCCACCTCTTCTACAGAGCGCTTCCAGTTTTCCGTGGAAAAACCGTATACAGTCAGATAGTCAATGCCTAGTCTGGCTGCATCCTCAACCGTTTTCTCCACTGTCACACATCCCTGTTTATGTCCGGCAGTCCGCGGAAGCCCTCTCTTTTTGGCCCATCGGCCGTTTCCATCCAGGATCAGGGCAACATGTCTCGGTATTACCAGTTTTGAAATATCAGTTTCCATATATAACCTCCAGCAAAAACGGGGCAAAACACCAGATAGATGGCTGTCTTATCCCCGAAGCATCTGCCGGCAGAAGGTTTCACTCGTTCTGAATCCATTCTTCTGTCAGCACAAATAAGGGGCAGGCGAACCTGCCCCCCATATTAAACTGTCATAATCTCTTTTGTCTTAGTCTCAACAGCCTTATCAATCTTATCGATCATCTTATCTGTCATCTTCTGGATCTTCTCCTCTGCATCAGATAAGTCGTCCTCGGAAATCTCGTTGGCCTTCTCCATCTTCTTGAAGGTGTCGTTGGCATCGCGGCGGATATTTCTGACTGCCACCTTTGCGCCCTCACCCTTCTTCTTTACATCCTTGGCCAGCTCTTTTCTGCGCTCCTCGGTAAGCTCCGGGAAAATCAGGCGGATCACAGAGCCGTCGTTGGTGGGATTGATACCCAGGTCAGAGGTGAGAATCGCCTTCTCAATGGCCTTCACCAGGCTTTTCTCCCATGGCTGAATCTGAATCATCCTCGGCTCCGGAACAGAGATATTAGCCACCTGCTGAAGAGGTGTCGGGGCTCCATAGTAGTCGACTCTCAGCTTATCCAAAACGTGGGGGTTTGCACGTCCGGCGCGGATAGAGCTGAATTCATTCAGCAGCGCGTCATAGGACTTGTCCATCTTTTCCTCAAATATCTTCATTTTCTCCTGCATAAAAAAATCCTCCTGTTATGCGGTAACTACTGTACCGTTTATTTTCCCCTGCATCGCATTTGCAATGCCGTCCTTTTCATTTAAGCTGAACACTGCCATGGGAACATGGTTCTCCATGCACATGATGGAAGCCGTCAGATCCACTACAGCCAGCTGCTTGTCAATCACCTCCTGGATGGTGATTGTATCATACTTTTTCGCATTCGGGTTGATCTTCGGATCGCTGTCATATACGCCGTCGATGGCCTTCGCAAGAAGAATGCAGTCCGCCTCCATCTCGATGGCTTTCAGAGCCACTCCTGTGTCAGTGGAGAAATACGGATGGCCTGTTCCGCCTGCAAAGAACACTACCTTGCCCTGCCTGAAATATTTATTCGCTCTGTCCTTGGAGAAGAGCTTTGTCATAGAGCCACAGGCGAAAGGCGTGAGAATCTCCGTTTCCATACCCGTGCTTCTGAAAATTTCGGAAACGTAAATACAGTTCATCACAGTGGCAAGCATACCGATCTGATCTGCCTTGGTGCGGTCGATGGCATTGCTCTGGCGTCCTCTCCAGAAGTTTCCTCCTCCGATGACAACGCCCACCTCTGTACCGGCATCCACAGCCAGTTTTACCTGCCTGGCCACTTCCTTGACCGTGTCCTCGTCAAAGCCTGTCTTTTTCTCACCTGCCAGGGCTTCACCGCTTAACTTGAGTAATACGCGTTTCATTTCCATAAGTCTGTTCTCCCTGTTTTCTCTTGTTTGTGAGGGCAGCATAAGACCAAACGCAAAGCCGGAGTTCTGACGAAGGCAAAGGCCTGCGAAAGAAAATCCGGCGTGCAGTTTTTTGTATATCTGCCCACTTAGGGCTATTGTACCACAGAATGTGGGATTGCGCGAGGGGAATTTTTGTGAAATGGGAGAATATTGAAAATCCGGCCAACGATTTTTTATTTTTTCACAAATTTCTTTCACACTTTGGAATTTGCTGAAACACCATTGCTCACATTGTTCTTTTTTCACCTTTTTCCTTGCTTTTTCCGGCGTGTCACGCTATCATTGAACCAAAAGCCGAAAAGAAAAAATACTCTCGGAAAAATACTCTCCTGCCTGCGCAGGGGAACCGGAAAGGAGCATGTATCTATGGAACCACTCAGACTGCTTCAGGAAATCCTGAGCGAATACACCGACGCCGCTGTCACCCCCTCCGCCTCCCTCATTGAGGATCTGGGGCTGGACTCTTTTCTGATCGTCTACTTTCTCACACAGGCAGAGGAGCGCCTGGGCTTTCAGATAGACGAGTCAGAGTTTGAAACGATTGTCACCATCGGTGATGTGCTGGAGCTGGCAGAAAAGGCGAAGCAGTCCTGAATGTTCTCTGGGGACAGACGCCTTATACTCCGCAAACCCTCTGCCTGTTACAGCTTCCAGACCCATCCCCGCTGAATCGCCTCCAGGTTTTCTCTGATCCGTTCTTCCGGCCAGTCCCACCATCTAAGCTCCAGCAGCCTCTGGATCGTCCCGTCTGAGAATCTTTTCTTAATAGGCCTTGCCGGCACTCCTCCCACCACTGTGTAGGGCGCCACATCTTTTGTCACAACAGCACGGGCTCCGATTACAGCTCCGTCTCCAATGGTGACACCAGCCAGGATTACCGCCTCATACCCAATCCAGACATCATTTCCGATTACAATATCTCCCTTATTGTCCCACGCCTCGGAAACCCTTGTTTTTTCCAGCTCCCACTCCTCAAAAAAGAGCGGAAACGGATAGGATGACAGCGATCGCATTGTATGGTTTGCACTGTTAAAAAGAAACTTTGCTCCGCAGGCGATCGAGCAGAATTTTCCGATTGACAGCCGGTCGCCATTAACCGGATAGTGGTACAATACGTTGTTTTTCTGAAAATCTGCCGGAGGGTGGACGAAATCATGATACATGGTATAGCTGCCCACTGTGATGTTCGGATGGGTAATGGCATTTTTCAGATAAATGGTCTGTGTATCCCCGGTTCTGGGATACAGTTTTTCTCTGTCAGGCATTTTGTCCTCCTGTCTCTTTTACTCGGGGACGCTGCAGAATGAATTTTCAAAATCATTCAAATTCCTTTTGATTTTCAGTTCCCCTGACTTTTATTTTAAATGCCTGGGCTTCTGTATCACAATACACCGTTTGATACCGTTTTGTTCTGTATCAGGAGCCGGCTGCAGCACCACAGCAAATCATGACAGCGCTTCGGACCGGCTTATATCTCTTCCTGACTGCCGTGTGCTCCAAGCACCCACAGCGCATAGTCCACATACAGGTTGCAGGACAGGAGCAGTGCTTCCTCATCCATGTCAAACAGCCCGTGATGGTGGGCTACCCCGCTTCCGGGCTTTTCGCTGTTTCTCGTTCCAATGAAGGCGTACATTCCCCTGGCAGCGGCCAGATAGTCTGCAAAATCGTCTGCCTGCAGCGCCTTCGGATAGTTTGCCACTATATTTTCTCCGTCTGTCAGTTTCCCGGCAACCTCTGTCACCTCTCTGACTGCCTCCTCATCATTGACCAGGGGAGCTGCAAAATCTTTAAATTCCACCTGAACCTGGGCCCCATACATCCTGGCGGTCTGCTCTGCAATCTCCCTCACCCTTCTGTTCGTAAACTCTCTCACCTCGGGGAGGAAGCTTCTGGTTGTTCCCTCGATCTCAGCATGTTCCGCTACGATGTTGTACTGGGTTCCGGCCCTCACCACGCCGACGCCTACCACCACTGTCTCCAGAGGATTCGTGCTTCTTGCAACAATGCTCTGAAGGTTTACCACAATCTGGGAGGCGATGTAGGCTGCATCAATTCCCAGCTGAGGGGTGGAGACATGGGCGCCCTTTCCTGTTACGCTGATCTTAAAATAGTCGCAGCTGGCGTTCTGAGGGCCTGCTGTCAGGGCAACTTTTCCGCTGTCCAGCCCGCTCGCCACATGGGCGCCAAAGACTCTTGAAACGCCTTCCAACAGCCCTGCGTTTACAAACTGGCGGGCGCCGGCGCCGATCTCCTCCGCCTGCTGGAAAAACAGCCGTACCTGCCCGGAAAATTCTGCTTCCTTTTCCTTCAGAATTTTGGCGGCAGTCAGCAGAGTGGCCGTATGTCCGTCGTGGCCGCAGGCATGGCAGACGCCCTCGTTCACCGAGCGGTAGGCCACATCCTTCAGATCCTCCATGGCCAGGGCGTCAATGTCAGCCCTCAGGGCCACGATTCTCTTTCCCCTGCCTGAAGCTTCTCCTGTGAAATCATCTTCTGCCTTTTTCCCGTCTATCCAGGCATAAACTCCCGTCTCTCCCACCCTCTCATGGGGAACCGCCATCTTGTCAAGCTCCTCCTCTATTTTCCGGCAGGTATTGTACTCTTTTAAGCTGACCTCCGGGTGGGCGTGAAAATACCGCCTCATTCCGATGAGATACTCTCTCTCCCGTGATACATATTCCTTAACTGCCACTGTCTTTCCCTCCATTTCAGGCTGTTTTCCGGCTGGCCTGCAGTTTTTCTTCTGCAGTTTGCCTGCTCTTTTTGGCTTTCTTTGCCTTTTTCAGCTTTGCTCTTTTTCTCTTTATCAGTCTGCTTCGCCTTTTCTTTTCAGAGAGAGGCAGATGAAACTGCTCTCATCTGCCTCCTATTAAAAATCTTTCTTCTAAAAATCTTTTTTCTTACTTCTTACAATAATTACTCTGCTTCTGCCTCTGTCTCCGGGCTCTCTGCTCCCTCTGACTCAGGAGCGTCAGCCTCTCCGGCGCCTTCCCATGCACACAGGAAAGCTCCCTGGTAGGCCTCCTCGATGGTCTTTTCTACCTCAGGAGACTGGTAAGCCTCCACGATCTTTTTATACACCTCGTTATCCTTGTCCTCTGTGCGGGCTGCAATAACATTGACCAGCTCCGGAACCTGTGTATTTGTATCTGGATTTACGTCCTCTGTGAAGATAGAGTCTGTAGTCGGATTCAGTCCTGCCGTGTAAGCATTTCCGCCGTTGATGATGGCTGCTGCGCAGTCCGGAAGGATATTTGCCAGGGTAGCGGACTCAGCCTCCATGATCTCGATCTGCACGTTGTACTTTGTGATATCGGCCTTTGTGGGAACAAAGCCCTTCTCCGGATCGCACTCAATGAGTCCGGCCTGCTCTAAAAGCTTTAAGGCTCTTCCTCCGTTTGTCAGATCATTTGGAATGGCAATGGTATCTCCGTCCTTGATGTCCTCAATGGAGGAAACCTTATCCTTATTATTATAGATGGCTAACGGAGCGATGATAGTATCTCCGATTGCCGTCAGATCGTATCCCTTCTGAGCCATATCTGTTTCCAGATAGGTCTTGGTCTGGAAGGCATTCAGGTCAATCTCGCCGTCGGCAAGAGCCCGGTTGGGAGCCGCATAGTCGGTGAATTTTACCAGCTTTACCTGGATGTTCTCCGGAGCCAGAAGCTCGTTGACCGTATCCCACTGAGCGTTATACTCTCCAACCACACCGATCTCCACTACAGTAGGCTCTTCGGCGCTCTTTTCTGCCCCTGCGCTCTCTGAGCCCTTGTTCGCCGTGTCCGCGCTTCCGCTTCCGGAGCATCCGTAGAGGGCAAATGCAGCTGCTGCCACTGTCAATACTGCTGCTGTCTTTTTCCAAGTCTTTTTCATAATCATTCTCCTTTTCTCTCTTCTGAATTTCTTTATCTCTTCCCCGCCCATAGAACTTTTCTAAAAAAGCGGAAGGAAAAATCTTGAATCGTCCTGCATCAGTGGGTAGTTTTCTTGATTATCACATTTCCCACAAACTGGATCACACTGATAATAATGAGAATAATGATCACCGTCACCCAGCTCATATCCGTGTACCCCATCTGATAGCCGTAGCGGATGGCGAAGTCTCCGAGGCCTCCGGCTCCGATGGCTCCGGCCATGGCCGTGATTCCCACCAGACTGACAAAAGTAATCATAGTCACGCGGGTGATGCCGGGAATACTCTCTTTTAAGTAAACGCTGAAAATCATCTCCACCGGTGAAAATCCCATGGCCTCGCTGGCCTCAATAAGCCCGCGATCCACATCAGCCAGAACTGACTCGATCTGCCTTGCAAAGAAGGGGACAGTTCCCACAATCAGAGCCACATAGGCGCCCTTCACTCCCGAGCCGGTTCCCACGATCGCCCGGCTCACCGGAATCAAGAGTACCATCAGGATGATAAAAGGGATGGAGCGGATCACGTCAATGGCCTTGTCAATAATCCGGTACAGCACGACATTCTGCATGATTCCTCCTCTCTTCGTCGCGATCAGCAGCACGCCGAAGAAAATTCCCAGGAAAAAGGCGAACACTCCCGATACAAGAATCATCTGAAATGTCTGAAACAGACTCGTAATCAGCTCCCCGCCCAGCGTTTCCAGGTGCGGCGCTATGGTGTAAATAAAACTCATTCCTTAATTACCTCCATTTCTACTCCCAGGGAGCGGATATATGCAATGGCATCCTTCATGGACGCTTCTTCGCCTGACAGGGTGACAACCAGTTTTCCGAGAGGCTTTCCCTTCAGATAGTCAATGTTTCCGTAAATAATATTGGCGCTCACCCCGAACTTACTGGAAATCGCCGAGATAAGCGGCTCCCCTGCATTCCCGCCGGAGTATGTAAGAAGCACCATCTTGTCTCCCGGGTTAAGCTCCGTCAGGCTGTGTCCCTCCGCAATCAGCTCATGGATCTTTGAGAGACTGTTTGCCGTGTCGATGAAGTTTTTCGTCATCTCCTCCTTGGGATGGCTGAACACGGAAACCGTGTCTCCTTCCTCCACCACAGAGCCTCTCTCCATCACAGCCACTCTGTCACAGATGTCCTTCACCACAGCCATCTCATGGGTGATAAGGACGATGGTGATTCCTAGCTTTTCATTGACCTGCTTAAGCAGCTTTAAAATCGACTGGGTCGTCTGCGGATCCAGGGCGCTGGTGGCCTCGTCACACAAAAGCACCTTCGGATCGTTTGCAAGGGCTCTGGCGATGGCCACCCTCTGCTTCTGGCCTCCGGAAAGCTGAGACGGATAGGCGTCGCGCTTGTCGGAAAGCCCTACCAGATCCAGGAGTTCCAAAATCTTCTTATCCTTCTCCGTCTTGGAAAGACTGCTCTTTTTCAGGGGGAATGCAATATTCTGGTAGACGGTTCTGGAGCGCAGGAGATTAAAATGCTGGAAAATCATTCCGATTTTTCTTCTCACCTGGCGCAGGCGCTTTAAGTCCATGGCCGTCAGCTCCTCGCCGTCCACAAATACCCTTCCCTGAGTGGGGCGCTCAAGGAGATTGATGCACCGCACCAGCGTCGATTTTCCCGCTCCCGAAAAACCGATAATGCCGAAGATTTCCCCCTCCTCTATCTGAAGATTCACGTCCTTTACCGCATGAACGTCTCCCGCAGACGCGGTAAAGGTCTTGCTGACATGCTCTAACTGAATCATTGACTCTCATCCTTTCCTCTCTCAAACAAATCTCTGCACAGGCCGCTTGGGAAACAGCTTCTGTTTTGCCTCATTGGTCTCCTGCCCTTCAGGCTTTTTGTCTCTCAGAAAACCAAAAAACCCCCGCCCTGATATTGCTATCAGGACGAGGGCAACTGCTCCCGTGGTACCACCTAATTTCACCTGCTGCTCACACAGCCAGGCCTTATCAAGTACGTCCGCCGTAACGGATTATACTCTGTCGCTGTAACGGGCGCTCCCGTCGCGGTCTAAAATCTTCGACCGTGCGGCTCTAAGACCATCTTCACATGCCTGTCTTTATTCCCTCACACCAAACGGGAACTCTCTGTGAAAGCATCAGCCTGCTACTCTTCTCTTCACTGCCTTTTCTAGGATTCTCTTTTGAATTTTCCTTTTTTCAAATGCAGTTTCCTGCTTAAGTTGTGATTATCTTAATCCTTTCTGTCCGATTTGTCAACTGTTTTTTTATTTTCAGACAATTCCTGGTAACAATTCAGCCATACGAGGATTCGGGCAGGAAAATGCGTTGAAAGCGTGCTTTCATAAAAATTTTCCTGCCCGAATCTTCATAGAACAAACGCTCAGCGCTTCTTGTCCGCTGCAAGCGGACAAGAAGATACATGGCTGAACTCCTGCAATTTCTGTACAGCCTCAGCAGACGGAACAGATAAGAACCTGCATCATACCCGGCGCCTTCATCGGCAGTTCTTATCGACAGTTCTTATTTAGTAATTCTCCTTGCGTACTTCAAAGAAGCTCTGTGGATGAGCACATACCGGACATACCTCCGGAGCCTTCTTTCCGATGACAAGATGACCGCAGTTTCTGCACTCCCACATGGTCTCCTCGGACTTCTCAAATACTTTCTGCATCTCAACATTGTTTAAGAGCTTTAAGTATCTCTCCTCATGGGTCTTCTCAATCTCAGCCACCATTCTGAACTTGGCAGCCAGAGCTGTAAAGCCCTCCTCCTCTGCCTCCTTGGCAAAGGTTGCGTACATGTCTGTCCACTCATAGTTCTCGCCCTCTGCAGCTGACTTTAAGTTCTCCGGTGTGGAGCCGATTCCGTGGAGTTCCTTAAACCACATCTTCGCATGTTCCTTCTCATTGTTGGCTGTCTGCTCAAAGATGGCTGCAATCTGCTCATAGCCTTCCTTCTTTGCAACACTTGCGAAATATGTATATTTGTTTCTTGCCTGTGACTCACCTGCAAATGCAGTCTGTAAGTTCTGTTCTGTCTTGCTTCCCTTTAATTCCATGGTAATCCCTCCGTTTAAAATATTTTATTTTAGTAATTATTACTGTTTTATCTTACACTGGTTTCCAGAATTTGTCAAGAAGTAAAGCAACAATTTCCGGGTGACTTTGTAAGATTATAGCATTTTATCTGCGGGACACGGCTGATTTCTCACCTTTCAGACAAACGCCGAAAAAAAATTGTTTTATTTTCTTAATATTTTCTGAAATTCATTGACACTAAAAGTGATTCCCCTATAATCTGTTACCAGAGAGGCTTACCAGCCCGACGACAAACAGTCCGGCAGTCCAGGCTGCACTGTCTGAGCTTTCGCAAATGGCGCTGCCTGTTTCCCTTTCGCCCAGGCGCCGGCCCGACAGACTGCGGATTTATAAGACTTGAAATAAAGGAGTATTGAAACTATGTGCGGAATCGTTGGCTATATCGGCAGCAGGCCTGCCGCTCCTATTTTACTGAACGGACTTTCCAAGCTGGAATACAGGGGATATGATTCGGCAGGCATTGCCGTCTACAACGGAGAACAGATTGTGATGGAAAAGGTAACCGGGCGTTTAAACCGCTTAAGGGAACTGACCCGCGACGGCGAAACCCTTCCCGGCCTTTCAGGCATCGGCCACACGCGCTGGGCCACACACGGAAGCCCCTCCGATGTAAATGCCCACCCCCATTTCAACAGAGACGGCTCCATTGTGGTGGTGCACAATGGAATTATCGAAAATTATGCCAAGCTGAAACAGACTCTCATCGGCCGCGGCTATGAATTCCTGTCTGAGACGGATACAGAGGTGCTGGCCCACCTTCTCGACTATTATTATAAAGGGAAGTGTGCAGGAAACCCTCTGGCCGCCCTGACAAAAGTCATGCAGAAGGTAGAAGGCTCCTATGCCCTGGGCATTCTGTTCAGAGATTTCCCGGAGCAGATATTTGCCGCCAGAAAAGACAGCCCTCTGATTGTAGGAGGCAGTGAAGAGGGAAATTTCATCGCCTCCGATGTGCCGGCCATCCTCCAGTATACCAGAAGCGTCTACTATATGGAAAACGAGGAGATCGCCGTTCTCTCCAGGGAGGGAATCCGGTTTTTTAACATGGACGAGGAGGAGCTCTCCAAGGAGCCTGTGACCATCGAGTGGGATATTGACGCAGCTGAAAAAGGCGGCTATGAGCATTTCATGCTGAAGGAGATCTATGAGCAGCCAAAAGCAGTCCGCGACACCCTGACTCCCCGCATCAGAGACGGCAGGGTAGTCATAGAGGAGCTTGGCATGACGGACGAAGAGATCGCCCGCATCCGGAAAATTATGATCGTGGCCTGCGGCTCCGCCTATCACACAGGCGTCACAGCGAAATACGTGTTTGAGGGTATTTCCCGCATCCCGGTAGAGGTAGATTTGGCTTCCGAGTTCCGCTACCGCAACCCCATCTTCGAGGAGGGCACCCTTGTCGTCGTTGTCAGCCAGTCCGGCGAAACTGCCGACTCTCTGGCCGCTCTCAGGGAGGCCCATGAAAACGGGCAGCGGGTCCTGGGAATCGTCAATGTGGTGGGAAGCTCCATTGCCAGAGAGGCTGACAATGTCATGTACACCTGGGCAGGCCCGGAAATCTCTGTAGCCACCACCAAGGCCTACAGCGCCCAGCTGGCCGCCTTCTATCTCCTGGCTCTCCGCTTTGCAGAAGTCAGAAAGACCATCTCCCCCGAAGAATACACGGAGTACATCGATGCTCTCCTGAAGCTGCCGGAACAGATGGAGGAGATTCTGAAGGACAGGGAGCTGGTTCAGCGCTTTGCAAACCGTTACCTGGCTGCGGATCACATTTTCTTTATCGGACGCGGAATCGACTATGCCATCTCTCTGGAGGGGTCGCTGAAACTGAAGGAAATCTCCTACATTCACTCTGAGGCCTACGCCGCCGGGGAGCTGAAGCACGGAACCATTTCGCTGATCGAGGACGGTACCCTGGTGGTTGCTCTGGCGACCCAGGCACACCTCTATCCGAAGACTGTAAGCAATATCGTGGAAGTCAAGACAAGGGGAGCTTTCGTCATGGCTCTGGCCAATGAGGATAATACAGCGATTGAGCAGGTGGCCGACTATACAATCCATGTGCCGGATACCAACCGCTATTTCACCAACTCTCTGGCCATCATTCCTCTGCAGCTTTTTGCCTACTATGTATCTCTCGGCAGAGGACTTGATGTGGATAAGCCGAGAAATCTGGCAAAATCCGTGACCGTAGAGTAGCTTTCCTGATACTCTGTGAGGACTCTTTCCAGGCTGCGGCCAGGTTTCAGAACAGTTAAAGGCCCCTGATGCATCCGGCCGGCAAATCGTCCGGCCTCCATCCGGGGCCTTTATACTGAAACTGTTTCTCAAAAATAAATACTGATGAATAACTGGTTTTACTTGTTCTCAGCCTTCAGGGCTTTCAGCTCATCAAATACAACATCGTTAAGCACCTTGATATAGGTTCCCTTCATTCCGGAAGAACGAGACTCAATAACGCCGGCGCTCTCAAACTTGCGCAGCGCGTTTACGATTACGGATCTTGTAATTCCCACTCTGTCTGCAATCTTGCTTGCAACCAGGATTCCCTCGTTGCCTTCCAGTTCATCGAAAATGTGTGTGATTGCCTCAAGCTCAGAGAAGGATAAGGTGCTGATGGCGGATTTAACAATCTGAATCTTCCTTGTCTCCTCAGCATTCTCCTCGTTTACGGAACGCATCATCTCCAGGCCCACTACGGTGGTGCCGTACTCGCTCAGGATAATGTCGTCGATATCATACTGCTCATCTGACTTATAGATGAACAGGGTTCCCAGACGCTCTCCCGACATGTCGATTGGCGTGATAATCGCCTGATATTTCTTTACGTTTTCCTCTGCAAAGCCTAGAGTTGCCAGATTCACATTTTCTTTTGTCGACAATACATTCAAAAGACGCTCGTTTAACATATGGTCAACAAAGCCGCCTACCTGATCCTCAATCAGCTCCTCGATCTCATCAATCCCCGGGCAGATAGCCACTCCGAGAACCTTTCCCTTCTTGCTGATGACAAGAATATTCGAGTGAAGAATCTCACTGAGAACTTCACAGATGTCGTTGAATACCACCTTGTGTGAATGATTGTTATGCAATAATTTGTTAATTTTCCTTGTTTTGTCCAACAACTGAACGCTCATTACCAGTTACCTCCTTTTCTTAATCATAGTATTTTAAAATTATTGCTTGCTCAAATAAATTGTAACACGATTTTGTTTTAATAACAAGAGTTTTTCTGGTTTTTTCAACTTTCTTAATAGTTTTTTTTAGTAGCTGGTATAGCTGCAGATGTTTCACAGGTCATTTTCTTCTTTACAGCATTCTGAACAATCAACGAAGTGGCTTTCAACTCTCAGTTTAAAATATCTCCGCCCTCCCCTGGCGGCTCCTCCATACCAGGGCTGTCTGCTGCAGCGCTTTGGCTTCTTCGGCACAAAACAGGCAGGTACCGTTCAGGGAACCTGCCTGCCGATCATCTATTCCTGCTGCTGTCTGTTTTCCTTGGTCTTTACATAGCCGCACTCCTTATTGGTGCACAGGAGTTTGTTGCCCTTCTCCACCATCAGACCGCCGCACTCCGGGCAGCGCTCAGCAGAGGGCTTCTGCCATGACATGAAGTCGCACTCCGGGTTATTCTCACATCCGTAATACTTTCTGCCCTTCTTTGTCTTGCGGATCACAATCTCCTTTCCGCACTTTGGACAGGCGACCCCAATCTTTTCCAGGTAAGGCTTGGTATTCCGGCACTCCGGGAAGCCCGGGCAAGCCAGAAATTTCCCATGAGGACCGTATTTGATGACCATCATCCGGCCGCACAGGTCACAGGGCACATCGCTGACCTCATCAGCGATCTTCACTGCCTCCAGCTTCTTTTCCGCCTCCTTCACCGCCTCCTCCAAATCGGGATAGAAGTTCTCAATAACCGTTTTCCACTGTACCGTGCCGTCCCCGATCCGGTCCAGCAGGTACTCCATATTGGCGGTAAAGGCAGTGTCCACAATGCTCGGAAACGCCTTCTTCATCATGCGGTTGACTACTTCGCCTAACTCTGTCACATAGAGGTTTTTATTCTCCTTCACCACATACCGCCTTGCAAGGATGGTTGTGATCGTCGGCGCATAGGTACTGGGGCGGCCAATCCCCTGCTCCTCAAGAGCCTTTACCAGAGATGCCTCTGTGTAGTGGGCCGGCGGCTGAGTAAAATGCTGACTGCTCTCAAGATCCTCGCATGCAAGCACATCGCCTTTCTCCAGCTTTTCTGAGAGGACTGTGCTCTCCTCCTTCTCATCCTCCTGCACGTAGACAGACATAAAGCCGTCAAATTTCAGCTTGGAGGCAGACAGAGTAAAAAGGTATTCTCCGCCTGCATACCCGGCTGCCACGCGGACGGATGTGGTCTCATACACGGCAGCCTGCATCCGGCTGGCCGCAAACCGCTTCCAGATCAGCTGGTACAGGCGGAACAGATCCCTCGCCAGAGATTCCTTCACCACGGCAGGAGTCAGGGAGATGTCTGTGGGACGGATAGCCTCGTGGGCGTCCTGAATCTTGGCTCCTCCCTTTTTCACCGCTTCCTCTGTGGATACATACTGTTTTCCATATTTCTCTTCGATAAACTCCCTGGCTGTCTTGTCGGCCTCCTCGGCGACACGGGTGGAGTCTGTACGCAGATAGGTGATAAGTCCTATGGTTCCCTTTCCCTCAATATCCACGCCCTCGTAAAGCTGCTGGGCAAGCCTCATGGTTTTCTGGGTGGAGAAATTAAGGGTCTTGGACGCCTCCTGCTGAAGCGTGCTGGTGGTAAACGGGATCGGAGCCTTCTTCACTCTCTCCCCTGTCTTTACTTCATCCACCGTATACTGGGCTCCCTCAAGAGCTGCTGTGACAGCTTCCAGCTCCTCTTTTTTGTGGATGGCCATACGGCCCTCCCTGGTTCCGTAAAATTTGGCTGTCAGCTTTTTCTTTGAGCCTTTTGCCTTGAGTTTTGCTTCCAGATTCCAGTATTCCTCCGGGATAAAGGAGCTGATCTCTTCCTCCCTGTCGCAGATCATGCGCAGCGCCACTGACTGCACGCGGCCCGCACTCAGCCCTCTCTTTACCTTCGCCCAGAGAAGCGGGCTGATCCGATAGCCGATCATGCGGTCCAGAACGCGTCTTGCCTGCTGGGCGTCCACCAGGTTCATATCAATCGCCCTCGGCGTCTTTAAAGCCGCCTTTACGGCATTTTTCGTGATCTCATTGAATGTAATCCTGTATACCTTCTTATCTTTGCAGTCCTCCAGCTTCAGGGCCTTGGAAAGATGCCAGGAAATCGCCTCTCCCTCCCGATCAGGGTCAGTAGCCAGATAAATCTTGTCTGCTTTTTTTACTTCTTTTCTGAGCTTTGCCAGAATGTCCCCCTTGCCCCGGATGGTAATATATTTCGGTTCATAGCCATGTTCAATGTCAATCCCCATCTGGCTTTTGGGCATATCCCTCACATGCCCGTTGGAAGCGTCCACCTCATAATTTGAACCGAGAAATTTCTTGATCGTCTTCACCTTTGCCGGTGACTCCACAATTACCAAATTTTTAGCCATAGCCAACTCCTACCTGAATTTCCTAACGTAATACTGGTTTGATGTCTGGACGGCGAATCCGTCCAGTTCCAGTTTTAAAAGGACTGCCGTACATTCCCCGGCAGGCAGCCCGCTCTCCGTCACAATCTGTTCCAGATGCTTCGGTTGTAAATCTAGGCAACTATACACCATTTTCTCGTTCTTGACAAGACCATTTTCAGTTTTTTTCATAATCTTCCCGTTTTTTTCACTTTTCATGCCCAGAAGGCTCAGCACATCCTCCGGCGTCATGAGAAGCCCGGCGCCGGACTGTATTAGCTCATTGCAGCCGGCGCTTAAGGGATCGGTAACGCGTCCTGGAACTGCAAACACATCCCTGCCCTGCTCCAGAGCCAGACCTGCCGTAATCAGGGAACCGCTCCTTTTCCTGGCCTCCACCACGATCACCAGATCGGAAAGGCCGCTGATAATCCTGTTTCTCATGGGAAAATTGGCGGGGTACGGCGGTGTTTTCGGCACAAACTCCGTGATCAGCCCACCCTGCAGCCCTATCCGCTCAGCCAGCTCCGTATGCTCTCTCGGATAGCAGATGTCGATCCCGCAGCCGAGAATCCCGTAAGTGTCCCCGCCTGCCTCCAGCGCTCCCCCATGCCCTGCCCCGTCGATTCCCAGAGCCAGTCCGCTCACCACCTGAACTCCCGCTCTGGCCAGCTCTCTGGACAGGTACCTGGCCTCCTCCCTTCCA
The DNA here is from genome assembly GCF_003480545.1 of Clostridium sp. AM29-11AC. Classification (NCBI taxonomy): domain Bacteria; kingdom Bacillati; phylum Bacillota; class Clostridia; order Eubacteriales; family Clostridiaceae; genus Clostridium; species Clostridium sp. AM29-11AC. The sequence continues at coordinate 109,516 of NZ_QUJI01000006.1, forward strand.
TAGTAGCTGCATCCCCTCGCTCCTATGACAGCTGCCGAAGGCCTCTGATCCTCCGGCAGCCTTCCCTTTACGAACAGCCCCAGAGGCATGCCCGGAAGCTCTCTGAGCCGCTCAGGATAGCCGCTGTCGTAGATTGTGATAAAGTCTATTCCCCTCTCCCTGAGCCTATGATATTCTTCTGTGCAGGACTCCAGATTCCTTTTTTCTGAAAGGATCGCTCCCCTCTCTCTGGCCGTCAGGAAGTGACAGGCCTTAAGCTCCTGTTCCTTCATATAATATATGCTTCTGAATCCTCCCGTCTCATTCAGGAGGCGCTCCATTTTTTCGGCCCTCAGCCCTGGCACATGGCACAGCCAGTAGAGATATTCCTTTTCTGTCATTTCCGAAACCCCCAATATCTTTTTTCAAAGCTCCTGTAGGACACAGCCTCGCTCAGATGCACGCGTCCAATCTGCCTCTCTCCATCCAGATCAGCGGCTGTGCGGGCCGCCTTGAGTATCTTCTCAAGCCCCCTCGCGCTGAAGCCGTAGCTTCTGTATACAGCCTGAAGGAATTTTTCATCCTCCGGCCTGAGTCGGCAGAATTCTTCTGTTTCCGCAGGCCCCATCTCACTGTTAAACCGGATGGCCATGCCCTTGAAGCGCTCCTTCTGCATGTTTCTGGCTCTTTCCACGCGTTTTTTCATTGAGGCTGAACATTCCTCCGCCTCCTTCTGTTTCGCGCCGTCCTGCCCCCGCAGATCGCTGTAGGACACGGCAGGCACCTCCACTCCCAGATCAATCCGATCGAGAAACGGCCCAGACACCCTGCTCAGATACCTTCTGATCTGCGCTTCCGTGCAGGTACAGCGGCTCTTGTCCGGATAATGGCCGCAGCGGCATGGGTTCATGGCGCAGACCAGCATAAAATCTGCCGGAAACTCCACGCTTCCATTCAGCCTAGACACAGTAATCCGTCTCTCCTCCAGAGGCTGCCTCAGCAGATCCAGAATCCTTGCCGGAAATTCCGTCAGCTCATCGAGAAACAGGACGCCTCCCGAAGCCAGAGAGATCTCCCCGGGCCTGGGATTTCTTCCGCCTCCGGCTAGGGACTGGGCCGTGACGCTGTGGTGAGGCGCCCGAAACGGCCTGCGGGTCATAAGAGGAAGCTCCTCCGGCAGCAGGCCGCAGATACTGTACACCTTCGATACCTCTATGGCCTCCTCAAAGGTTACAGCAGGAAGAATTGAGGGGAGCCGTTTGGCCGCCATGGTCTTTCCTGTTCCGGCAGGGCCGATGAGCAGGCAGCTGTGCTTTCCCGCCGCAGCCATCTCCATGGCGCGCTTTACCGTAATCTGCCCGCATATATCTGCATAATCAGGGAAGGCCTCCTCCCCCGTCTCTTCCTCCTTTTCAAACACTTCCCTGGAGAACCACTGCCCGCGGATGTTCTCCGGCCTGCGCAGAAGCTCCGCAAGGCCGCCGAGACTGGAAACTCCCACGATCTCTATTCCCTCCACCACAGTTCCCTCTCTCACATTCCTCTCCGGCACAAAGCAGCGGGAGAACCCCGCCTGCCTGGCACAGTAGACCCGCGGGAGAATCCCATTGACCGGCTTCACCTCCCCGTTCAGGCCGAGCTCACCCAGAAATACGGCTCCTGAGGCCGTCTTTTCAAGTTCCTCCTCCAGGCAGCACAGCACTGAGGCCGCTATGGCCAGATCAAAGGCTGTTCCCTCCTTTCTGACTCCTGCCGGTGACAGATTCACCGTAATTCTCCTGGGCGGCAGAAGCACACCGGAATTTCTCAGGGCAGTTCTCACCCTCTCCTGCGCCTCTCTCACCTCCTCTGACAGGTAACCCACCATGTTGAACGACGGAATCCCGCTGCTCATATCCGTCTCAATGGCAACCAGATACCCCTCTACGCCGCGTATGCCGCAGCTCACTGTCTTGCTGAACAAAATACATACTCCCTTCCCCCGCCGTGATGTGATGCGGGCCTCTGAAACTGAATGATCGATTTGCCAGACAATCCATTCGAAACCTTCTCGGTCTGGAGGCTTCCCGGCATGGAAACTTCTGTTATAGATAATAGAATGGAACGTCATAAAAAGAAATCAATGAAAAATTAAGAAATCAGTGAAAATGATAAGATTCGTAAAATAAGAAATTGCCAGAGATAAAAAACTGTTGAAAAATTGCTGAATGTTGAAGAAAAGAGGTTCAGGAACAGAAAAAAATTCAGAAAAAATGCAGACCGGGCTGGCAGCAGCAATGCACAGACTCGAAACAGAAAATCCTGCTCTCGTCCTGGCACTTTCATTGTCTCACAGATAACAGGATTTTGCAAAGTTTTTTTGCAGAATCTTTTGCAGGATTCTGCAAGGCTAAGCTGTATGGATAAGGATTCTGTATGCAAACCGGCGGAGGAAAAATCCCCCGCCGGCAGCTTAAATCTGATATTGATTGAACGTACCCTTTTAATTAGTCGTTTCCGTACAGTGTAACGAGCTTGGTCAGGTAAGAGTATCTTGCCTTTGCCTCTTCCTCGTTCTTTGCAGACAGCTCTTTTGCTCTCTCCGGATTCTTCAGAGCCAGAGATGCGTAACGAACCTCGCCCTTTAAGAACTCCTGGTAGTCTCCTGTCGGAGCCTTGCTGTCTAAGGAGAACTTCTTCTCAGCAGCCGGGTTGAAGCGGAAGTTGTGCCAGTAACCGCACTCTACAGCCAGCTTCTCCTCTGTCTGAGCCTTGCTCATACCCTTCTTGATACCATGGTTGATACATGGAGCGTAAGCGATAATTAAGGATGGTCCCGGATATGCCTCAGCCTCAGCCAGAGCCTTTACAGTCTGGTTGTAGTCAGCACCCATGGAGATCTGTGCTACGTATACATAGCCGTAGCTCATAGCGATAGAAGCCAGATCCTTCTTCTTAACATCCTTTCCGCCTGCTGCGAACTGTGCCACAGCACCTGTTGGTGTAGCCTTGGAGGACTGTCCGCCTGTGTTGGAGTAAACCTCTGTATCGAATACCATGATGTTGATGTCCTTGCCGGAAGCGAGAACGTGGTCAACACCGCCGAATCCGATATCGTAAGCCCATCCGTCACCGCCGAATACCCACTGGGACTTCTTGCCGAGGAAATCTTTGTTCTTTACGATCTCCTTGCAAACCGGGCAGTCAATTCCCTCTAAAGCGGCTACCATCTTATCTGTAGCAGCGCCGTTTAATGCGCCTACGTTGTAGGTGTCAAGCCACTCCCTGCATGCAGCCTTCACTTCCTCGGAAGCCTCAGCGCCTGCAACGATGCCCTCAACCTTTGTCTTTAATCCGTCACGGATTGCGTTCTGAGCTAATAACATACCGTAACCAAACTCAGCGTTGTCCTCGAACAGAGAGTTGTCCCAGGCCGGACCGCGTCCCTGCTTGTTTACTGTGTATGGTGTGGACGGTGAAGAGTTACCCCAGATAGAGGAACATCCTGTCGCGTTGGAGATATACATTCTGTCACCGAAGAGCTGTGTAATTAACTTCGCGTACGGTGTCTCTCCACATCCTGCACATGCGCCGGAGAACTCTAAAAGAGGCTGCTTGAACTGGCTTCCCTTTACTGTTGTCTCCTTGAACTTGGCGATAACATCTTCCTTGATGTCCAGAGTCTGGCCGTAATCGAATACCTTCTGCTCGCCGAGGTTAGCGTCCAGAGCGCTCATGGTGAGGGCCTTCTCACCCTTCTTTCCTGGGCAGACATTTGCACAGGAACCGCATCCTGTACAGTCAAGAGCGGAGATTGTCATGGCGAACTTGTACTCCGGCATACCTGTCATCGGAAGAGCCTTTGTTCCCTCCGGAGCTGCTGCAAGCTCAGCGTCTGTCATGGCGATTGGACGGATAACAGCGTGCGGGCAGACATAGGAACAGAAGTTACACTGGATACAGTTGTCCGGATTCCATGTCGGAACATTTACAGCGATACCGCGCTTCTCATATGCAGAGGAACCGGATGGTGTGGAACCGTCTACATAGTCTACGAATGCGGATACAGGCAGGTTGTTTCCTTCCTGAGCGTTTACAGCTGCCTGAACGGTGTTGACGAACTTCACAACATCCTCGCGTCCGGATGTAGCGTGAGTCATATCCAGTCCCTCGTCCTCGCAGTTTTTCCAGCTCTCCGGAACCTGAACCTCTACCACGTGCTGAGCGCCTGCGTCGATGGCTGCCCAGTTCTTCATAACAACGTCCTCACCCTTGCGGCCGTAGGTTGCCTTTGCAGCAGCCTTCATCAGCTCGTTTGCCTTGTCAGCCGGGATGATATCAGCCAGCTTGAAGAATGCAGACTGAAGGATTGTGTTGATACGTGTCGGGCCCATGCCTGTCTCGATACCCAGCTTCACACCGTCGATGGTGTAGAACTTGATATGGTGCTCGGCAATGTATCTCTTAACCTGTCCCGGAAGGTGCTTCTCAAGGCCTTCCATATCCCATGGGCAGTTTAACAGGAATGTACCGCCGTCAACCAGCTCCTGAACCATGTTGTACTTGCGTACGTATGCCGGGTTGTGGCATGCTACGAAGTTGGCACGGCGAATCAGATAGGTAGACTTAATCGGAGAATGGCCGAAGCGCAGGTGGGACATGGTGATACCGCCGGACTTCTTGGAATCATAGTCAAAGTAAGCCTGAGCGTACATGTCTGTGTTGTCGCCGATGATCTTGATGGAGTTCTTGTTAGCGCCTACAGTACCGTCTGCTCCAAGTCCCCAGAACTTGCAGTTGATGGTTCCCTCTGGAGTTGTAACAAGGGGCTCACCCAGTTCCAGAGAAAGGTTTGTAACGTCATCCACAATACCGATTGTGAATTTCGGCTTCTCTGTGTTGTTGTATACAGCTACGATCTGAGCCGGAGTTGTATCTTTGGAACCTAAGCCGTAGCGTCCTGTGAAGATCTCCACATCGCCGAACTTGCTTCCTCTTAAGGCAGCAACTACATCCAGGTACAGCGGTTCGCCGAGAGAACCTGGCTCCTTTGTTCTGTCGAGAACGGAGATCTTTTTAACTGTATCAGGAATTGCATTGATGAATGCCTCTGTGCAGAATGGTCTGTACAGACGAACCTTCACAACACCCACCTTCTGTCCCTGCTTTAACAGGTAGTCGATGGTCTCCTCGATTGTATCGTTTACGGAACCCATGGCAACGATGATGTGCTCTGCATCCGGTGCTCCGTAGTAGTTGAACAGCTTGTAGTCTGTTCCGATCTTCTCGTTAACCTTGTCCATGTACTCCTGAACAATAGCCGGAAGAGCCTCATAGTACGGGTTGCAGGCCTCTCTTACCTGGAAGAAGATATCCGGGTTCTGAGCAGAGCCTTTCTGGCATGGATGGTTTGGATTTAACGCGTTCTTTCTGAACTCGTCGATAGCATCCATATCAGCCATATCCTTCAGATCCTCATAATCCCATGTCTCGATCTTCTGGATCTCGTGGGATGTACGGAATCCGTCGAAGAAGTTGATAAACGGAACCTTGCCCTTGATAGCTGCCAGATGTGCAACCGGTGTTAAGTCCATAACCTCCTGCACGCTGGACTCGCACAGCATAGCGCATCCAGTCTGACGACAGGCGTAGATATCAGAATGATCGCCGAAAATATTTAATGCATGAGTGGCAACGGCACGCGCAGAAACATTAAATACACCCGGAAGCTGCTCTCCTGCAATCTTGTACAGGTTCGGGATCATCAGTAAAAGTCCCTGGGAAGCTGTGTAGGTAGTGGTCAGAGCGCCTGCTACCAGAGAACCATGTACAGCGCCTGCTGCACCGGCTTCAGACTGCATCTCAGTGATCTGTACCTTCTGTCCGAAGATATTTGTCCTTCCGTCTGTTGCCCACTCGTCTGTGGCTTCTGCCATAGGAGAAGAAGGGGTAATCGGATAGATGGCTGCAACATCTGTATATGCATAGGAAGCATGAGCTGCTGCATGGTTACCATCCATGGTCTTCATTTTTCTTGCCATGTGAATATTCCTCCTATTAAATGTGAAATATTTATGAGATACTTCCCTCTCGGGAATATTTCCTGCTAAATATTATACCAAGTTTTTGTTAAAATGCAAACGAAAAAGGACGATTCCCGCGTACTTAATTAGAAACAATCCGAAAAAGGAGGAGAAGCCGTGTACGCAGCACTGCTTCTCCTCCTTTATTGGCTGATGTTTAAAACCTGCCTGTAATTTTAATTTCCCGCCGGTCCTTCTGCCGGTGAATCCGGACCAGCCGGCACTGTCGGACCAGGGGACGGTATCTGCCCTCCCTCCGGTACCTGGCTTTCGGGATTAGCCGGAACTGTCTCTCCCACTGCCGGCCCTTCTCCCGCCGGGCTTCCTGGACCTGCTGGATTCTCCGCCGCCTCTGTAGATGCCGCTGTGCTGTCTGCAGACCCTGCAGATGCCTCTGTACTGTCTGCTGCTGCAGACTCTGTAGGAGCTTCTGTTGTCAGCACAACACCTGAAGTATTTCTTTTGATAATCGCGGCCTTTCCTCTGTAAACGCTGTTGTGGAAATCAATTCTGCTGATCTCCTCACCGTCCTTGTAGGTTACAAGGTCTGTACTCCACCTGCTTCCCGGTGTTGGCTGCTTTACAACCTTTTCCTGATCAGGCTGAAGTGTCTGATCCTCCTCATAGGTCGGCGCGGGCGGATCCAGCTCCGCTGTTTTCTCAGATTCCATACGTACCTTCACACCGCTCTCCAGAACCGGAATTCCGTAAATGGAGCAGGTCACCTTCTGGTCGGAAAAGCTGGCTCTGATGGCCACAGGATAGTCCGAATTATTTACAAACCGGAAATCCGGCCCACCGTAGCTGACTGCCGCGTCCTCGCCCGGAGTCACATAGGAAGGCTCGTAGCTGTGCGCATGGCGCTCTGTACTTTTCAGTCCTGCAAAGATGACTGCATTGTAGAGAGTGGAAGAAACCTGACACACGCCGCCGCCCGGTTCCTGAATAACCTCACCGTTCAGATATGCCGTAGCCGGCTGATAGCCCTTCTCTGTGGAACGCGGTCCTGTAGTCTCATTAAATGAGAACTCCTGGCCCGGGTTCACGATCGTTCCATTAATCGCCTCCGTGCAGAGCTTCAGATTCTGATTCCTGTTTTTGTTATTTGTGGCTGTGGTGGTGTAGGTTCCAATCGTGGTATATTTCTCCTCGAGCTGAGCCGCAGTCAGTTCCGGCTCCACTTCCTTTACCTGGGCCTCAATCACAGCCTTATAATCTTTATTCCCGACAGCTTTCACAATGTCCTCGGCCAGCCTGTCCTGGTCGATGACAGCTCCCTTTGTTCCCTCTTCAAACTCAAACTTTCCAGTTTCTTTATTGTATCCTGAAATACCGCCGTTTTTGGCGACCATGTTCCAGTTCCCTGCAATCAGGGACGCCTCAGCCTTGGCTGCATCCAGCAGGTTATCCGTGTTGACTTCAAAGGTCGTTTCTGTGCTTCCCCCGTAGATTTCCTCGAGCAGCTCGTCCACTCTGCCCTCCAGCAGATTTCCCACCGAAGCTTCCTTGTCATTGTATGTCACCTTCATATCCCAGCCGTACTGATCAAGGATCTTCTCTCTTGCTTCCTCCTGGGTCATCCCATCGATGGAAATACCGTCCACGGTGATTCCGCCCTCTGCCGCCTCCCCGGCCGCCGAAGATCCTTCCGTACTCTCAAGAGCGTCTGTTCCTCCGCTGCACCCTCTCACAAGGAGAACCACAGCCAGAATGATTACGATCAGGGCCACTCCATATACTATCCACTGAGTAAAATCTCGGTTTCTGCGCCGTCTTCTGTTGTGCATGTTTCTGGCGCTGTAGGAATAATTCGGCGTACCATGACCAGCTCGGTTTCTGGATGCGGCGGAATGTGAAGAACCTGCCCTTCCAGAGCGGGAAGAAGCCTCCCTTCTGCCTCCTGAATTCGATGTCCTTCTTCTGGAAGAACTTCTGTTTAATTCGCTCATTTTTCTCACCTAAAATTCATAATATTGTATTCTACGCACAAGTATAACACAATTTGTAGAAAATGAAAGAACATATTTTCTTAAAATTTTATTTCCGTCGAAATTTTACCTGGAGCCAGATTTGTGATATGATAGATTGTACTATTTCACTAAGGAATGTTACAGAAGCATTACATCTGGATTACATTCTTTTTATTTCTGCCTGATACAGTTAAAAATTTCTTCGGAGGTATCTGTTTTATGAAATATATTGAGGAATATATTGATCTTCATGTACACTCCAGTGCGTCGGACGGCACTATGACACCGGCTGAAGTGGTGGACTGCGCGGCCAAAGCCGGTCTTTCTGCTGTTGCGCTGACCGACCATGACACGGTGGCCGGTGTCGCTCCGGCTCTTGAGGCTGCCAGAATCCGCGCAGACAAAGGCCTCTATTCTCCTGAGGTTATTCCCGGAACTGAGCTTTCCTGTATCTGGGAACACGATCAGAAAAAGACGGAGCTTCACATGCTGGGGCTGTTCGTAGACTGTAAAAGCGGCGCGCTCTGCGCGTTTTTAAATGATGTACTGGCAGCCAGAGAGCGCAGAAACGACGAGATCCTGCAAAGGCTGGCAGCTGACCATATTTACCTCTCCCGCCAGGAACTGACAGGAGGAAATCCTGACGCCGTCATCACCAGAGCTCACTTCGCCTCCGCCCTCATTGCCAAGGGGATTGTATCTACCACAGATCAGGCTTTCCGAAGGTATCTGGCAGCCGGCGGAAAATACTGTCCCCCAAAAGAGACCGTTTCCCCTGAAAAGGCGGTGCAGCTCATTCTCCAGTCAGGAGGCTTTCCTGTTCTGGCCCATCCCATGCGCTACCATCTCTCCTGGAAGGAAATCGAACTTCTGACAGGGCAGCTGACAGAGGCAGGTCTGGCCGGACTGGAGGTATACTATTCTTCCCACACCAGGGAGCAGAGCCAGCGCCTCAGGGAACTGTGCCGCAGATTCCGTCTCCTCCCCACCGGCGGCTCTGACTTTCACGGAGCAAAAAAGCCGGACATTCATATGAGAACCGGTTACGGCGGGCTGAGAGTCTCAAAAGCTCTTCTCGACGACATCAAAAGCGCTCTTGTGCAGATACGAAGCAGCTCACAGGGCTGTGACGGGCTGCAGCAGACTCCCGGGACGCCTATGCCCTGACGCTTTGCAGGCTTATCATGCACTCCGCCATGCTGTCCATAGACGGGACCTCTGAGGTCACTGTCCTCATTCCGGCCTCCCTCGCCGCTTTCTCAGTCATCTCTCCGATGCAGACAGCAGTAAAGCCGCAGAGCTCCTCATCGGTGGGGGAGAGAAGTTCAAGAAAGCCCTTCACAGTGGACTCACTTGTGAAGGTAACGTAGTCAAAGGCTTTTTTCTCCAGCAGGATCTTTACCCTCTCCGCCTGCATAGACGGGGCTGGAAATTCCGTGCGGTAAAGCACCGCGTCCTCAAATGGAATTTCTGCCCTGGCAAGCTCCTCACAGAGAGCAGGCGACGCTTTCTGGGCCCGCAGCAGAAGAACCTTCACAGGTTTTTCGCATCCGGCCCCTCCTCTGCCATTTTCTCCCCTTTTCTCCTCCTCTTTCATCTCATGGAGGATAGTTTCTGCAAGCCCTCTGCCCAGTTCCTTCGCATAAAAGTTCTCCGGCATGTAGTCTGCATAAAATCCGTACCTGCAGAGGGCCTTTGCCGTTCCCGCTCCGATTACGGCAAATTTAAGCCCCATCAGGAGGCGGATGTCCTTTTTCTCTCTTCTCAGATACTCAAAAAACAGTTCCACTCCGCTGGGACTTGTAAAAACTGCCCATCTAAAGTCCGCCAGTCTTTCCAGAGTACGGTCAAGGAAAGAGGTATCCTCCAGAAGCCTCGGCTCTGCCGCCGGAAGCTCCACAACCTCCGCCCCTGCCTCCCTCAGCCTGCCGGCCATCCCGGCGGAACGTCTTTTCGGGCGCGTCACCAGTATCTTCGCGCCAAACAGAGGTTTTTCCTCCATCCACTGCAGGCTCTCGGAGAGGCTGCACACTTCTCCCACCACAATAATGGCAGGCGGCTTGATATTCTGGCTTTTTCCATCCTCCCACAGCCTTTCCAGAGTCGAGAGCACCCTCCTCTGCCCGGCCGTGGTGCCTTTTTCCAGAAGAGCGGCAGGGGTGTGTCTGTCCATTCCTCCCTCGATGAGTCCCCGGCAGATCGTCTCCGCTGAGGTGACTCCCATAAGAAAAATGAGAGTTCCCCCTTCGCGGGCCAGGGCACTGTAATCCATATGGGCCGGCTCTCCATTTTTTCTGTGGCCTGTTATCACGTGAAAGGAAGGAGCCATCCCCCGGTGGGTTACCGGGATACCGCAGGCGGCCGGCACGGCAACGGCGGAGGTGACCCCGCAGACCACCTCAAAGGGAATTCCGTGTTCCCGCAGAACCAGCGCCTCCTCGCTTCCTCTGCCGAACACAAAGGGATCTCCCCCCTTCAGCCGGACGACTCTGCGCCCTTTTTCAGCTTCCTCCACCAGAATTTGGTTGATCTCCTCCTGAGATTTCGTGTGAGAGCCTCCCCGCTTTCCCACATAAATCTGTTCTGCCCCCTCGGGAATCCATCCGAGAATCCCGTCCCCTACCAGGGCGTCATAGACAACCGACTGGGCCTTTTCCAGAACCTCCCTGCCTCTGAGGGTCAGGAGTCCTGCGTCGCCTGGCCCGGCTCCTACCAGCCATACCTTTCCACGGTTTACCGTTCTCTCGGACTGCCTTTCGTCCTGTCCTTTTTCCTGCATATTCATCTATCCCTGTTCCTCTCTGTCCTCTCTCTTTTTGAACTTTCCTTCATCTGTATTTTTCTTCCGCTCACACTTTTAGCTCACACAGTTCACACTTTTTCCTGTTCTATTTCAGATTTGAGCCTGAGCGCCAGGCTGCGGCCCAGCTCTGCCGGCCCCTGAACGCTGCCTTCCAGACTTCCCACAACCCAGCGGCCGCTTTTTTCCTCAAAGTAAAGACCTCTCAGCTTCAGTCTGTCCCCTTCTATAAGGGCACAGGCCGCTATAGGCGAACTGCATCCTCCGTCAAGGGTTTTCACGAAGCTGCGCTCTGCCTCGGCCATGGCCTGGGACTTTGGTGAGTTTATTTTAATAAGGAAGGGATAACTGTCATCTTTTCTCCCCTGGACAGCCATGATTCCCTGCCCTGCCGGCGGGATAATCTCCTCCACGGAAAAATACCGGCTGATTCTGTCCTGAAGTCCCATCCGGATCATCCCGGCCGCCGCCAGTATCAAGGCGTCATATTCCCCTGAGTCCAGTTTGCGAAGCCGTGTGTGAATATTTCCGCGAATCCCTTTAAACTCTGCATCCGGGTAAATTCTGGCTGCCTGGATTTTCCTTCTGGCGCTTCCCGTACCTATCACCGGATGAGCGGGAAGCTCTGACAGCCCCTCTCTCAAGACCAGTACATCCCTGTTGTCCTCTCTGGGAGAGTAGGCCAGAATCGGCAGTTCTTCGGGAATCTCCATGGGCATATCCTTAAGACTGTGCACGGAGAGATCGCTGCGTCCTTCCATAAGCGCCAGATCAAGCTCCTTCACAAACAGCCCCTTTCCGCCTATCTTGTCCAAGGACTGGTTCAGAATCCTGTCCCCCGTTGTTTTCATCGTAACCAGCGTAAGCTCTGTCTCAGGAGAGGCCTTTCTGACCGCCTCCATCACAAGCTCCGCCTGCCTGACTGCCAGAAGGCTGTCACGGCTTCCGACTCTCACCTTTTTATTCATCCAAGCGCTCTCCTTTTCTCGTTTTTCCTCTGTCCTGATCCTTCCTCCGCTCTGCTTTGAGATTTCCGAGACAGTTTTCCCTCCCTGCATTCTTCTGACCAGAGCTCTCTCTTTCCCAGTCCTTCTCCTTTTGAGCAAACAGCTCCCTCACCGCCTCCGAGGCCTGTCTGGCCAGGCGGTGATCCCTTCCTCCGGCCGTAATGCCTGCCGTCACCGAGCCTGCCTGTGCTATTCCCGGGAAGTAGAAGTCTGACTGGAGACGGTCAGAGGCCACATTGACAAATGCTCCTTTCGTTCTCCCGTCGCAGGCTGCCAGGCTATCCGTTTTCTCTGCGCCCGAAGCGGCGATTACCAGAAAAAATGAGGGGGAGGATGGAGAGAACAGCCTTTCCCGAAACATCTCATACGTTCCCCTAAGCCAGTACAGACGGACAGAATCAGCTCCCGGCGGCGTCTGGAACCCTTCCTCCGGCACTGAATCCAGTACCAGCAGCCTTTTGTCCTTCTCTCCGGCCGCCCCTTCCAGAAAGCTGCTCTCCGGTGCCACAGCCGCCACCCTGGCTCCGAATTCCAGAAGCACGCGAATTCTCCTGGATGCCACAGAGCCTGCGCCAACCACAAGTACCCATTTTTCTTCCAGATCAAAAAAAAGCGGAAAATATGCCACGATTTCTCTCCTTCCCAGCCTGTCCTTCTGACTCTGCACATTTATCCTATTATACACAAAACCGGAAAACTTTCAAATACATTCGTCCTTTGATTGACGGCATCTGAAAGTCACGCTATACTGAAAAAGACGGCTGGCGCAGGTATACAGCCGCAAAGGCAGCATTTACAAAACACAGAAGGGAGAATCCCATGGAAGAATTTTTCAAAGCGATCGAGGATAAAATCAGAGCCGCCGGATACCAAGGCCCGCTGGACGGAGAAGCGCTTTACGATGAGATCTGCGATGAGATTGAGGATAAGGAAAATGGCTCCTATCTTTTTCTGTCGAAAAAGGACAACGGAGACATTTTTGAGTACAAGGTGGATGTGATGGACGAGGAATTTAATCTCTCCTATGTCCACATCACCGCCGGGGACGGCGTTTTTCACGCAGATTTCGATCAGTAGAAGCCAGCACGCTGCAGTCTGAACAGAGACCATGCCGTTTTTTTCGCTTCTTTCGGCAGTTCTCATAATTGCAGTTCCCTGCTTTTTCCTGTATAATACTGTCTGATAAAATGAAACAGACAAATCAGACAGATTTTTCAGGAGGATTCTTTTATGAAGCTTCAGAATATTGACAATGTAGAGAAATTTTTCAGTGTTATCGACGAATGCAGGGGCCGCGTGGAGCTTGTATCTCCGGAAGGTGACCGCATCAATCTGAAATCCAAGCTGGCACAGTACCTCTCACTGGCCAGCGTGTTCTCCAACGGCTATATCAAGGAGCTGGATCTGATCGCCTATGAGAGGGAGGACGTCGACCGGCTGCTCAAGTTCATGTATCAAGGAGAGTAGGCTGACAGGACGGCTGCAGCGGGAAAAGCCACTGAAGAGGATTCCAAGTCATATCCTCTTCAGTGGCTTTTTTTGTTCCAGACCTTTCTCAGTCTTTTTCCGTTTCCTTTTCTTTCTTATTTTCCGTCTTTTCTGCTTTTTTTCCGGAGCCGCTCATTTTCGCTCCCGCTTCGCGCTCTGAAAAACGCTTCAAATATTTATCCGCCTTCACATTCCGCCCGGCAAGCTGAATTCCCACATCTTCCTTTAACAGTGTATAGCCTACGGAACAGAGCGGAATAAAGATCAGCATTCCGACAATTCCCATCATACTTCCACCCAGGGAAACGGCTACCAGCACCCAGATAGACGGAAGGCCCACAGAGCTTCCCACCACATAGGGATAGATCAGGTTGCCTTCAATCTGCTGAAGCACCAGAAAGATAATCGTAAACCAGATTGCCTGCACGGGGCTGACCATCAGCATCAGGAAAATTCCCACAGCGCAGCCGATAAAGGCTCCAAAAATCGGAATCAGGGCCGTGAAGGCAATCAGAACTCCGATCAGCAGTGCAAACGGCAGACGCAGAATGGTCAGCGTCACAAAAAACATGGTTCCCAGAATCACCGCCTCTGTACACTGACCTGTCAGAAATTTCGAAAAGATCCGCTCCGTCATTCTGAGGACGCCAAGTCCCTTATCCACAGCAGACTCAGGGAAGTAGGCATAGCACAGCTGCTTAAACTGGCGGGACAGGGTTTCCTTCTGGAGCAGAATGTACAGGGAAAAGATAAAGGAAATACTGAAGGTGGTAAGTCCGCTGGCGATGGACACGGCAGCCGTCACAGTGGACGATAGGAGGTTCCCCGCTCCTGAAGTGATGAAGGAGGCTGTCTCCTCCATCAGAGTTTTCCAGTCAATCTCGATGCTGTTGATAAACTCCACGATCTCCGGATATCTGGCAAACATGGCCTCCGCCTGGATCTGCATATTCTCAAAGAAGGCCGGCACCAGGCGTTTTAAGCCAAGCAGCGTCCCTGTCAGCTCCGGTATCACCACAAGGCTCACAACTGCCACAATCACCAGCACAAACAGGATGGCTAACAGAAGGCTGAGCGGCCTTTTTGCCCTGCTTGTCTCCTTCATTCTCAGCAAGCCGCCCAGAATATTTTTCTCGATAAAGCGCATGGGCACATTGAGAATAAACGCAATAGCCGCCCCCAGAAGGAAGGGAAACATAAGCCTCAGGCCTCCCCGCAGAAAGCCGAACACATATTCCATGCGAAAGGCCAGAGCCAGAATCACGATGGTGTACAGAATCAGAAGCATGATCTTTTTCATGTTATCTTTGTTCAATTCCATATCTGTCTTATATTCCTCTCTCCCTCAGGGCTGCAAACCAGTTTCTCACTTCTTCTCCGGAAGCGCTCACACTGCCTTGAACCATGCGCTCGCTTCCGCCTCCCCTGCCGTTCAGGGACTGATTCAGTTCCCGGCCAAGGGTTCTCATATCATGGACAGGGCTTGCAAGAGTGTAGGAAAAGCTTCCACTCTGTCCTCCGAACACAGCTGTCACCTGTCCCCTTTTCGCTTCCATGAGCAGGTTGCAGAACTGTCTCACTTCTACAGGTGTATAATCCTTCTCAAAGACCAGGAGAATCCCATCTGACTCCGGATAGGAAGCAGTCTTAAGCTCCATCAGCTGTCTGGTCAGGGCCACCGTTCTCGCCTTCTCCTCTGAGAGCTCGTCCCTCTGCCGCTTCACCGCCTCCACAATCTCCTCCGGCTTTGCAGAAAGCAGGACAGAAACAGCGGAAACCTGCTCCGTTTTTCTGTCGCAGGCCTTCAGCGCCTTCTGACCGCAGAGCATGGAAATGCGGACTCCTCCTTTATAGTTCATCAGAGAGAGAAACTTGATAACTCCGATTTCCCCGGTATACGCCACATGGGTACCGCAGCAGGCACAGGTGTCCACGCCGGGAACCTCCACGATACGCACCTGGCCTGAGAGCTCCTTCTTGCTCCTGTAATCAAGCTTTTCAAGCTCCTCCTCGGAAGGATATGTAATTTTGAGAGGAATATTGGCCCAGACTGCCCGGTTGGCCTTCTCCTCAATTTCCATCAGCTCCTCCCAGCTCATGGGGCCGTTCAGATCAATGGTCATCTCCTCCCTGCCCATGTGAAAGCCCACATTGTCATATCCATAGGCGCTGTGGATCAGCCCGGAAACGATATGCTCGCCGGAATGCTGCTGCATATTGGAAAAGCGCGCCTCCCAGTCGATCCTCCCTGTAACCTCTTCCCCCACTGAAAGCTCTCTGTCTGTATAGTGAATCACAGTCCCGTCCTTTTCGTGGACATCCAAAACCCTGGCTGTTCCCAGCACTCCCGTGTCGGCCGGCTGCCCGCCTCCCTCCGGATAAAAGCAGGTTCTGTCAAGCTCTACCTCAAATCCCTTTTTCCCGGAGACGCAGGCCGTCACCCTGGCTGTAAATTCCCTTCGGTACGGCTCCTCGTAAAATAATTTCTCCATCTCTTCTGTCCTTCCTCCTGTCCATGAACCTGTGCGGTTCCGATTATTATAATTATACACAGATTTTCCGGCGGTTCAATCAATTTGCCATTAATTTTTCGTTTTGGTGGAAACTGTGGCAAGCAGGGCGGCATAAGATGGAGTGTAAAGAAAATGTCGGAGGAACTTAAATATGAGCGATTTATCAGCAACTAACTGCGGATGCGGATGTGAGACTACAGGAGGAGGAAGCAACCTCATTTTCCTGATTCTCATTCTGATTTGCTGCGGCGGCTGCGGCTTCGGCGGAGGCTTTTGTGAACATAATGGCTGCGGCGGCGGATGCTCCTGCGGATTTGGCGGCGGCGGATGTGAATGGCTGATCTGGATCATCCTGCTGTGCTGCTGCTGCGGCGGCGGAAACAACGGCGGCGGCTTCTGCTGCTGATTTTCCTCTGTTTCTGAACTTTCTGTCAGGCGAGCCGTCCCTGGCTTTCTGAAAGCTCTTCACCGCCCGGGGACGTTTCCTGTGAAAGTTCCAGAAACTCCCGCTTTCCGGCTTCCCGGAAGGCGGGAGCTTTTCTTTTCGCTCCTGATATGAACTTTTACCTTTCCCTGGCAAGCTGGTAGATCAGCGCATTGCAGATGGCTGCCGCCACATTGCTTCCGCCCTTTCTTCCCCTGGCCACAATATAGGGAACGTCTTTCAGTGACAGGATCATTTCCTTTGACTGAACCACATTTACAAAGCCCACCGGAACCCCGATGATAAGTTTCGGCGCAATCTTTTTTTCCTCAATCAGTTCACAGAGGCGCACCAGAGCCGTCGGCGCGTTCCCCACAGCAAAAATACAGTCTTTTTCAAGGGAAGCCGCCTTGTCCATGCTGGCCGCCGCCCTTGTGGTTCCCTGTCTTTTAGCCGCCAGGGCCACGTCCTCGTCCGCCATAAAGCAAAAGACTTCTGAGCCCAGCTTCTTCAGGCTCTTTTTATTGATTCCCGCTTTTCCCATATTGGTATCCGTCACAATCACGGCGCCGTTTTTCAGAGCCTCAAGCCCTTTTTTTACAGCGCCTTCTGAGAATACAAGATTTTCTGCATAATCAAAATCTGCCGTAGTGTGAATCACGCGCCTGACAACAGGCTCCTCTTCCGGCAGGAATACCTTTTCAGGAAACAGCGTTTTCAGTTCCTGTTTAATGATTTCAAAGCTTCTTTCCTCAATTTTTCCGGGAAGAATCTGTTCTAATTCTGTTTTCATGGATTTCTTTTCTCCTTTTTGCCGGCTTTTCTCAGGTTCCGTCCTTCTCTGCGGCATCCTGTTATTTTTCTTTTGGCCCTGCTTAAGATTATGTCCTCCCTCAGATTCCCTCTTCCAGAATTCTGTAAACGGCGGCCATATCCAGGTTTTCTCTGAGTCCTGCCGCCAGAAGTTCAAACTGTTTTTCCCTGTAACCGGCATAATCTGAATCTTCGGCGTTTTCAAGTATCTGAATATCCAGGCCTTTTTTATCAAGAAGGACGCTTAAGAGGGTCTTTGCAATGCCTGGAGCGTCAAAAACGCCGTGGACATAGGTGCCGCAGGCCTGAATCTGAGTCTCACTTCCGTTCTGCCCTGACACGGCCGCACAGCCGTCCTCCCTGGGGGTTGCAGTTCCTCCTTCCTGCATCTCCTTCAGCACCGCAAGGGGACTTCCTCCCTCCAGGTACCTGGTTCTTCCCATATGAATCTCATATCCGGAAAATTCAAGTCCCGATAACGGCGCAAAAACGCCTTCCAGCCGGCCAAAATGCCCTGTGACCCTGGTTCTCATTTTCTCTTTTTCAAACTCCGTAACGGTTTTAAGAAGCCCCATTCCCCTGACAGTTCTTCCCTTTACGCCTCCCTCCAGGCCCATTTCATCGTGAAGTTCTTCTCCCATCATCTGGTAGCCTCCGCAGATTCCAAAGACGGGTACTCCCAGAGAGGCGGCTTTCAAAACGGCGGCTTCCAGACCGTTCTGACGCATCCACAGCAGATCTTCCACTGTATTTTTAGTGCCTGGGAGAATTAAAAGATCCGGCGTTAAAAGTTCCCCGGCCTCATGGATATAGCGGACGGACACGCCCTTTATGGAAGAAAATACCTGGAAATCCGTAAAATTTGAAAGCCTCGGAAAACGGACCACCGCAATGTCAACAAGGGCGGCCCGGTCCTTTTTCCCTTTTTCCAGTCTTCTGCTTAAACTGTCCTCATCTTCAATATCTGCCTGAAGAAACGGGATTACTCCGGCAACCGGTATCCGGCAAAGTTCCTCCAGCATCTTTTTCCCCGGCTCAAAAATCGTTTTGTCCCCCCGGAATTTATTGACGAGGAGTCCTTTAATATAAGCTCTCTCCTCTTCTTCCAGAAGCATTACCGTGCCGTACAGCTGGGCAAAAACTCCCCCTCTGTCAATATCTCCCGCCAGAAGCACCGGCGCTTTTGCCATTCTGGCAATTCCCATATTTACAATATCGTCCTGCTTCAGATTTATTTCCGCCGGGCTTCCCGCTCCTTCAATTACAATAATATCATACTCCTGTTCCAGGGTTTCGTAAGCCTGTCTGATAATGGGAAAAAGCGACTTTTTATACTGAAAATACTCTTTTGCCGGCATAGTGGCCACTGGTTTTCCCATGACAATCACCTGGGACCCCGTATCGCTTGACGGCTTGAGAAGAACAGGGTTCATGGCCGCAGAGGGCTTTACCCCGGCCGCCTGGGCCTGCACCGCCTGGGCGCGTCCCATTTCCAGCCCCTCTTCAGTTATATAGGAATTAAGCGCCATATTCTGGGACTTAAAGGGAGCCACCCGGTAGCCGTCCTGCCTGAAAATCCGGCACAGTCCAGCGGCAATCAGACTTTTGCCCGCATTGGACATGGTACCCTGAATCATAATCGCCTTTGCCATTCACACTTCTCACTTTCCGCCCACCGGGCTATGTACTGTAATAACTCTTCATTTTCCTTTCTGGTCTTTACGCAGATCCGGTAAAAGGAACGGTCCAGCCCTCTGAAATTTGCGCAGGAGCGGATCAAAATCCCCTGTTTCAGAAGAAAATCTCCAAGTTCTGTTCCAAATCCTCTTTCGTTTTCGTCCGGAAAGACAGAAAACAGAAGGTAATTGACCATGGACGGCCAGACGCGGAAACCCAGCTTTGAAAGTCCGTTTTTCAGAAATTCCCGCTCTCTGCGCACAAGCTCTGCCGCCTGCTTTGGAAAATCCGGCTGCGTCAGCGCGGCGATCCCCGCTTTCTGGGCAATCCCGGACACGCTCCACGGCGGTCTTACCGCCTCTATGCGCAGCAGCAGTTCCCGGTTCCCGCTCATTCCATAGCCCAGGCGCACGCCGGCCATTCCGTAAGTTTTTGTAAATGCGTTGAGTATCAGCAAATTGCCGTAGCGTTCCAGCATCCCCGCCATGGTAAACTCTTCCGGTTTTTCCAGGAAACCGTTAAAGCATTCGTCCACTGCAAGCAGCGCGTTATACCGGGCGCAGATTTTCACAAAATTTTCCATTTTTTCTGCCGGCAGAGCCATGCCGGTAGGATTATTTGGATTTCCCAGAAAAACCAGATCCGTTCCTTTCTGTTTTGAGAGAATCTCTTCCAGGACAGAAGCGTCAGGCAGCCAGTTTTCCCCTGCCTCCAGTCTGGCGTAGGAAATCTCGCAGCCTTTCAGGGAAAGAGCTGATTCATACTCTGAAAAACAGGGAGAAAATAAAACGGCGCGGCGGGGCCTTACGGCCTCTGCAAGGCCAAAAATTAAGTCGGCGGCTCCGTTTGTGCAAATCAGCCGGGAAGAAGGGATTTTCCATACATCCGAAAGCGCGGCTTTCAGTTTTCTGCACTGGCTGTCCGGATAGCGAAGAATTTCTTCTCTGCAGGACGCCACCGCGTCAATGACTGCCTGGGGAGTTCCCAGAGGGCTGGTATTTACAGAAAAATCCAGCCTGATTTTGTCTGAACCGTAGATGTCGCCTCCGTGGGGCCAGACCATCTGTGACATATTCTGATTCTCCTTTTATCTGTGTAATTTTCTGCTTTTACGCTTTCTGTTTTTCCTCTCCATTTCCCTGCACAGAAAAAACAGTTCTTTGCAGCGCAGAGTTTTCAGTCCCATTGTTTTGGAAGAAAGCAAGAACGGCTTTACTGTATAAGAAAAACTGCTGTAAGGCCTGCAAGCATCATCAATACCGCCGTTGTATACATGAGCCTGTTGGCTCTGGGTATATCCTCATATTCAATATTTCTCTTCCCGTCTCCAATAAAAGGCTTCCTGCACAGCTTTCCAAAATACCAGGCGTCGCCGGCCAGACGCACTCCCAAAGCGCCGGCACAGGCAGCTTCTGTCTGGGCTGAGTTTGGGCTTTTATGATTGTATCTGTCGCGAAGCCAGATGTTCCAGGCGCCTTTTGCGTCCATTCTCAGCAAAAAGGCCGACAGAATCATAAGCAGGGCAGACAGGCGGGCCGGAATCAGGTTCGCCAGATCATCCAGTCTCGCCGCGGCGCGTCCAAAGTAAAGATATTTATCATTTTTATATCCCACCATAGAGTCCATGGTATTAACCGCTTTGTACATCCATCCTGCCAGAGGTCCTCCCAAAAACAGGTAAAACATAGGGGCAATTACGCCGTCCGACGTATTTTCCGCCACAGTTTCCACTGCCGCCCTGGCGATGCCTTCCTGATCGAGCCGTTTTGTATCTCTGCCCACTATCATGGACACATTAAAGCGCGCCTCCTCTGTCTTTCCCTCTTTCAGGGAAGCGTACACCTTCATGCTCTCATCTTTCAGGGATCTCGCCGCAAGAAGATAATAGCTCATAATACAGGCTAAGAAAAATTTTCCCGCCTCTCCCCCTAACGCCTCTGCTCCCAGCAGAAGAATCCATCCGGCTGCGCCGCAGGCAGACAGAATAAAAAGGGCAAAAAAAAGTCCTCCGGCAAGCTCTCCCGATTTTCCCCCAGGGAAAATCCTCCTGAACCACTGTTCTGACTTTCCTATCAGGGTACCCAGCGTCCTCACCGGGTGCGGCATAGAATGGGGATCTCCAAACAGCAGATCCAGCAGGAATCCCACAGCCGCGGCTGCTGCATATAATTTCATATCTTTTATCCTCCTGTCCCTTCCCCTTTTATACTGTTTTTCTACTTGATTCTCATTTCCAGCCCGCAGAGCACCCGGTATACCTCTTGGGCCTGGGCGGCCGCTCTCTGGCAAAACCGTCCTGCCCGCTCTCTGTATTCCCGCTCAAACGGATCAAGAGGCACGATCCCGCAGCCAATTTCATCGGCTGTCATCACTCTCACCTTCCCGTCTGTCTCTTCCAGTTTCCTGATCCGTTCAAGGAAGCGCCTCCCCCACTCTTCCGGCTGCTCTTCCTGTTCCATCAGAAAGCGAAACAGGCTTTCCAGATGAAGCACCACGTCTGCCGAGGAAACTTCTCTGAAAAATTCTTCCCGGTCCGTTTTCCCTTTTTCCCCTGCTTTTTTCCCTTCAAAAACCGTACAGTTTTTCTCTCCGTTTATTCTACTCCACAGTCCCAGCGCCGCCCTGGTTTTTCCCTGAAAGCTGCCGCCAACCATTAAAACCACTTTCCGTCCCTCTCTTTCTCAAAGCCGCTTTCAGGCGTTCCAGAGCCATCCGCACAGAACGCTGGCAGCCAGCATAAAAATCTCGCAGGTTTGAAGAAAGTATCCCGCCAGATCTCCCGTTATCCCTCCAAATTCCCGGCAGGCCATCCTGTAATACCAGATAAAAACTGCCGCGGCCGTTAAAATACAGAGTCCTCCCGGCAGAAAACTTCCGAACAGTACCCTGCCGGCTGCCAGAAAATAGACAGCAGAAGCAGCCAGATAACCTGTCATGACCCATCTGACTCGCTTTTTCAGAGCCGCTTTGGAAAAAGACGCGGCCAGCCCGTCTTCTTTTGCCATGGGAAAAGACACCACCGATAATCCGCTTAAAGCTCTCTCTGTGAGAAAAGTCCCCAGAAACAGGAACAGGCTTCTTCTGTCAAGTTCCGAGAACAGGGCTGCATACAGCAGAAGGTAAACGCTGCAGCCGATAATCGCAAACGCCCCCGCCCTTGGATCTTTGAGAATTTCCAGCTTCTTTTCCCTCGGCAGAAAGGATCTTCTGGCATCTGTGGCGTCTAAAAATCCATCCATATGGATTCCTCCTGTAATCAGAAGAGGAATCGCTGTTCCTCCGAAAGCCGTCCACAGGGCTCCGGCTCCCAGCCCCTCTGACAGGCGGAAAAATCCCCCCGCCGCCGCTCCTATCAGCAGTCCGATAAGCGGAAAAAAACACAGGGCATATTTCATTCTCCCATCCGTCCACTGTACCTGGGGCATGGGAACCTTTGAATACATGGACCAGGCAATGACGAAGCTTCCCCACAGATCTTTTATTGCCCTGACCGGCCCTGCTTTGTTCTCTTTTTTCATCCGGCGCACACTTCCTCCATTATTTCTGTTATCTTTTTTCTGCGGCTGCCCTGTCCTGTTTCCAGAAAACGGGAATTCCGCAGACCGCCTCCGCCACCAGTCCGGCTCTCCCTGCCAGATAGCAGTTGATCTGCCCCAGCAGCTTTCTGTATCGTTCCGTTTCATCCGAATACGCCGCTCCGTCTGAGCACACCTCGTTTGTCACCACAATCAGATGCTCCGAACAGGAAAGGAGCCTTTCAATTCCTCTGACAATCCGGCAGTAAGCCTCTTTTTCCTGTCTATAAAACTCGTTGCAGACCAGATTTGACATACATTCCAGAAGAATCGTGGGCCTTTTTCCCTTAAAGCCGTCAGGGATCGTAAATTTCTCCAGATCGGAATATATTTCCACTGTCTCAAAACGCTTCCCTTCCCGCATCTTTTTGTGGCGGCTGACCCTTTTTCTTCCCTCTTCATCCCAGACCATCATAGTAGCCAGATACAGTTTTTTTCCCGGTTCCAGCTTAAGCGCCAGTCCCTCGGCATACTCTGACTTCCCGCTTCCGCTTCCTCCGGTTATCAGTACGAACATGAAAAGGCCTCCCTTCTGTTTTTCAGCCGTTTTGCTTTCCTTTTATGAAAGAGGCCGGTATTCTTCAATTTCGATTTCTTCAAAGGTGCTCATCTTCCGGTAAATACAGAGAGCCATATCTAAAAGAGGCATCAGCGCCACGGCTCCCGTTCCTTCTCCCAGGCACATGCCTGCCGAAATGGCCGGACGGCAGCCGAGGGTTTCCAGAATCAGCTGTCCCGCCGGCTCTGCTGAAACGTGAGAGGCGATCATATATTGCGGCGCTTTGCTGCAGATCCTCTGGGCCATCAGCGCGGCTGCCCCGGAAATAAATCCGTCAATAAGAACCGGCACTCTGAATAGGGCTCCCCCCAGAAAAACTCCCGCAAGCCCAGCCAGATCCAGACCTCCGACTTTTGAAAGAATATCAATGCCGTCATGCGGATCCGGGCGGTGAAGCTCGATTCCCTTCCGGATTACGGAGATTTTCTTCAGAAGTCCTCTGCTGTCAAGTCCTGCTCCCCGTCCCGTTACAAGGAACGGATCAATTCCCAGAGCCGCCGTTACCACAGCGCTGCTGGTGGTGGTATTCCCAATCCCCATTTCTCCGGTGGCAATGAGGCCGTACCCCTTTTCTTTTAATTCTCCCACAAGCTCCATTCCTGTTTTCAGGGCGGCCGCCACTTCTCCTTTTGTCAGCGCAGGTTCTTTCAGGAAATTCCCGGTTCCTTTCCTGACTTTTCTGTCAAGAAGGGGATACTTTTTTCCCAGATTCTCCAGCCTGCATTCTACCCCGATATCCACGGGAAACACATGGGCGCCCGCCTGCTCTGCCATCAGGCACACGCAGCTTTCCCCCCTGGTAAAATTAGCCGTCACAACGGCTGTAACCTCTTTTCCCGTCTGGCTGACGCCTTCCTCTACGATACCGTTGTCCGCGCACATAATAACCACAGCTTTTTTTCCGAAATCCACCTGTTCTGTCCCTGTTATCTGCGCGGCCCGTACAATATCATCCTCGAGAACCCCAAGGCTTCTCAACGGCTTGGCCACGCTGTCAAAACGCTTTCTGGCCTTATTTCCTGCTTCCTGATCCGGCTCTTTGATTTTTTCAAGCTCCCTTAAAAGCTGCTTCATCAGTTCTGACTCTTCCTGTTTTTCTGCTTTCCTCTCCACCTTACAAACTTCCTCTCTGGTATCTGTTTTCTGCCTGTTTTTTATTTTACCGCTGTTTTTAGGACGCGGTCTCACTTTCTGCCCGCTTTTATCAGCCAGTCTCTTAGCCACTCCGGGCCGGAGGGATAATACAGATGTGGAAAACCGCAGAGCAGATGATCTGTCTGAACCATGCAGCGCCAGTTTCTGTCTGACAGAGGCTTTCTGGCAGTCCAGGCGCCCTCTGTCAGTTCTGTATCCCAGTAGTGAAATTCATGCCCCTTTATTTTTTCTCCAGAGGGACCTTCCAGTTCTATGTATCCGAACCGTGAAAGGCGGTCAGTCCGAAAGGCTTTTGCGTCAACAAGTCCTGCCATTTCATAAAATTTTCCGTCTGCTCCCTCCAAAAGGCGGTGAAGGTAAAGAAAACCGCCGCATTCCGCCAGGATCATTTTGCCTTTCCTGTCTGCCTGCCTTACTGATTCCAGCATGGTTTTATTTTCTGAAAGTTCTCCTGCAAAATTTTCCGGATAACCGCCGCCGAAAAGGTAGCCGTCTGCCTCCGGGAGTTTTTTATCTCTTAAAGGGCTGAAAAACTCAAGCTTTGCTCCCAGCTGCTCCATCAGTTTCAAATTCTCCTGATAATAAAAACAGAACGCCTCGTCTCTGGCAACTGCAATATTTACAGGCGGCACAGGGGCCGGCCAGATACTTTTTCCCGCTTTCAGCTCTTTCCCCTCTGCCGCCAGAAGAAGCCCTTCCATATCAATGCTTCTTTCTATCTGCTGCGCTGTCCTTTCAATTTTTTTTCTTAAATCTTTAATCTCACCCGGCAGCATCAGCCCCAGATGGCGGCTTTCTATCACGCAGTCTTTCATTTCCGGAAGATATCCGTAAACGGGAACTCCTTCCTGTTCTATCACAGGCTTTATCCTGCCATACAGTCCTGGCGGAAGGCGGTTTAAAATAACCCCCTGTATTCTGCTTTCCTCTTTATACGCCAAAAATCCTTTCACAAGAGCAGCCAGCGACACGCTGGCTCCCTTGCAGTCTATAATGAGAACTGCCGGCGTTTCCGTGGCGGCTGCAATGTCAAAGGTACTTCCCTCTGATGATACGGCGCCGATTCCGTCGTAATATCCCATGACTCCTTCGAGCACCGCAAAGTCCGCCGCCGTATCCTCCATCTGTTTTATAAACAGCTGCCGGACTTCCTCCTTTCCCAGAAAAAAAGTATCCAGGTTTCCCCCTGGAATCCCCATTACATACTGGTGAAACATGGGATCAATATAGTCCGGACCGCATTTAAAGGCCGCAGGATGAAGCCCGCGCCGTTTCAGCGCCTCCAGAAACCCGCATGTAATAAGCGTCTTTCCGCTCCCGCTTTTGGGAGCGGCAAACAGAATCCTTCTCATCTTTCTGTTCCTCCAAAGCTGATGACATAAACCGGATTCTGGCCCTGCATCAGGTGGTAAGGCCCTGCTTTTATACTTCTGGAAATCTGGACGCACACAATCTCAGATTCCAGGGAAAGCTCCTTAAGCATGGAAATTACTGTGGACAGCGTTTCCAGGGCAATCACATTTATTACAATTCTCATAGAAGGGTTCATGAGAAGAAGCTCCTCCACAATTTCCTTCATATTCCCGGAGCTTCCCCCGATAAAAGCGTGGGTTACGGCTCCATTTTCCCGGCAGTTCAGTTCTTTTCTGATTTTGGGATCTCTTA
This sequence comes from Clostridium sp. AM29-11AC, assembly GCF_003480545.1. Lineage (NCBI taxonomy): Bacteria > Bacillati > Bacillota > Clostridia > Eubacteriales > Clostridiaceae > Clostridium > Clostridium sp. AM29-11AC. The sequence continues at coordinate 135,203 of NZ_QUJI01000006.1, forward strand.
AAAGAGAAAGGGCCTCCCCCTTTTTCAGGGTAATTTTCTCAGCAGCTTTTCCTTTTTTTCTGTTTTCTTCAAAAAGGACGCAGGCCTCGGGCTTTTTTTCAAAAGCCCAGACCCGCCGCACTTTCCAGACAAGCGCCGCCTCCACAGAAACGGAACCTGTTCCGGCGCCGATATCCAGAAGGACGGAATTTTCATCAAGTTCCAGCTTGGACAGGGAAACGGCCCTTACTTCGCTTTTTGTCATGGGCACATCTCCTCTGATAAACCACTCGTCTCTCATATCAGTCCTCCATTTCAGCCTTTTTCTGTTTCATTTTGCAAAGTCCTTTTCCTGTCAGACTTTCACTGCCAGCACTGCCAGCGGTTCTGTGAGGACAGAAGCAAATTCCCCCGCTGTCCCACGGCGTATCCTCTCTTCCGGATAAGAGAGCGCCTCTCCGATTACCGCCGGACAGCCGGAAAAACCCAGTTCCGACAGCTGCCTGCACAAAATCCCGGCTGTTTTCGTTCCGGACAGCAGAATAATCATCCATCTCTCTTTGCCTGTTTCTTCCTCTGCCTGTCTCTCTCTCTGAAGCCGGCTTATTACTTTTTCAAGATTCAGCGTTCTGCCGTGGGCTGTGAGAAACAGAGCATCTTCCCAGACAATTCCAATCCTGGACGCCAGATAGGAGGGCGAGGAGATTCCTGGTTCCAGTTCATACGGGATTTTCCTTTCTTTAAGGGCAGCGATTAGCTTTCCCGCGCCGCTGTAAAAACCTGTATCTCCTGAAAACAGCACGGTTACCGTACCGCTGTCCTCACAGCCGTCCAGAAACTTTATAATATCTTCCGGAAGATAAACAGCTTTTGTCTGAACATCTTTTGGAGAAGCGTTTTTTTCCCCCGGCTCTGTTTTGTTTCCATATCTTTCCCGTACCTGTCCGGCAGTTTCAAGCATTCTGGGCGCCCCCAGAAGAACGGAACTTTCCAGAATCCTTCTGATACATCCTGCCGTCATCTGTTCTATGGCTCCCGGCCCTATTCCTGCCAGAACAACCCGCCGCTGAGAAGTGTTATGTTTCAGGGAATTCCATTTCAGAAGTTCTTCCTTTACCTCTTTAAGGCTCAGTCCGTCAGGCTCGGCTTTTCGTCTGATTACGATCACTGAAGCTCCCGCTTTTTCAGCGGCGGATACCTTTTCCTCAAAACCTCCGTTTTTTCCGGTCTCCTTTGTCACCAGCCAGCGGGCGTCTGCATAAGCCAGCATGGCAGCGTTCAGCTCCCGGGAAAAGGGCCCCTGCATGCAGATCAGGTGTTTCCCGTCAATGCCGAGGCTTCGGCAGTGGCTTATCGCTTCCTCAGACGGAAGGACTCTTGCAAAGACGCGGCTTTTATAGCCGGAAAGTTCTGTAAAAGCTTTCAGTTCCTTGCTGCCTGTGGTAACAAGGATGTTTCCCTCCGTACCTTCCAGATACCTGACAGCCTCTCTGATGCTGTCTGCATACACCGCTTTCTGATTCTCTGTATCTTTCCTCTCTGCTATTGCCTCTTCTTCCTCTCTGAGGCAGCGCAGCCTTTTTACTTTTTCACGGTCACAGGCTTTTCTGATGTTTTCTGTCACTTCCAGGGCGTAGGGATGAGTGGCGTCTATCACCAGTTCAATTTTATTTTCCCGGATAAAGGCTGCGATTTCCTTTTCATCCATCCGTCTCTGCACCACGCGCAGATGGGGCGAGGGGGAAATCAGACTGCTCCCATACTGGGAAACCACGCTGATGCAGGACAGGATATTCCTTTCTGCGCAGAACTCTGCCAGGAGCCTTCCTTCCGTGGTTCCCCCGAAAATCAGTACTCTACACATTCCTGTATCCTCGCGGAGTTACCATTCGTCCCAGAATTTCCCTGGTGGCGCTGCTTCCTATAAATACGGTGGTAAACATGTCCGTCTCTGTCCCGGCCAGCCGCAAAAGGGACATAATCTCCGTTTTTTCCCCTTCCCTCCCTATATTTTTTACAATGCCGCAGACGGTATCCGGACTCCTGTATTCCATAAGAATCCTGCAGGCCCATTCCAGATAGCCGGCCCGTTTTCTGCTGGAGGGATTGTAAATGCAAATGGAAAAATCCCCCTGCGCCGCGCATCTTAAACGCTTTTCGATTACCTCTAAGGGGGTCAGAAGATCGCTTAAACTGATAACGGCAAAATCGTGGCCCAGAGGCGCCCCCAGAAGGGCAGCGCCGCTTAAGGCCGCCGTCACCCCCGGCACGATCTCCGCCGTCACCTGCGGGAACTCGGGAAGCAGTTCCAAAACCAGCCCCGCCATCCCGTAAACTCCCGCGTCGCCGCTGCAGACAATGGCTGTCGTCCGGCCTTTGGAGGCTTCCTCAAGAGCCATCCGGCACCGCTTCGTTTCCTGCTTCATGGGTGTTGTAATAAATTCTTTGTCTGGAAATTCCTCCCGGATCAAATCCACATACACGGTATAGCCCGCTATTACCTGGCACGCTTTAAGAGTTTTCCGGGCGCGAAGCGTCATATCCTCAGGCGCTCCCGGTCCGGTTCCGACTACATAAATCTTCTTTTCCATGTTCTGTTCCTTCCTGCCGAAATTCTCTGGCCCTACTGTCTATCCTGCCCCCACTCCATCTGAATAACCCGTTTTCTCACTGCCAAGGCAGCCGTTACTCCCCTCGCCGTTTTCTTTCTTACAGCCAGCGCCGACCGCTCCCATCCTGAAGCCGCCATAGCCGCTCTTTCGCAGACGCTTCCGGTCCCCGTCACCTGTTTTACAAACTCAGATTCGCTGAAGCTGCCGGGTACCTGTTCCAGTTCCTCTGCCGTAAAAAAAATTGTCTCAAGGCCGTATGCCTCTGCAAAATCCAAAATTCCTTTTTCTTCTTTTTTCAGATCGATGGTGGCAACTGCCCGCACGCTTTCTATCCCGAGGCCTGCCTCACTAAGGATCCCGCAGGCGAGGGCTTCAATTTCTGCTTTGCCCGTCCCTTTTCTGCACCCGATTCCAAGAACCGCGTCTCTGGCAGAGAGCTTCAGAAACCGGCAGCCCGTTCTTTCTGCGGCTGCTTTTGAAAAAAGTTCCTGCCCTGTCCCTGGCGCCCCAATCCAAAGATTCATTCTGTGAAGTATTCCCGGCTGAAGTTCCGGGTTCACAGGGCCGTTTACGGGAAACTGACAGAAAAATCCCAGCTTTTCGCCTCTCAGAAGAGCTGCCGCCGCCTCTTTGGCCAGAGACATATCCTCTATCTCCAAACCATTTTTTTGCGCGAAAACGTCCGGCGAAAACAGTCCGTTTCTGTCTGTGGCGGTTGTAATAACAGGCAGCGCCCCTATGAGGGCCGCCGCCCTTTTTGTCAGCTCATTGGCCCCTCCCAGATGACCGGAAAGCAGGGAAATGGCAAAGGTTCCTCTTTCATCTATCACTGAAACCGCAGGATCTTTCGTCTTGTCCTTCAAAAACGGAGCGCAGGCTCTCACTGCAATTCCCGCCGCTCCTATAAAGAAAATGCCGTCCTTTTCCCGAAACTGCCGTTCTGTCCAGCTTCCCAGGGATTCTGAGAGGAGGAAAAGGTCTTTTGGAAGTGTTTCGCCCTTCTTTTCACAGCCGCCTTCCCTGTCTTTAAACGCGGCCGACAGGACGGCTCCCTCCGTTTCTTCTCCTTCTGCTTTCAGTTTCGCAAAAAGCTCGGCTAAGAGCCGGGCCCCTCTGTATGTAAAAGCAATTCCCGCCAGCCTCATATCTGCTCCTACCTCTCTTTTTCTGCCTGTCCTTCAAAAGAAAGAGCGTCTGTTCCCTTCCGAAAACCGGTTGTAAATTCCGGATCATAAAGCTTTGATCTTTCATAGCCCTGGTGAGCCACCGCCTCGCCTACCAAAATCAGGGCCGTCCTGCTGATATTCTCCCTTCTGGCTGTTTCATAAAGGGAGCCTACGGTGCAGGCAACCGCCTTTTCATCCGGCCATGTGGCTTTATATACAATAGCTGCCGGCGTATCCTCCCGGTATCCGCCTTTTATCAGTTCCGCCGACAGTTCTTTCAGAAGACCTGCGCTTAAGAAAATCACCATGGTAGACTGGTGGGCCGCAAAAGCGGCAATCTTCTCTCTGTCGGGCACCGCCGTTCTGCCTTCCATCCTTGTTATCACAACGCTCTGGGAAATTCCCGGAAGCGTATATTCCAGATTCAAAGACGCTGCCGCCGCACAAAAGGAACTGACTCCTGGACACACCTCGTAGGGAATCTGCTCCCTGTCCAGCCAGTCCATCTGTTCTCTCACAGCTCCGTAAAGGCAGGGATCTCCTGTGTGGAGCCGGACAGTCATCCTTTTCTCCCGCTGCGCACGGCAGACAGCCTCCATTACCTCCTCCAGAGTCATCTGCGCGCTGTTTAAGATCTCACATCCCGCTTTGCCATACTTTAACAGCTCCGGGTTTACTAAAGAGCCTGCATAAATAATCTGATCCGCCTGTTCCAGCAGCCTGGCTCCTCTGACTGTAATCAGATCCGGCGCTCCTGAGCCTGCTCCTACAAAATATACCATTCTGATTTCCTCCGCCTGTTTCTGTTAGTTTCTCTCATTCTGCCCTTCTGCGCGCTGTACAAACCCGCGGCTTACCGATCAGAAGCAATAATCAGAGAATAATACCCTGCCTCTTCGGGAATTTCCTCCAGCGAGCTAAAACACCGTTCCCCCTGCATTCCGCAGTTTTCCGCCATCTTCACCTTCAGATTTTTTTCGGACAGCAGTTCCTTTACCTGTCCCATCTTCCTTCCTGCCTTCATAAGCACCTTTACTCCCGGAAGATTCAATGCCTCTTCTATCTGATAGGAAGCCGGAATAATGTGAAGTTCCTGGGAGCCGTTTACGAGAGGGCCGTTAAACTTCGCTGCCGCCGCGCAGAAAGAGGGGACCCCGTTTACAAGCTCTGTTTCAAATCCCATGGCTCTGATTTGCTCATGGACATAGAGACAGGTGGAGTAAACAGTGGAATCCCCCAGCGTGATAAATGCTACGTTTTCTCCCTTTTCCAGACAGCCCGCCGTTTTCTCCGCAGCCTCCCGGTGGCTCTTTTTGAGAATTTCCCGGTCTTTCGTCATGGGCATGGGCAGAAACAGGCAGGGTTTTTCCTCTATTTCCGGAACTGCCTGTCTTGCTATCCGGTATGCCACACATTTTTCCTTTTCACTGTGAGGAATGGCAACTACCTGACACTCCCTGATAATCCTTACTGCTTTCAGTGTCATAAGTTCCGGATCTCCCGGACCCACTCCCACACCGTATAAACGTCCTTTCTTCATCTGCTGCCGTCCTTCCTGTCTTTTTATACTAAACTGTTCTGACAGATTATTTATTCGTGTTTTTCTTCACTGCCGCCTCCTGAAACATCCTGCGCAGGCGTTCAGCAGTCTGCCGCGCCCCTTGTGTCATTCCCAGAATCCCGGCCGAGCCGGAAAAAACAATCACCTCTGTGGAAACTGCAAACCGCTCTGTCAGCACGTTTTTTATCCGCTCTGTCACTATTTTCATCACAGGTTCCAAAATCCCCTGTTCTCTCAGAAACTCCGCCGCCTCGTCTGCCGTATTCATGGACAGAACCGTCTTTCTGAGACGTTCCGGATTCTCCCAGAACGCCAGCTTCTTTTCTGCTTTTCCGTCTTTCGAAACAGAGTTTTCCGCTGTCTCTCTGCTTTGAAGATCCAAAGCCTCTTCCAGACAGTCCCACAGAATTTCCATCCTTCTGTCCCCGTATTTTGAATGGGTATTCATCACCCCGCCGGCAACCTTAATCAGTTTGCCAAGGTGGCCGGCAAACAGTACCTCCTTAATTCCAGCCTCCGCCATCATGCCAAAGGTTTCTCCCACAAAATTACTGCATCTGACAAAGGATTCCATGGAAAGTCCCATCTGCTCTCTTAAAAATGCTTCTCCGTAGTTTCCCGGGGCCACGGCCAGAAGCGTTCTTCCCTCTTCTTTCCGGACCTGTATATCCAGGCGTATCGTTTCCTTCAGTGCTTCCTCGCTCATGGGATTTACAATTCCCGTGGTTCCAAGGACGGAGATCCCTCCTTCTATGCCCAGATGGCTGTTAAAGGTTTTTTCGGCCAGCCGCTCTCCCCCGGGAATAGAAATCTCCACATACAGATCCTGTTTCTGTCTGCAGTTTTCTGCCGCTTTTCTCACTGCGTCTGCAATCATCATCCTGGGGACAGGATTAATGGCAGGGTATCCAACGGGACATTTCAGCCCCTTTTTTGTTACCCTGCCGATCCCTCTTCCCCCGGCTATGTAAATCTTTCGTTCTCCCCGGCAGTCGCAGTATACTCCGTCTTTGGGCAGGGTCTGGGGAATCAGGGAAACAAAGGCGCAAACAAGGGCTCCATCTGTCACATCCGGATCGTCTCCCGCATCTTTTCTGACAGCGCAGAGTTCTCCTCTTTCTAAACAGTCTGTCTCCATATGCCCTTTCTGCGCAGAGCTTCCTTCCTGCCTTTTTCTTTCCCGCAGCCACAGAACCTGAAAAGAGGCATGGATTTTTCCAGGCAGTTCCAGCGAAACCCTTTGAGGCTTTTCTCCCCATAAAAGCGCCTGCGCAGCCGCCATGGAAGCAGCGGCGGCGCAGGTTCCTGTGGTAAATCCCGTTCTCAGTTCTTTTTTGTCTCTCGTGGTTTTCTGCATTCTTCTGCCCTTCTTCTGCCGGAAGTTCTCTGGTGTCTGTCTGTTTTTTAACGCCTTATCATTATATGCGATCAAACCTGTTCTTTCAATAGTCCCTTTTGCATTTCCCGTTTGCGCTTTGTAATCAGGCCGCCGATTCTGCCGCTTTCCTTTGACGTAAGACTCTTCCAGCCCCCGTTGATTACTTTGTCATCCAGTCCCAGTTCCCTGGCAATCTCAAACTTCAGCTGCTCTTCCGGCTTCAGATCCGCCGGATCGAATCCTGATTTCTTTTCCTTATTTTTCTGTGCCATAGCAGGTTCCTCCTTCTATTCTTTTAATATCCAGTAGGAGTATACCCCTTTTGCAGGCACCTATTCCTGCAAAACTGCCAATCTCTTTTTTGTTTCTGTTTTTCTATAATTCCCAGCCGCCGTATTCCCCGTCCAGGTCAAAATCAAATTCCCAGTCTCTGCCTCTGTGGTGCGGCCCGCATCCGTCATATTCGCCGTCGTCCCACTCAAATTCTATCAAAGGACGGAGCATCCTGTGAGACAGTCTGGCCCCTCCCACTGCGGCGGCTGCTCCGGACACGGCAATTCCCAGCGCGCAGAGAATTCCTCCCGTAATCAGTATAATTTTCATCCAGCGTTTCATCCTCTTTCCTCCTTATCAGACTGCCGTCCTTTCTGCTGTTTTTTCAGAGAACCAATCCATTCTCTGCCCTTTTTAAACAGCCACGGCAGAAAGGTTCCGTAAAACAAAACTGCTGCGATAAGAACGATAAGCCCCGCCCCCGTCATAAACAGACCAATTCCCAAAAACAAAAAGCCCAGGGCCGGCTGTGCTGCAATTCCAGCTAACGACAGAACAGAGACCGCAGCTCCCCCGAGAAGAAGGCCTACTGTGAGCACTCCTACTGACAGCAAAAGCCCTGCAAGCGTCAGAATAAGGGAAAAAATCCCTCCCACCAGAGTGCCGATTCCTGCAAGACCCACACCCAGCAGTCCCAGGGCAAAGGGCCATAATATAATAACTCCGACTATGCAAAGGGCCAGCTTGCCCCCCGTCATTTTCCTGTCTTTTTTTCTTTCATCGGCATAGCTTCCTTTTACATAATCATCTCTCTCTTTTTCTGCCCTTGCTTTTTCTGACTTTTTAAAGGTCTCCCCGCCGTTCTTCTCTTCTTTTTTTCCTGCTCTTTCTCCTGTAATTTCATATTTCTGCTTTCCACAGCCATATTCCGTATAGCCGCTGTCTGTAAAATCTCCGCCCTGAGCCGCTCCTTCCTTCAAACCGGAACGGATAAGCGCTGCCAGTTCTTCCGGACTTCCGAGTTTCTCCAGAACCTGCTCCTCATTTTCCCCTGCCTCGTCCAGATAACATCTGTAATAATCCAGAGCATCATTCCTGTCATCCTCAGAAATATCGGCAAGCAGTGTCTCCAGTCTGCTTAAAAATTCTTTTCTGTCCATCATTACGCCTCCATCAGAATTTCTGTAATTTTCCCGGAATAGACGCTCCACTCTCCCCGGTACAGATTCAGCTGAGCCCTGCCGGACTCTGTAATCCTGTAATATCTCCTGTTTCTCCCGTCAATAGCCATATCATATACCTCCAGACAGTTTTCTTTCTGAAGGCGACGCAGAACCGGATAAAGCGTTGACTCCGATATGTCAATGGCCCGCTTCACATCCTGGGTGATTTTGTAGCCGTATGTTCCTCCCGGTTCCCCGGACACAACCGCAAGCACCACCGCATCCAGAAGCGCTGCTCCTGTATTAAATACCATCTTCTATCACCATCCTTTTCTGTTTTTCTCCGGCTTTGCCTGGCAGCCATGCCAAAAAGCTCTCTGCATTCTGAAACGGGACAGACGGATAAAATGCTTCAAAGTCTTCATAATTCCGTTTCCGGTTTCATGTTATAACTCGTTAAATATTATACGTTATATAGTATTTTACATATTATATGATATATAATATTATATGTCAATGAGTTTAAACGGCAAATGTCTGTTACTTATCTCCTGCTTTAATTGATCGCTGCAGCTGCCAGCGCGAAATAATGAAAAAGAACCCGATGCAGCAAAATTGCATCGAGTTCTTTACAGTTTCTGTATAAGCGCGGGCTCCTTACATTCAGCGCATATCTTTCACTACAGTCCCTTCCTCCTGCCGGATTTTCCTCCGCAGAAAGGCGGCAGCCAGAGCGGCGGCCAGAAGAATCATTCCGCCTGCAAAAAAAACGTCCCCTGCTGCGGCCGCTCCTCCCCGTTTAGCGGTCCCCAAACCTGTTTCCAGAAGGGCTCCGGCGCCAATCAGAGGCCCCGCTGCCGCTCCGGCCAGAGAGGAAGCCATCTCATAAGCCGAAAGGGCGGCAGCCCGGCCGCGGGCGTCTGTGCGGCGCAGCTTCAGCGTTTCCTCCCACGGAACATATCCCTGGGCCGCAAACCGCAGAACAGCCAGAAACACAATGCACCAGGCTGTCCCTCCCGTCAGGCACAAACCGGCTGACGAAGCCAGGGCAAGACACCAGAACACGGCGGCGGCAAAGCCCCCGCCTTCCCGGACGCGCGAAAGCCCTGCGCTTGCAAGGCTCCCGGACACCCCCGACAGGCACAGGCAAAGATTCAGAATACCGTACCAGCTTTCCGGCACTCCGGCCTCTTTCCAGACCGCCGGGCCGAAAAACACCGTAAAAGTATGTTCCGCCTCACAGAGCACCGCCCCGCACATTACAAAGAAAAACAGCGGCCTGTTGTCCCGAAACAGCCGGATCAGGGCAGAGGCTCCCGCGCGAAGCGAGCCGCTGGCGCACGCCTCCTGTCCGCCTGTCTTTGGGAGGAACAGCCTGACAGCCAGGGCAAGACCGTTGCCTAAAACAGTAAGCGCCGCCAGCGCCCGGTATCCCAGAGGCGAAACAGCCGGAAATAAAATTCCTACCGCCGTCAGGCCGCAGAAAGCGGCGGCATTGTACCAGCCCAGCGCCTGTCTTTCCCGGCTTTTCCCTGCGAGGAAGCCGAGGAAGGCCGTGTCGCATCCGGAAAAGCCGCTGACAGACGCCGCCAGAACGCACCTCTCTAAAAGAAACATCCAAAAGCCGTCTGCCGCAAGAAACAAACCGCCCGCCAGCAGTCTGAGCGCGCTGGCGGCCAAAAGTGTTTTCCAGGGGCCGATCCGGTCTGTCAAAAGTCCCCACGGTATCTCCAGCAGAAGGCTTACGGCAAAAAAGCAGCTCTCAATAACCGTAATCTGGAACAGATTCACTCCGCAGGCCAGGCGGTAAAGGCTGGCAACCGGCGCATAAAAGCAGAGAGAATCCAGAAAGGCGGCCGCTAAAAACAGCCGGATTCCCCTCTTTGCCAGCCTGTCATCCAATATGCAGTTCATTCCCATTTTCCATCCTCCATTGATGAACCAGACAGAAGGGCGCAGGCAAAACGCCCGGGCGCCGCAGATTTTCCCACCGTAAACCAGTCACCTGGCGGTTTCAGTCCTGCGCCCTGGCAGCCAGACTAAACGCCGGGCAGACCGGCCAAACCGTCTGGAAGCAGAAACCTGCCCTCCTGCCGTTTTCCATTTTCTGTTCTGTTTCGATGTTAAATGGGTTTTCTCCTCATAGTCCCGCTATCTCCTTTTACGATTTCAGCCGCTGCCTTTCTTTGACAAAGCAAACTCCCCGTCCCGGTTTCGGACGGCCAGGCGCTTCATCCGTCCAGTTACCTGAAAGCGCCCCGTTTTCTGCTATTTTACCACATAGAGTCCCGCCGCGCCAGGAAATTGCGCGCCTGTGCCTCTTTTTGGCGCCCGGTTCCTCTCACAGGCCGGTTCCCATAAAACCTCCGGCGGTGCGCAGCCCTTTTCCCGTCCCCTCGCCTTCCGTCTGATAGGCAGGTGCAGGCCAGACAGAAAGCGCGCATCAAAAAAGTGCATCCCGGACGCTGTGTCAGAAACTGAATCGCCAAAACAGATAAAATCCTGTCATCTTTCCGGCATCAGTTCCCGGCTCCAAAACACGTCCGCAATGCACTTTTGCTTTTCTTTTACTCTATTTTACAGTTCCTACCATGGAAGCACCATAAACAGAAGCACAGCCGCAACCGCTCCGATAATCGACCCGAATAACGGGACAGCCGCGTAGCCCCAGTTGGAATCTCCCTTTCCCTTAATCGGGAGCACAAAGTGGGCGAACCTGGGGGCAAGGTCGCGGGCCGGGTTGATCGCATATCCGGTCAGGCCGCCTAAAGACATACCGATGGAAACAATAATTCCAAATACCAGGAAATTATTCAGTCCCACGTCGGAAGCTCCCGCCACGTTGCCCACGCCCTTGATTGCGAATACCAGCACAAAGGTGGCAACGGCCTCGCAGAATAAATTCCGGGGAAGATTCGGGATGCTGGGGCCTGTGCAGAATACGCCCAGCTTTGTCCCGGCGTCCGGCGTCTCGTCAAACTGATCCTTGAACATCAGATATACCACGCAGGCGCCCAAAAAGCCGCCTGCAAACTGCGCGATAATATAACCGGGAACCAAGCCCCAGGCAATGCTTCCGTCTACAGCCAGGGCAAGGGTTAAAGCCGGATTAAAATGGGCGCCGGAAGCCGCTCCGAAAATAAACGCCGGAACCATAACCGCAAGGCCCCAGGCAAAGGTGATCTGAATGGAACCGCCGCCTTTCATACCCGACCTGTTAAGGTTTACGTTGGCGACTACCCCGTCGCCCAGCAAAATAAGTAAAAATGTACCGATAAACTCGGCAATATATGCCATCATTGAAATTCTCCTCCCAAAAAGAACCCCCGTCAGCCCTTCTCATTCCTAGACACCGTATTCTTATACTGTTTCACAGTCATATTTTCATACTTTTTAAACACCTTGCTGAAGTAGCTGCTCTCGTTGTATCCGAGCCTGAACGCCACCTCGGCGATACTGTCGTCCGTAAAGTAAAAATACCCCTTGGCCAGGCAGATTTTCCGCATATGCAGGTATTCCATCACGCTGACCTGAAACTGCTCCTTAAAAATGCGGCTCAGATAGCCCTGGCTGATGGCGCAGTTCTCAATAATTTTATTCAGACTGATATCTGTTTTAATGTTGTTTTCAATATACAGAAACACGCTGTGAAGAAGAGGATAGCGGTTGACGCTGTTTTTGCGGAACACATAGTCCATCACCCGGAACAGCCAAAGCTCTGTCGTCATCCGGTTCAGAATCAGTCCCTCGTTCAGGGGAAACAGATACCTGACATCCTTGTTCTCATCGTCATAGAACTCCGTAATATTTAAAAGGCTCTGCCCCACAAAGGAAAAAACACGGACAAGCTCCTCCACGCTGTCTCCCACGATCCGGTAGATGTCGGCGGTAATCCGGCCGTTGTTCCTGTACATCCCGGTAAAATCCTTATTCCTGATAAACTCCAGAAGGCGTTCCAGATAGGGCTGTACAGAGCCCTCATTGCCCGTTCTCAGGTTCCCCAGAAGATCCTTAAGATGCGAAAGAGAAACCGGCTTTTCCACAATTTCTCTGGAGCACTCCTTAAGCTCCCCCTGAAAAGATATGCTGGAAGGGTAGGCCGTCATCAGGTACACAGCCGTCTCCGGCGACGCCTGGTGAATCATGCGCCCTGCCTCTATGCCGGTAATGCCCGGCAGGAGGACATTTAAAAACACCGCTTCATAGCGTTCCTCCCGGCACAGCCTGACGGCTTCCTCGCCGCTCTCCGCAACGTCCGAAACTTCAAATCCCTCTATCTTGGAAATCATGATTTTCATTGCTTCCTGGGCCAGAATATCATTTTCTGCCAGAAGAACACGATACATCCGCTAATTCACCCCTTCGCTGAAGTGCTCGGGCCAGCAGATTACCGTCCTGCGTCCCCTGCCCTTTTTGTTCTCCATTATAATCTCATAGCTGTCTCCGAAGATTTTCTTCATCTTCATCCGCGCGTGATCCATTCCCCGGCTGATGTAATATCCTTCGTGCCTGTCCCTGAACGCTTCAAAGCTGATCTCAAGCTCCTCTTTGCTCAGTCCGGGCCCGCTGTCCTCTACCTCAATCACGCACCTTCCGCCGTTTACATAGCCCCTGACGGCGACGCTTCCCCCCTCCTTCTTCAGCATCACCCCATAGTAAACCGCGCTCTGAACAAAGGGTAGGAGGATATCCGACGGAATTCTCTGCATATTCATGTTTTTGGGAACCTGAACCGAAAAATCCAGCCGGCTGCCCAGCTTCATTTTCTGGAGGCAGAGATACCGCTCCGCATTCTCAAGCTCCCGGGACACACTGACAAACGTGCCCTTTTCCATAAAGGAATACTTCATATAGTCGATAAAAACCTTCATCATTTCCCCGGTTTTCGGCGCATCTTCAATAACCGTCATGTTCACCAGGGAAACCATGGTGTCCAGGATGCTGTAGGGATCAAGAGACGCCTCCAGCTCCAGGATCTTTAAATCCTTCTGATTGCTCTCCTCCACATATTTCTGGTTCAGGTTAAAGAGCTTCTTCACCTGCCGCTGCATCCGTTCCCACCGAAGCTGCAGATTGACCTCGTTCTCCCCGAGCTGGTTGATCACCAGGAAAACCAGGTTCACAATGTCCATAAATTTCTCAAACGAATACTCCGGTATCTCGCCAAGGAGCTCCTTATACCCCTCGATCACCCCGCTCAGAGATGACGGAGTCATCACCTTTTCCAGCCTGCTGATATCCTCCGGCGCATCGCTGCACCTGACCTGTCCTCCAATAAAGCCTCCCAGGTAATGCCCCCTCACCACAATGGGGATCGCCACCTCCAAAAGACCGCAGGGGCAAAAATAGACGCTGGGCTTCTGCATGACAGCCGCCTGGATGGAACCAAAAGCATCCGACGACTTGCAGCGCAGGCTTAACTGTCCGTCCTCTCTGGCCATACGGCAGAATTTTGAAAAAAATGTGTTCTCTGTAATCGGTTCCCCTCTGTAATCTACCGTGACAAACGCAAGTCCGGTAGCCTTGGAAAGGCTTTTCTGGATATTCTCCAGCTTCTCCTTTCCAAACAGGTGGATAATGTCAAGTTCATTCTCCCGTCCCGTCTCTGCAGACGGGCCCAGGAAAGAATGATTTTCAAATTCAAAGTCCTTAAAGCCAGTATCCTGGTGAAAAACTTCCATAGTATCTACCTTCCGTGTCTATGATTCAACGAATTGGGCCGCTGTTTATCGCCCTAAAATTATACCACAGACCGGGACAGATTAATAGATCTCGAAAAGTATGCGCCGGATTTCTTCCGCTCCGATTTCTCTGGGTGTGGAGCCCAGGCAGGTATCCCGGAGGGCGTTCTCTGTCATATTGTCAAGCTGCGCCAGATAGTCATCCCTGGATATTCCCGTCTTTCCCACACTGTCCGCCATGTCCATGGACGCCATCATGGCTCTGATGACTGCCTTTAAGATCTCCACGGCTTTTGACGGAGGCGTCGTAAGGCCGGCCAGCTTTACCTTGTACACAAGAGCCGCGTACTTGTCCAGAACCGCCCTGTCCCCGCAGTTGTAATCAATAACGCTGCAAAGCAGGATGGCGTTGGCCAGTCCGTGAGGGATGTGGAAGGCCCCGCCCAGCTGGTGGGCAATGCTGTGGTTCGCTCCTAATCCCGCTGTGTTGAAGGCCATGCCGGCCAGAGTAGACGCCTCGTGCATCCTGCTTCTGGCCTTCAGGTTCTTCCCGTCCTTATAGCAGATGAGAAGGGCGTCTAACAGAAGCTCCACCGCTTTCTCAGACAAAGCGTCGGAAAATACGTTGGCTCCCCTGGCCACATACGCTTCCAGGGCGTGGGTGAGAACATCCATCCCCGTATTGGCTGTCACCGCCGGGGGAACAGAGAGCGTCAGCGTCGGATCGAGAATCGCCACGTCCGCCAGAAGCTCGTCGTCGGCAATCAGGTGCTTTGACCTGTTCTCCACGTCTGTGATAACCGTCGCGTTCGTCACCTCGGAGCCTGTTCCGCTGGTGGTGGGGATGGTGACGAAAACTGGCTTTTTCATCAGGCCGCCGTTGATTCCAAAGCAGATAATCCCCTTGGCCGTGTCAATGGCAGAGCCGCCGCCGAAAGCGATTACCACGTCCGGCTTTACCTTCGCGCCCATATTTAATCCGTTTCCCACTACCTCTGTAGTGGGATCCGGGATAGCCTGGTCGAAAATCTCTACCCGGCAGCTGGGGTCAATGGCTTCCACCACTTTTTTCACGCTTCCGTTTTCAGCCATAAACTTGTCGCAGACAATGTAAACTGTCTTATTCTTGTAGATATTCAGATACTGCATGGCCGTTTCGCCGGAACGGATTTTTGTCTTAATATATACGTTTGACATCTGTGTTCACTCCTTCGCGTTTCTGTTTGCGTCAATTAGCGGATGCTGAACGCGTCGGACATGACGCAGCGGCGCTTCCGGCAGAAGGATCTGGCGGAGGTCAGTCCCTCCCCGGTGGGACCTGCAATGGTGAAAGTGGCATGTCCCTCTCCCCCTGCTCCGATTCCTGCGTAGGACGGAGCGTTCTTTACAAAAATCGTGGTTTCCAGAAGCTTTGCCATCTTGCTTAACTTCTCCACATTCTTCGAGTGCATCATAGCGGTGTGGCGGTTGCCGTGCTCCGCGTCGTGGGCGTACTCGATGGCCGTGTCAACGTCAGACACCCTCACAATCGGAAGGATCGGCATCATCATCTCCTCTGTCACCAGATGATGATCCCTTCTCACCTCCATAATAATCACCTTTACGCTGTCGTCAGCCGGGATGCCCATCTTGTCAAGAATGTACTTCGCGCTCTTTCCTACAAAGGAAGTCTTGGGGCCGCCCTTCTCATTTGTCACCAGGGCGTCCAGCCTTTCAATGGTTTCCGCGTCCCTGATCTCGTAGGCCCCGTTTAACTTCATGTTCTGGATCAGGTAATCGCAGATAGAGTCAACGGCAAACACCTCTTTCTCGGCGATGCAGGGCACGTTGTTGTCAAAGCTGCAGCCGTCCACAATGTCCCTGGCCGCCTTCTCGATGTCGGCCGTCTCGTCAACTACGACCGGCGGGTTGCCTGCTCCTGCCCCGATAGCCTTCTTGCCGGAGGAGAGAACTTTCTTTACAATGGCCGGGCCGCCGGTAGCTACTAAAAGGCGCACGCCCGGGTGCTCAATCATCTTGTTGGTATTCTCAATGGACGGCTCCTCCACCATGGTAATCAGGTTGGCAGGAGCTCCTCCCTCCATCAGCGCCTTATTAAGCATCTTTACAAGGAGCTGGGAAACCTTCTTTGCCCTTGGATGAGGGCTGAACACAACCGTATTTCCGCCTGCAATCATAGAGATTGAGTTGCAGATAATTGTTTCTGTCGGGTTCGTAGTAGGAGTGATGGCGCCGATTACGCCGAACGGACAGTACTCTACCAGAGTCAGGCCGTGATCCCCTGTCTGGGCCTCTGTAGTCAAATCCTCGGTACCCGGAGTTTTCTCGGCGGCCAGGCGGTTCTTAATCAGCTTGTGCTCATATTTTCCAATCTCCGTCTCCTCCACGGCCATCCTGGAAATCAGTTCCAGATTCTCTCTCTTTAAGATCGCCGCGCGGATAATGTCCACGTATTTCTGGCGATCCTGGATCTTGGAGAACAGCAGAGCCTTCTGCGCCTTTTCAGAAGCCTCGATGGCCTCGTCCATGGTGGAGAACACGCCGTAGTTCTCCTCTTTTTTCTCAGCGAACGCGGCCGGCTCCTCAGCCTTCATTTCCTTTAATGCCTGAGCAACTAACTGCTCAATTACTTTCATATCCATTTCCATGTTTTATGCACCTTCTTTTATTCGTCTGTCCTGCTGTTCCAAGCGATGCCCAAAGGTGTCACCAGCAGGGTGTCGTTTGTCTTTACGGTTGTGATCCCCAGTTCCTTCTCGAATACGCTCTCGAACTCCTTAAAGCAGCAGGCGCCGCCTACCACATATACCCTGTCCGTGTCGTACCCGGCAAGGAACCGTTTCACAATAGAAGCCATCTTGCTCACCACCGGTTTGATAATGGGGAACACATCGGCCTCTTTCTGCGGATCTTTCTTAAGCGTTTCCGCCTCCTCAATGGAGATCCCGTAGTACCCGGCAAGCACCAGCGTCATGTGGCTTCCCCCGGTGGGCTCGTCCGCGGTGAAAATCACCTTCCCGTCCTTCAGGATGCTGATTCCCGTGGTTCCGCCGCCCACGTCCACCACAGCCCCGTCGGTAATCCCAAGCACGCTGGCGGCCGCCGTGGGCTCATCGATCACATTCGTCACCTCAAAGCCCGCGCCCTCCACCACGTTGGCGATGCACCGGACGTTTCCTGACAGGATCCCCGGCGGGATGGCCGTGGCCGCCGCATCAAGGCTGGTCCCCAGCCGCTCCTCCAGCTCTGCCTTCAGCTCCCTGACTGTCCGGATCGCCCCCACAAAGTCAACGACAATACCGTCCTTCACCACATGGGAAGGGGCTGTTGCTCCGGCTACGGGGCGGTTGTCTGAATCCGTGACGGCGATGACAATGTTCGCCGTTCCCAGATCCACCCCTGTCTTTAAAGCCCCTGAAAACGGCCTTGCCTTCTTCTCCTCAATCAGCTGTGCAAACTCTGCAAGCACCTTGTTTTCTACCAGCATACAACCCCTCTTCTCTGATTCTTTTTATTTTCCGCTTTCTGAAGCTTCTCTTAAACCGTCATCTTCCCTGGGGCCTTTTAAGAATCACATAGTCGTTATTCTTCAGCGCGCAGGCGTTGGCCTCGTCTATATCCACATGCATTTCCAGGGAAAATTTGTCGGAAACCCGCACCAGCACGTCGCCGAACACGCCGTGCCGCTCCCCGAAGGTTTCTACTTCCACGATGTCCTTGTCCTTCACTCCCATGGCCTCTGCCTGGGCGAGAGTCATGTGGATATGCCTCAGGGCCACAATCGCCCCCTCTGTCAGGGCAACGGTTCCCTTCGGCCCTACCAGCTCAATTCCCGGCGTGCCGGACAGATCGCCGGACTCCCTGACCGGCGGCCGGATTCCTAACCGGAAACTGTCCGTCTTTGAGATCTCCACCTGGCTTTTGCTCCTCACCGGCCCCAGGATACGCACGTTTTTAAACTCGCCCTTAGGCCCGCGGATGGTTACGGTTTCATTGGCCGCAAACTGGCCCGGCTGTTTTAAATCGCCTTTCTTTGTCAGCTCGCAGCCCGGCCCGTATAAAATTTCCAGATCCTCTTTCGTTACATGGACATGGCGGTTGGAAACTCCTATCGGGATTTTGTATGTATTGTACTCTCTGATTTTCTCGATTACTCTCTCAGTAACCAGCCTTATGAGCTTCTCATCAACCATTGATTTCACCTTTTCGCTGTTTTCTGCCGCACAGAAACCGGACGGTCAAAGGATCGCCGGCCCCTTACGCGGCTCTTCCTGTCATGCTGCGGCTATTATAAGGATTTCGGAAGGATCTTCTCCACGTCTGTGTGCGGTCTTGGAATAACATGCTGGGATACAACCTGTCCCACATTGGCTGCTGCGGCTGCGCCTGCGTCTACGGATGCCTTTACAGCTCCCACATCCCCGCGTACCATAACGGTTACAAGACCGGAGCCGATTTTCTCATATCCGATTAAGGAAACATTTGCTGCCTTTGTCATGGCGTCCGCTGCCTCGATAGCTCCTACTAATCCTTTTGTCTCAACCATTCCTAATGCTTCGTTTGACATATTCTTGTCCTCCTGGATTTTATTTTTTTAAACAATATACTGTGAAATTCCGTCCGCGCCTGTTTCTCAGACGGAAAGCTGCTTTAAGATCCAGGCCTTATCCGTGTCCTCCCACTTAAAGCCCTGATCCTCTCTCCCGAAATGGCCGTAAGCAGCCGTTTTCCGAAACTGGGGCTTTCTAAGCTCCAGCTGGGAGATAATATCTGCAACGCCGAAGGAAAATACATTTTCCACCAGCCCTGCGATGGCGGAATCGGGAATTTTCCCGGTCCCAAAGGTATTGATAGTGACTGCCTCCGGCTCCACGCCTCCGATAACGTAGGCAAGAGCCACCTCGCAGCGGTCGGCCAGTCCTGCGGCCACAATGTTTTTCGCCGTATATCTGGCCATATAGGCCGCCGACCGGTCCACCTTGGTGGGATCCTTCCCGGAGAAAGCCCCTCCGCCGTGTTTTCCGATGGTGCCGTAGGTGTCCACCATGATTTTCCTTCCCGTCACGCCTGTGTCCCCGGCAGGCCCGCCGATGACGAACCGGCCTGTGGGATTAATATGTATCCTGGTCTGGGACGTGAGCCACTTTCTGTCAATGACAGGCTCTATCACCAGGCACCGGATCACCGCTTCCAGAACGCTGCGGGGAATCGCCTCGCTGTGCTGGGCGGAGATAACGATGCTTTCAATGGAGACGGGAGTCCCGTCCGCCCGGCAGCGCATCGTCACCTGGCTCTTGCCGTCCGGATAAAGGAAATCTGCCTTTCCCTGCTTTCTCACCGCCGCAAGCTGCATCGCCAGTTTATTGGCCAGAGTGCAGGGCAGGGGCATCAGGTTCTCCGTCTCGCTGGAGGCGTAGCCGTACATAATCCCCTGGTCGCCGCCGCCGATCACCTCCGGTTCCCCCTCCCCGCTTTTCCCCACTCCCATGGAAATGTCCGGGGACTGGCTGTGGATGTTGGTGAAAATCATGCAGGTGTCCGCGTCGAATCCTTTTCCTTTTTCTGTATATCCGATCTCCCTGATTACGTCCCTGGCCGTTTTGGCCACATCCACCTTTCCCTTTGACGTAACCTCCCCGGCCAGCACCACCATGTCCGTGGACACCATGGTTTCCACCGCCACCCGGGATTTGGGATCCTGTGCAAGATACGCATCCAGAATCGCGTCTGAGATCTGGTCGCATACCTTATCTGGATGGCCCTCTGTCACAGACTCTGATGTGACGAGGTAATCACCCTCCTGCTTTTCTTCCATTTTTTTCACCTGCCTTCCCAGTGGAATCAAAACGCACCGCTTTCCTAGCGGATGGAGAACCCGCTCGTCAGGGTACAGCGCCTTCTTCTGGCGAAATGCCTTGCCGATGTGGTTCCCTCCCCTGTTATAGTTCCGATGGTAAAGCTGGTGTGCCCCTCCTTGTCAAAGCCGATGCCAAGGAGCGACGGCCCGTTCTTTACAAATACCGCCGTCTGGAGTTTTTTCGCCGCCCGGTTCATCCGCTCCACCGATTCGGAGTGGATGGTCGCCGTATGGCGGAAGCCCTGCTCAATATCTAAAGCCGCCTCCAGGGCCTCGTCAAAATCCCTTGCCCGCACCAGGGGCAGAAGCGGCATCAGAAGCTCCAGAGTCGCAAAGGGATGGGTGCGGTCTGTTTCCGCCACGATTAGTTTTATTCCCTTCCTGTGGGGGATTTTGGCAGCGTCCAGGATTACGTCCGCGCTCTGCCCCTCCATCTTCTTGTTGATGACGAAATCCTCCGTCACTGCGGTGCAGTAGAGACGGTCAATCTCCTCCGCGCTTCTTGTATAGTACACCCCGTTTCTCTCCAGGTGGGAAATCAGCTCGTCTGCGATCTTCTCCACCGCCACAATGGATTTTTCCGAGGTACACATCAGATTATTGTCAAAGGACGCCCCCTTCACAATGTCTCTGGCCGCTCGTTCCAGATCCGCCGTCTCGTCCACAATGGCCACCGGGTTGGCCGGACCTGCGCCGATGACCTTCTTGCCGGCACTCATGGCCTGTCTCAGGGGACCGCTGCCTCCGGTACACACGATGAGATCCACGTCGGGATGGCTCATAATCTCCCTGGTGGAGCCCATCAGGCTCTCGCCCACCGTCACCACCAGATTGTCAATCCCGCACACGTCGCGGACCGCGTCGCTGATCATGCCGGTCAGATACTGGGAAACCCTCACAGCCCTTGGATGCGGACAGTGAACCACTGCGTTCCCCGCCGCCAGGATACCGATGGTATTGCTGATCAGTGTGGCGCATGGATTCGTGCATGGATGAACCGCGCACACAACGCCGAAGGCGGAGAGCTCATAAAGCGTCATCCCGTGATCGCCTGTGTTGACCTCTGTAATCAGATCCTCCACGCCCGGCGTCTTTTCAACGGCCAGCCTGATCTTCTCGATCTTGTCGGCCACATTTCCCATTCCCGTCTCAGCGGCCGTCATCTCCGCAAGCTGCGTGATCCTTGGCCGGACAGCCGCCTTCACCGCCTCGATAATCTCCTTCCTCTCGTTGAGAGTCAGATCCGCGTAACGGTTAAACGCCCCTCTGGCCGCCATGACCGCCTCGCTGACGCTGGAATAGATACTGCTTTTCATCCTGCTTTTCCCTCCTTTCCTCTCATCTATCCAGAATCAGATGTCAATGTTGTCAACGATTCCGATAATGGCCATATCGATTACGGCCTGTCTTTTTTTCTCGTCAACGCGGACAGAAGAACCCTGGCCGATGAGAACCGTCTCGCCAATGCCGGCTCCGACGTAATCGACTGCCACCTCTTCTTCTCCGATGTAATCGCCCTGACCGTTGATCCTCCTGATAATCATGAGCTTATATCCAACCAGGGATTCGTCCTTGCGCGTTGCGACGACGGTTCCTATAATCCTTGCCAACTTCATTTCTGTTCACGTTCCTTTCGCCGGGCGGGGCCGGGCGGACTTTATTCCCCCAGGCCTTCCGCCGTGTTGTCTGTCTTTGTTCTTCTGCTGTCTGTATTATTCTGTCTTTTCTGACTTTGTCTCTTTCTTTCTCGCTGTTCTTCTGGAAGGTCTCTTCGGCTTCGGGGCGCCGTCCTCTGAAGTCCCCTCTCCCTCCTCTGGCGGGTTCTCCATCAAATCGTCCTCTGCCTCCTGAATTTTTGCTTCCTCCGGTTCCCGGCCGGGCGCGGGTTCTGCCGCCTTATGCTCTGCCTTTTCAGGCTTCACGGCCTCACGCTCCGAATCCTCATTCTCATGAGACGCATCCTTTGCGCCGCCGTCTTCCGGCGTTTTCATCTCTGCGCTTTCTCTCTCTGCCGCCTCCGCCTCTCTTGGGCGTCCGTCCCCGGCTTCCGGGCCGTTTTCAGCGCTGCCCTCCGCCTTCTGCTCTCCGCTCTCCTTTTTCCCGTCTTCTGCCTTTCTCTTTTCGCCGTGTTTTACAAATGCATCCTCGACAGAATCGGATGGACGGGGGATCACCTTCCAGGCGACCAGCTTCTGATTTTCGGTTCCAACCTGGCGTCCCGCCATCACCGCCGCGTTTACTGCTCCTACATCCCCGACAATCTTGATTGTCATGTAGCCACCGCCCTTGGCCGGCTCCAGCTCCACCAGTTCTACATTGGCTGCCTTTACCATGGCGTCCGCCGCCGTGACGGCGGTGCACAGCCCGGCAATCTCAACCAGTCCCAGCGCCTGCTTCATAGTTTCACCTCAATGTCCGGCTTTTTGGCCCCGCCTTCTGCCTGCGGCAGAAAGCCTGAACCCTTTTCCGCCTGTTTCCAAGGGGCTTGCCCCGCCGGCCCTTCCCCGGCATAAGCCATCCTCCCGAAACTTACGGTTTTCAGCCTTCGTCTGCTGTCTTAAACGTCACATTTAAAAATTTCGCCCTGTCTTTCGCCAGGTCTGTAATGATGTCGTCCTCTCCTACGATGAGGATTCCGCCCCTTTGGAGCTGCTCCACATCCTTAGAGGAGATCACGCGCTTCTTTCCCGTTTTCCCCGCTTTTTTTCCTGAACTGCCGTCTGCAAAAAAGTCCGGGCATCTGAAACCGCCGAGCGCGTTTATGCCCGGAAGCGTCCCTGTGCGGCAGCTTACGGATACGCCGCCGGTTCCCATGTTCTTTCTTCCCCGGCTCTCCCGGATCTCCTGTTCCTTAAGCCAACCGGATTCCTCCGGCTCCTGCGGGGCAAACTCTTTTGTAATCTCGATCCCGTATTCCAGCACGGTTCTGAAGTAGGAAAGAATCCTGTTCACATATGCCTTCGGCTCCCTCCCTGTAAAGGCCGAAAGGCCGGAGGTAAGAAATACGATCCGGCTCCCGGCTTCCATGCAGGAGGTGATCCACCGCGTCTGCGGCGTATCGCTGATACAGAGGGCCGTCTTGGAAATCAGATCTCTGGGCACTACGGGAAATACGGTCACGGAGCGTTCCAGATCCTCCGGAACCTCCCTGTCCAGGTAAAGGCATTCCCTGCCTGCGGCCTTTGCAAAGCATTCCTCCTGTCCCCTTAACTCCTCCGTGAGAACCGGCACGGCTGTCACCGTCTCCGTCTCTTCGAGGGAGCGCAGAAACTTAAGGTATCTTCCGTCAAAGCCTCCCGTGCAGACCATGTAGATTTTCTGCCTTTTCCTACCCAGTAAAAAAAGCCCTTCCTCCGCCTCTATCCTGGCAATCGCCCGGATAATGGCTTCACGCAGCTTTTGTTCGCTGATATTCACACTTACACCTCATTTCAGAAGGTGCCGCAAAAGCCTTCACGGACTCAGCCTGAAGCCGCCCCTGCAGCACCTCCTTACTGACGATTATTCCATATGAGGAAGAATCTTTTCCACATCTGTATGCGGTCTTGGGATTACGTGTACGGATACAACCTCTCCCACAGCTCTTGCGGAAGCTGCTCCCGCGTCCACGGAAGCCTTAACGGCCCCTACGTCTCCCCGGACCATAACGGTTACAAGTCCGGAACCAATTTTCTCATATCCCACTAAGGATACGTTTGCTGCCTTTACCATGGCGTCCGCCGCCTCGATAGCGCCTACAAGGCCCTTTGTCTCTACCATGCCTAATGCGTCTGAATTCATATAAAGACCTCCTCGATCTTACTTTACTATGTCTTTTATGCGAAGCGGAAAATAAGCCTCTGCCTTCGCTCCCTTTTCGCAGCCTGCAAAAAACGCAGACTCCGCCTGCGCAGCGGAAAATTACCGCTGAAAATATTTCCTTAGATGTAAGGGGTTGTGGTTGGCTTGGGCTCGCCGCCGAGGGCTCCGAGCATCTTTTTGCCTGCCTCGATGGCCGCCTTTACCGCCTGCCTTACTGCGCCGGAATCTCCTGTGAAGGTTAAGATCACCTCATTGGAGTGGCTTCCTGCGCCTGGGGAAGTGTAGCCAACTACTTCTACGTTTGCAGCCTTAACGGCAATATCTGCCAGCACGGTTCCGATGGCTGCCGGGCCTGCGCATGTCATTCCGAAGGCTCTTCCTACCGGAGCGCCGAGGGCCTTCTCCAGACAGTAGCTTGCCCTTGCGGTGTA
The DNA here is from genome assembly GCF_003480545.1 of Clostridium sp. AM29-11AC. Classification (NCBI taxonomy): domain Bacteria; kingdom Bacillati; phylum Bacillota; class Clostridia; order Eubacteriales; family Clostridiaceae; genus Clostridium; species Clostridium sp. AM29-11AC. Next base: position 159,105 of record NZ_QUJI01000006.1, read on the forward strand.
CTGGAACTCCAGGTGTCCGGCATCGTTTCCGTATACGTCGCCGAAGTATTTCGGAAGCACCTGAAGAGCGATCTCAACGGCTCTTCTCGCGTCGGATACGTCCTCCGCTCCGATGTAGATTAAGCTGCCGTGTCCGGCTCCGCCCTTTGTATCCCTTGGAAGCTCTACGGAGATGATCTCTGTGTTGGTGGCCTTTACAGCCTCGTCAACCGCCCAGATCTGGGGGCCTGCCCCTGTTCTTCCTCCGATAATTCCGATGGAGCGGAACTTTCCTAAATTCATTACGTCCTTTAACATCGGGTCAACGCTTGCGATGACAAGTCCGATGGTGTCGCCGATAGCCGTTCCCACAAACTCTGTAAGGCCGATGTTCTGTGTGCCTGCTGCCGCAGGGGCCGGAGCCTCTGCCCTGCACTCCTCTGTCTTGATGCCAAGCTCGTCAGACACCTGTTTCATTACCTTCTCAATTAACTGCTGATCCATTCTTATTCCTCCATTATCTGTTTCATTAACCTCCTATGATACACTGGAAGCCCTCTTTCTCGACCATGGCCCTGCAGGTTTCCAGTTCCTCGGGTTTCAGAGGCTTTACGTCTGCCAGCTCGTAGTCGCGCCCCAGCAGGCCGTATTTGTTCTCGCCAAACGTGTGGTATGGCAGCAGATGAATCGTCCGGACTCCCCGCAGCGTCTTTGCAAACTCTGCAATAGCGCGGATCGATTCCTCCGAGCAGTTAAATCCCGGGATAACCGGAACCCGGATCACGGTCTTGGAAATCTCGCTGATTCTCGCTGCGTTCTTTAAAATCTGCTCATTTCCGATTCCCGTAAACTTCCGGTGGGTTTCCGTGTCCAGGTGCTTGATGTCGAGAAGGACGGTATCCACATATGGGATCACCTGCTCCACCGCCTCAGAAAGTCCTGCCCCTGTGGTTTCAATGGCTGTATCCCAGCCCTGGGACTGGCAGGCCTTTAAAAGCTCCGCGGCAAACTCGTACTGTACGAGAGGTTCTCCTCCTGAAAGGGTAATTCCCCCTCCGGAACGCCTGTATGTGGTAGCGTCCTTTTTAAGCTCCCTGATTAACTGCTGCACAGTCATTTTCTTTCCTTTTACCACCAGGGCGCCTGCGGGACAGGCATTGGCGCACTCGCCGCAGCCTGTGCAGAACTCCCGGTTGATAAAGGTTTTATTGTCGAAACTGATGGCCTTTCTTCTGCAGGCCGCAGCGCAGCGCCCGCAGTGAAGGCATTCTTCCTTCTTGTACATGATGACCGGCCCCATTTTCTGGGATTCCGGGTTGCTGCACCATTTACAGGAAAGGGGGCAGCCTTTCAGAAACACAATCGTCCTGATTCCCGGGCCATCGTGCAGGGAGAACCTCTGAATATCAAAGACTGTCCCTGATGCGTTATAATTGATAGAATCCATGACGGCTCCCCTCTTAAACTCTTACGCCAAATCGGCCGGAGCGGGCTGTATATCCGGGCGGAACACCTGAAACCGCGCCGGCCGGTCTGCGTCTCTGCTTGGAAGGCATCCCGGCTCCCCGCCCTAAGGCGGTCAGGGCTGCCTCCTTTTCTCTCCCCGTCCTGAACCTAGAAGGACTGCTCGGTACGGCTGATAATATCGTCCTGAACTTCCTTTGCAAGTACGGTAAACTGTGCGCTGTATCCTGCGACGCGGACAACCAGATCCTTGTGCTCCTCTGGATGTCTCTGGGCCTCTAACAGCGTCTCCTTGTCAATTACGTTAAACTGTACATGCATTCCCTTGTGATCAAAGTAGGTGCGGACCATAGCGGCGAATCTCTTTAATCCCTCGTCTCCAGCCAGTGCGGACGGAAGGAACTTCTGGTTGTAAAGAGTACCGTTGGAGTAGTTTGCATGGTCGAGCTTTGCAACGGACATGGCAGCCGCCGTCGGGCCGTTGGTATCCTTGCCCTGTCTTGGGGAAACGCCGTCTGCAAGAGGCGCATGTGCCAAACGTCCGTCCGGAAGGGCTAACACGTCCTTTCCGAATAATACGTTAGCGGATACCGGATAGCAGCCTGCCTGGAACTGGCCGCCTCTCGGGTTTTTGTACTTCTCTACCTCGTAGGAGTAAATCTGTCCGCATTTTCTGGCGAGCATGTCTACCTCGTCCACATCGTTTCCAAACCACGGAGTATTCTCCATAATTCTCCTGATCTGAGCGTACTTCTCGTCAGCTGCGCCCGGGTCTCCTGCCGTGTACTGAGGTCTTGCGCTCTCCCAGCCGCAGGTTCCTGTGCTTAACTGGGCCTGAAGCTCTGCAATGTTGATGGAGCCGTTGTTCTGTAAGATTCTCTTAACGGCCTCGTAGATCCTTGCCTCGTCGTCAGCGGGAGCCTCTGCCAAAGCGCCGGCCTGGCAGCCGTAGCCGAAGTTGTGAGCCATGGCTTCCTTTAACTGCTCCATGGTCACTTCCCTGCTGTCGAATACGTGCTTCTTGATAGCGCAGATAGAGTCGCCGCAGTCTGCCACGCCGAATGCCTGCGGGCCTGTGAAGTTGTAGATTGCGCCGCCCTCCTGAACGCTCTTGCCTCTGCCGATGCAGTCGTCAACCAGAGCGGAGAGGAATGGAAGCGGAGCCCTCTCGGCATGGGCGAAGTCTACGCAGTTGTCAGCCTCTGCCAGATGATATACAAAGTATTCCATCTGCTTCTTGTAAGCTGCCAGAATGTCGTCTACGCTGTGGAAGGAGGTCATGTCGCCTGTCTGGGGGCCTAACTGCTTGTCGCCGACCTTTCCGTTGTTTAATGTGATCTCCAGCACCTTTGCAATGTTGAAGAATGCCGCGTCATGCCAGCCCTCTGTCTTGTGCGGGCACTGAGGCTCTACGCAGCCGATGATGCAGTAGCTTCTGGCATCTGCCAGAGAAACGCCTCTGTTGCAGAGCGCCGGGATAATTACCTCGTCATTGTACATGGCTGGAACGCCAAGTCCTAAACGCGTTACCTCGCAGGCTCTGTATAAGAACTCGTCCGGCGTGTTCTGGTGAACGCGGATGGAGAAGGACGGAGCCGGCAGTTTTACATGGGCAACTGCCTCCATGCACATATAGGAAACCTCGTTGGTAGCGTCAAGACCGTCCTCTGTCTGTCCGCCTACGATCAGGTTCTGGAACACTGCGTAGCCTGCGAATGCCTGAGCGGAAATCTCGTCGCGGGTCTTGTTTACATCGTTTAACTTCACCCAGATGCAGTCTACTAACTCCTGGGCAAATTCTTTGGAGATGGTTTTGTCCATAGCCAGGTACGGATACATATACTGGTCAAAACGTCCCGGTGAAATAGAGTGGCCGTTTGCCTCAATCTGGAGGAGGATCTGCACGAACCAGAATGCCTGGCAGGCCTCGTAGAAGTTGGTGGCTCCTCTCTCGGGAACCCTGTCGCAGTTGGCGGCAATCTGAAGAAGCTCTGCCTTTCTTACCGGATCAGTACAGCCGGCAGCCATCTCTCTTGCCTTGGCAGCATAGCGGTGGGCGAAGTTGATAGCCGCGCTGTATGTAATCACGATTGCCTCATAGAAGTTTTTCTTTTTAATATATTCCGGATCCATCAGATCCATCTTGTTCATGGCGTCCACGGCCTGCTTGATGATACCTGTAAATCCAATCTTTAATACCTTGCCGTAGTCCACGCACACGTGGCCGACACCGCCGTAGAAGTAGTTTCCTACGGTGAATACGCCGTTTGCGATGCAGTCCTTTGTTTCCTGGGACATATAGGAGTCTGCCAGGGCGCTTGTGGTCTTGCCCTCCCAGTATTTGAAGGCTTCCCTCAGCTCATCCGCTGTCTGCTTCGGAATCTGGAACGGATCGGCCATTCTGGTTCCCATGGTGTCAAACTCTTTCTCCACCCAGTCGTAGGAAAACTCCGGGCAGATTTCTGTGGAGCGCAGGTTCTTTGTGATGGCTCCCACAATCAGTTCGTCGTCATGGATCGTAATGGGGAGGTTGTTGAAAATCTTCTCTGCCGCCTTGGCACGGCGCATAATCGGTGAAAGGCCTTCTGTCTCCTTATAGGACTCTGTTACCAGTACCGCTCTCTCAGACTCAACATAGGGGACTGCGTCTACAATCGCCTTTTTAAGTCTCTTGACTCTGTCAGTCGGCTCTGAAAAACCTCTTGAAATCATATGTTTCCTCCTTAAATGATTTATAAATTTGGAAATTTCTTCCCGCGCCGTCACGGCAGGACCGCATCCTGTTGAGGGGCCGCATAGAAATTTCTAATTTTCATGGCACTATCATACGATGAACCGCGAAAAAAGGACGAACAGTTTTGAAACTGTTTTTGTGTAAAATTCAGACTTCCCGTCCCTTCAGCCTTTCCTGTTTCTCTTCTTTTCTCCTGCCGTCTCCGCTTTACCCTGTGATCCTGACGCCCAGAAGCTTCAGAAAGCTCTTCAGGATCTCCACATTTCCGGGCCAGGCCGGGGCCGTCACCAGATTTCTGTCTGTGACCGCCTCCCATGGCTCCCGGTCGAGGAACAGGCCTCCCGCCTGGATTACCTCAGGCTTCACAGCCGGGTACGCCGTCAGCGTCCTTCCCCTCACTGCATCTGCAGCCGTCAGAATCTGCACGCCGTGGCAGATGGCGGCCACCGGCTTTTCCAGATCCATAAAATATTTCACAATGTCCGTCACCCGGCAATCAAGCCTTAAATACTCCGGCGCCCGGCCGCCGGTCAGGAACAGGCCGTCGTACTCCTCTAATTTCAGATAACTGAAGGAAGCGTTCAGGACAAATCTGTGCCCCGGCTTCTCCGTATAGGTCTGATCCCCTTCAAAATCATGAATCGCCGTCTTTATGGTATCCCCCTTTTCCTTTTCCGGGCACACCACGTCCACGCAGACTCCCGCTGTCAGAAGGGCCTGGTAGGGAACCATCACCTCGTAGTCCTCCGTGAAATCCCCGGCAATCATCAATACCTTTTTCACTGGTTTTTCTCCTTTCCTCTGTCTTTTCCCCGGCCGCGGCTTAGACTTTCCCGCTTTAGACAGCCTCCTCAGTTCCCGGGGCGGCCCCCGCGGCCTCCATACATCCGTCCGCGCTTTTTTCTCCTGTTTTTGAACATTCCGCCGCAGACTGTACGCTGTCTGCCTCCTTTTCCCACGGCAGCACGTCCCAGTCCTCCCTGAGATAGTTTAAAATATCCCCTACGCCCTCTCCGTCTATGGAGTTGACATAGAATATTTTTTTGCAGCCTGCAAGTTCCAGCCACATGGCCGCCAGATCCACCCGGGCGTTTTCCCGGTCGATCTGGGTGACGATTCCAATTACGGGCCTGGTGGCCATGGAAACGATATTGGGACTGTAGAGGGAATAGTCCTCCACCGCGCTCATTAAAAGCCCCACCACGTCCGCCTCGTAGGAGTAGATGACAAGGGCCCTGGAAAGCGTCTTGTTCTCCGCATACTCGCCCGGCGTGTCAATAATCACGTCGTAATTGTTAATATACTGCGTCTTGTGGTAGCTGATCTTCTTTCCTTTCATGGCCTGAGTCAGGGTGGTCTTCCCGGCCCCGCTTCTGCCCACCAGCATGATTTTTTTCACCGCCTGCGCCTCCCTTACGTCCTTTTATCCCGTCCTTTTTCGCGCCCCGGCCGCTCCGGCCTGCAAAGCGCGTCCCCGGCCGTTTTCTGCCGGCCGCGCGCCTGTACCGCCTGTGCCCTTTCACCTGAACCTTAAAAATCCGTCATGTCCCGTCACGCCTTTGTGATCCGGCACACCGTAAAGCCCAGTTCCCGCCTCGTGTAGTCCAGGATCTTTTCAAAGGCTATATTCACGTCCGAGATCGTCCCGGTGATGATCAGCGTCCCGCTGAACCGGTCAATAAAGCCAATCTCAATGGCCGCCGCCTTCAGGGCCAGATCCGCCGTAATAATGGCCGTTTCGCTGGGAGTCTGCGTCAGAACGCCGATGGCGGCCTTGTTGTAGTCGATCCTCGGATCCAGTCCCAGCTTTTTGTAGAGCACCTGGTCCGGGCTTGCAATAATATGCGCCATGGTGATCTGTTTTCCCGGCACAGACTCCTGAATGATCCTCATCCGATCCCCTTCGCTTCCATTCCACTGTTTTATCTCCATATCTGTCACCGCCTTTTCTGCTTTTCCCTTTTTTCCTATGCCTTGGTTTTGACTGCCCCCGGTCTGGATATCCTCCCTCCGGCTGACGCTCCATTAACTCCGCCTGCCTTTGTATGTAACTCCCCCGGCTCTGTATCCCTTTTATTCTAGCATGGGGCTTTTTCTGCTTTTTTACAGAAAACAGACTTGTTCCATGTAATTTTAAGACTTTCTCAGAGTGAAACCGTCAGTATTCAATTTTACCTTTTTTTCGTCCTCTCCAGAAATTGTCCCGCGTCCTGCTGTTATTTATAATAGAAAGAAGAGTATTCTTTGGGATCTTCGCAAAGTCCCAAAGAAAGGAACATTTGCGATAAAGGAGGTTTCCTGATGACACTTTTGGAACAGATTGAGAGCGCCGGGATTGTCGGCTGCGGCGGCGCGGGATTTCCTGCCCACAAGAAGCTGAACTGCAGAGTGGAGTACCTGATCGTCAACGCCGCCGAGTGCGAACCGCTTCTGCGCACGGATCGGTGGCTCATGATACATAAGGCAAAGGAGATTGTTACTGCGGCCGCTCTGGCCGGTTCCATGACAGAGGCGTCCCACATTTATATCGCCCTCAAGGAAACATACCGGGAAGAGGCGGCCGCTCTGACGGCGGCCATTGAGGAAACGGGGTATCCTGTTAAGCTGTTTCCCATGCGAAACTTCTACCCGGCCGGGGATGAGCAGATCATGGTCTGCGATGTGACAGGGCGGACCGTTCCCCCTTCCGGCATCCCTCTGGACGTAGGCTGCGTAATCGCCAACACTGCGACCATGTACGCTGTCTTTGAGGCCTCCCAGGGAAAGCCCTTAACGCGCAAATACCTGACAGTCACCGGAGCCGTAAACGAGCCCTGTATCGTCCGCGCCCCTCTGGGCTCGTCTTTTTCAGACTGCCTGAGGCTTGCAGGCGGAACCGGACTTTCCCGCTATTACGTGCTGGCCGGAGGCCCTATGATGGGAAAGCTTTACTCCATGGAGGAGGCAGAAAGCCTGACCGTAACAAAAACCACCTCCGGCTTGATTGTACTTCCGGAGGATACGCCCCTGATCCGGAGAAAGACCGCTCCCGTTTCCCTGTCTTTGAAGCTGGCAAAGACCAGCTGCATCCAGTGCTCCTACTGCACCCAGATGTGTCCCCGATATCTGACGGGGCATCCCCTGAGGCCTCATCTGATTATGAGAAAGCTGGCCTTCTGCGAAAACCCGAAGGAACTTGTGGGCGACAGGGACGTGCAGCAGGCCATGATATGCAGCGAATGCGGCCTGTGTGAAAATTACGCCTGCCCCATGGGCATCTACCCAAGACAGGTGAACATTTACATGAAGGATCTTCTTAAAAAAAGCGGCTTCCGCTACCAGAAGCCCTCCAAACCGCTCCATGAGCTGCCTGAGCGGGCCTGCCGCCGTGCCCCGTCCAGGCGGATCGCCGCAAGGCTGGGCGTGGACCGCTATTATGACTATGAGATCCGTCTGTGCCGGGAGCTTGAGCCGGGAACCGTGACTGTTTCCCTGAGCCAGCACATCGGCGCACCCTGCATCCCGGCCGTCGTCCCCGGCCAGCGCGTATCAGAGGGCGATGTAATCGGGAACGTGCCCGAACACAGCTTAGGCGCCCTGATCCACGCCAGCATAGACGGCGTAGTGGAAAGCGTGACGGATCGGGCAGTTGTTATCCGGACAGCCGGAACGACCGGCCGGGAAGAAAGGGCCAAAACGCAGCCGCAAAAGGCTTTAGAAAGAGAATCCGGCGCTGCCGAAGCTAAAGGAGGCAATGTATGATTACCATAGGTTTTCTTGAATTAAACAGTATCGCCAAGGGGATCCTGGCTGCCGACGAGATGATTAAGACCGCTGATATCAGGCTTATCGCCGCCCGGCCAAGCTGTCCTGGAAAATACCAGATTCTTATAACCGGGGAGGTTTCCTCTGTGGAGGCTGCCCTGGACGCCGGACAGGCCGCCGCTTCGGCCAATGTCATTGACCGGCTGATCCTTCCGAGGGTCCATCCTCAGGTAATCGAGGCCATCAGTATGTCCTCCATGCCGGAACGCCTGCGTGCCCTGGGAGTGATGGAATTTTTCTCCGTCACATCGGCTGTCATGGCCGCCGACGCAGCCGCCAAGGCCGCTGATGTGACGCTTCTTGAGATCCGCATGGGAACGGGAATCGGCGGGAAATCCTTCGTGACTCTGACTGGGGACGTGTCCGCCGTTACCGCCTCTGTGGAGGCAGGCTGCAAATCTGCCGAAGCGTCGGGAATGCTCCTGGACCGCGTTGTTATCGCCCATCCGGACAGGGATCTCTACAAGCACCTGCTCTGATCGGACAAAAAAGCGAAAGCGCGGCCGGCCCTCTGGTCTGTATGTATGTTATAAAGGAGGAAATTTCTGTTGACAGAGTATGAATTAAACGAATCTAAATTTGACAGCTGCAGCTTATCCGGCTGCAATGACTTAAACGGCGCGGATCTGCGCCTCCTGACAAAATCCATCGCAAAAAACGTGACCAGGGCTGTCGCTCAGTGCCGCATGACCTTGGGTACGGCGAAAATGCTCATCGAGCAGGGGGAAAAAGAGGCAGAGGCCATAGGCGTTCCCATGGTGATCTCCGTGGTGGACGAGGGCGGGAACCTGACTGCCCTTCACCGCATGGACAGCTCGCTTCTGGCAAGCCTTTGCGTGTCCCAGTCCAAGGCTTTTACTGCCCTGGCACTCCGCGCCCCCACCGGGGAGGCGGCGAAAACCATTCTTCCGGGACAGCCTCTCTATGGGCTGCAGAACACTCATCCGGGACAGTTCTGCCTCTTTGGCGGCGGCTTTCCCCTCATGTCCTGCGGCTGCTGCATCGGGGCCGTAGGCGTTTCCGGCGGTACCACAGAGCAGGATACGGCTGTAGGTGAGCGCATTGTCCAGTGGTTTGAGGAAAGAAATCAGGAGACGTAAGAAGAGGCGTCCTGGCGCCTTTAGGGGGAGGCGGCGGGGAAAGACTGCCGGGAACTGTTTTGTTTTATAGAACTGTTTTCATCATTAAAATAAAAACAGGATGCTCAGCTCTGCAGGCTGAAGCATCCTGTTTTTTAGCAAATGGAAGATGTGCTCTCTTTCCATGCCATATAATTTTTTAATTTATAGGAACCATCAGATTGTTGAAATCTGCCTCCTCAGCAGGACCGGACGGCTGGTCAAAAGGAAGCTGACCCCTGGCAAATATCATAATCCTGGAAGCCTTTTCTGTCTGCCCGTCCGCAGAAAGTTCCGACCATATAAGGAAATTGGTTCCCTCTGTAAGGCTGTCAATATATACCATATTCCTTGTCAGGTACGGAATTACCGAACAATCGGCGGGAACGTGATACGTTGTGCCGGAAACGGTTTCCACAACGGCGCTGCCGTCCTCATTCATAGTCAGCTTCTTAACCTCTTCCAGTGACGGAACCCTGTAATCTGCCGGAATTTTAGTGAGGACTACGTAAGCGGAAACCTGAGGGGGATAGCTGAGAGCCATCATAGGACTTACATAAGTATAAGCAATACTGCCGTCCTGAATATCAGACAGGGAGACCGGCATACCGCTTACGGCATCAAGGATCAGTGTCTCATCAGAAACATTCAGCAGCATATCCTGGGTTTCTCCTGTTCCGGGAGTATTCGCATTCAACAGAAACCTTTTTCCCTCCGCCTCCTCTGTTTTTTTAATAGTGCCGTAAAATTTATTCGTCTTTGATACTTTCTGCTGTTCCTCAGCCGCCGTATCTTCCTGAGCAAATGCAGTCACCGACCAGGACGCTGCCAGAGCCGCCGCACATAAGAGGGCTAACATTCTTTTCTTCATAATCTATTCTCTCCTTTTTATAATGATTTTTGCCGTTAATCTTTCGTTTCATTTTTCATTGGCCAGCCATTTATCCGGCATCTCACCGCTGTTTTAATTTATTTATATCATACCACAGTTTTCTTAATACAACTTCTCTTTTTGTTTACAAATTTATAAAACTTCTTGCCGTATCTCAATAAATCCCATCTGTTTAATAAAATAGGCAATGAATTTTGCAGAAAATGAAAAACTTCTTCCTGTATCAGCCAAAAAAATCCACCTTTAACGGCCCAACCCGGCCTCGCTGTTTTCATATGGTTTCCCAAAATCCGGCCGCTGCCTGTTTTATGTAATCATCCCTTTAAAAAAGGCCGCGCAGAACTCTCCTTCTGCACGGCCTTTCACTTTTAATCTTCTATATTAGTTTTCCTCAGCTGCAACAGCCTCGATATCAACATCGGCAACGTCCTCGTTTGCCGGAGCTGCATTCTCAAGAGCCTTAATGCTTAAGCTGATCTTTCTGTCTTCCTCGTTGAAGTCAACAACCTTGGCACGGATTTCCTGTCCTACGCTTAATACGTCGGATGGTTTCTCAACATGCTCTCTGGAAATCTGTGAAACATGAAGCAGAGCGTCTACGCCTGGCTCCAGCTCAACAAATGCGCCGAAATCTGTCATACGGGCAACTTTTCCCTCTACTACGCTTCCAACTGCATACTTCTCGGCAGCGTTTGCCCATGGATTTGTCTCCGGGAACTTGAGGCTCAGGGCAATCTTCTCACCGTTGATGTCCTTGATCAGAGCCTTTACTGTCTCGCCTACCTTGAATACCTTCTTCGGGTTTTCAACGCGTCCCCAGGACATCTCGGAAATGTGAAGGAGTCCGTCTGCACCGCCCAGATCGATGAATGCACCGAAATCTGTCACGTTCTTGACAACACCCTCTACTGTCTGGCCAACTTCGATTCTCTCGAAGAGCTCTTTCTGCATCGCAGCCTTCTTCTCCATGAGAAGCTGTCTGCGGTCACCGATAATTCTGCTTCTTCTGCCGCTCGGATTGAACTCTGTAATAACGAACTCAATCTCCTGTCCGGCATACTTGGATAAGTCTTTATCGTATGTGTCGGAAACCATGCTCGCTGGAATGAACACTCTGGTTCCCTCAACCTCAACAACAAGTCCCTTGTCAACGACCTGTGTTACCTTCTCCTTTAATACTTCCTTGTTCTCAAATGCCTCCTTTAAGCGCTTAACGCCCTTGTCAGCGGCCAGCTTCTTGTAGGATAATGCAGCCATTCCCTCGCCGTCGTTTACTTTGAGAACCTTCGCTTCCATCTCGTCGCCTACCTGAACCTTCTGTGTCAGTACAACAGACGGATCATTGGAGTACTCGTTCTTCGGGATAATGCCTTCAGACTTGCTTCCAGCGATGCTGAGAATGATCTCATCATCATTAACGCTGATAACCTGACCGGTAACTGTCTCTCCTGCACGTAATCGTTTAATTGATGATTCTTCAAACATCTGTTCAAAACTTAATTCTGACATTAGTATGAACCTCCTCGATAATATTATTTGGGGTTGAGGCCCCTGCTGTAATACCTACGCTGCGCACAGAACCTGCCTTTTCAGGTTTTAAATCACTCAGTGTCTGGATATAGTAAGTATTCTTACACTCCCGCCGGCAAATCTCAAACAGCTTCTGGGTATTGGAACTGTTCTTTCCGCCAATGACAATCATGGCGTCAACCTCTGAAGCTATCTGTTTTGCTTCCACCTGTCTTTCCTGTGTTGCATTGCAAATCGTATTTAAAACAAGTATATCATAACGCGTTTTAGAAATTTTTTCAACTATATCTTTAAATTTATTGTAATTAAATGTCGTCTGAGCTACCACGCACAGCCGCTCTCCGTCCCTCAGAGGGAGTCTCTCCAGCTCCTCGGCTGTCTTTATGACTAGAGTATCGTCATTTCCCCAGCCTTTTATTCCCTGAACCTCCGGATGGGACTCGTCGCCTACGATGATCACGCGCCGCCCTTCCTCTCCCTGCTCCTTCACAATCCTGTGAATTTTCTTCACAAAGGGGCAGGTTGCATCCACAACGGTAATTCCGTTATGCTCGAGGATCTCATAAATCTCCCTTCCGACGCCGTGGGAACGGATGATGACGACTCCCTTACTGAGAGCGGAAAGCTCCTCCTTTGTGTCAATCACGCGGACGCCTTTTTCCTCCAGATCCCTCACAACCTCCTCGTTGTGGATAATTGGACCATAGGTGTAGATCGGGCCGTTCCCTTTTTTTATCTGCTCGTAAACCTGCTCCACCGCCCGCTTCACGCCAAAGCAGAAGCCGGCCGTTTTCGCCACCCGAACCTCTATAGGGGAAGTCTGGCTTTCGCCTGCTGCCCCGCCTCCATTCAGGCTGTCTTTCATCTCTTCTTTCAGTTCCATCTCTCTTCTCGCATTTCCGGCATTCCTCCTCCCCGGAGGGCTTTCCCTTCCGAAATTCCGAAACGCCTGTATTTTAACGCTGGCCCGCCCAGGACAGTCTGCTGTCTCAATCTGTGCTTTTTCCGATGTCATCAGCTCTCACTTCACTCCGGCGGCAGCAAGAGAGCACTCTTTTTTCGGCTCCTTGGCCTGCCTCTGTCAGCAGCCGCAGCAGCCTCTGGTGCCCGCATCCTCCGCAAGACTTAAAAGCTCGTCCAGAACCTCTTTAAGGGTCATGTTTGAAGAGTCTAAAAGCACCGCATCCTCTGCCTGTCTCAGAGGGGAAACCTCCCTCGTCATATCCCTGTTGTCGCGGTCAATAATATCCTTTTCGATGGCATCCAGGCTGCACTCCTCGCCCTTCTCCACAAGCTCCCTGTAGCGTCTCTTTGCTCTCACGCGGCTGGAAGCTGTCAGATAGACCTTGAGATCCGCGAAGGGCAGCACACAGGTTCCTATATCACGCCCGTCCATGACAACATCCTTTCTGGCCGCCAGCTCCCGCTGAAGCTCCACCAGCTTTTCCCGCACAGTCTTATACCCGGAAATGGCAGAGGCCATATTCCCCACTTCCTCCGTGCGGATCAGCCCTGTGACATTTTCTCCGTTTAGCAGGATCTGCTGCACCCCGTCCCTGTATTCCAGTGAAACAGAAACCTGTCCGCAGGCCTCTGTGACGGCTGCCTCATCCTGAGGGTCTATCCCTGCACGGAGCACAGAGAGCGCCATGGCTCTGTACATAGCTCCTGTATCTACGTAAATATATCCCATTTCCTTTGCAAGCGCCTTCGCCACTGTGCTTTTTCCAGCCCCTGCCGGACCGTCAATCGCTATATTAATCGGCATTTTGATTCCTCCTGATTCCCGGTTTCCGACTTTTCCTGCACTGCCATCCTCCACCGGATATTTATAATACAGGCCTGTTTAAATCAGGCCTGCAGACCGCTTCTGCTGTCTCTCTTCTCGGGACTGAAACGCTGTCCCGCTGTACATTATATCCGAATTGGGCCGTCTGTGCAATTGCTAATTCGCTTCCCGCTTCTATTTATCCCCGGATCAGAGTTCCCGCAGTATTTCCCTTCTCTTATCCTCGTATTCTTCTTCTGTAATCATCCCGGCTTCATAAAGCTCTCTGGCTGCCTTCAGTCTCAGTTCTATACTGTCTTTCAGCTCTGATACTGAGGTCTTACACTCAGCAGTCTGGCTGCAGTCCTCCGCTTGGCTGCTGCTCCCCTCTGAATTTTGCACTGTATCATCTATCACAATCTCATGAGATGCAACTCCCTTATCCGTAAATGCATTCATTCCGTTCATCACTGTAATGACACCTGCCATAGCCGTCCAGAATATACCAAACAGTCCTGCCGTCGGTATTACGATAAAAATTCCGATCAGGCAAAACACGAGCCCGGCGAAAAAACCAGCCGCCGACTGGGCCTTCCCAGGTCTTACTTTTATCTTTTTCATGTGTACCTCCCATTCTTCTGTGCGCTTATTTCTGACTGTCACCGTCCCCTTACTGACTGTTCAATTACTCCTGGATGAAGGAGCTGGCTCTATCTATCTCCGGCAAATATTTACCATATTTCAGGCATTTTCTCCTGATACATCCCGTCTCCCTCCTCAATATCATAGAGATCCCGGAACTCCTGCTGCGCTGAGAGCACCGCATTTACACGTATCTTTGAAGGAGAATGTACGTCCACTGCCATCAGCATGGCTAAATATTCCTCCCGCTCCTTCGAAGCCCAGATGTTTGCATAAGCCTCATAGATCTTTTTCAGATCATAGCCCTCCGACTCTGCTATCTCCGTTATGCAGGAAACTCCCCCAAGGTCAGCTATGTTTTCCGTCACTGTCTGTTCGCCGCTTACGCTCTTTCCGTCCACCTCCATGCCGTCATAGTAGGAAATAACCTCGCCTGCCAATGTCTGGAATTTCTCCTTATCCTCAGCTGTCCACCAGTCCCGCAGGTTTCCGTTTTCATCAAATTGCGCTCCGCTTGTGTCAAAGGCATGAGTAATCTCATGACCGATCACGGTTCCAATTCCTCCCAGATTTTCCTCAGCGGAGGCATCTGGATCATAGAACGGTGCCTGCAGGATGCCAGCGAGTATATTTATGCTGTTATTCTGCGAGTCATAGTATGCATTCACAGTCTGGGGAGTATCAGGCCACAAGGACCGATCCGCAGGTTCATCCTTCGTTTCAAAGCTGTAGTCTGATGCAGCCTTTGCAGCCCTCAGATAATTATCTATATAAAGACCTCCATCCTCAGGAGCTTCCAGGATTAATTCGTATCTGTCCTGGGGCCAGCTGTCAGGATGACCGACGCGCACGTCAAGCTGTGCAAGCTTGTTCTTTGCCTCTTTTTTTGTGGCATCACTCATCCAGTCAAGTGCGTCGATGCGCCTGTTAAAGGTTCCGATAACCTGATCGATTATCCTGCCCACATCCTCTGTGGTCTCCTCAGAGTAGTAGCTCTCGCAGTATATCCTTCCGCACTCAAATCCCAGCAGTCCCTGAATATCTGTGATAAGCATCTCCTCAAACGGACGGTTCTCCTCCATGCCGGAGGCTGCCAGATTGTACTCTGCAGCAGCATCCCAGCTGTCCATATCCATATAAGAGCAGAGATCCTTGTGGGCACAGAGTTTGACGTATTCCTTCAGCAGAGGAAGATTATCCTCTGTGAGAAGGGAGCCCATCAGCTTCGTCTTCTCAAGCTCCGACACAATTACCCTGTCGTCCCCTTCGACCCCGTATATCTCCTCTATCATTTCCGCGGAAATATTGCCCGAGAAGAGGTTCTCAAGCTCCGACACCGTGCAGACATTATAAGTCTTTTCAGGATCATAGAGCTCTGACTGTGCGAGAGCCTTTTTGGCAAGAGTTTTCATAAGTTCGGCTGTGTTTTTTGAGACCTCTCCTGACTCCTCCTCGGAATATCCTTCGATCACACAGAGTTTTTCCAGCAGCTTTTCAAAGGCGGAAGCCATTTTTTGGTTGGATTCATCGTCGGAAAACCAGATTTCCTTATTAAGCCCGCAGTCTCCCGCATCGACGCTGAGGATCTTTGCAGAGGAATCCTCAAAATCGGTACCGACGTAGAGCCCGAAAACTGAGTATAAACCATAGTCTCTGTTAAACTGCATGCACGCACGCATAAGTTCATCAACGCTGCCTGCGGCATCCACCTCGTCAAAAAACGCAGAGACTGTTTTTCCAAATCCGCCCTCATTTCGTGCATCCTTATCCATTCCTGTCAGATACATGGCGCGTATATTGCTCTCATCACTGCCCTTTTCAAGGGCAGGCTCCTCAGAGGTCTTCCTTATAATCTCCGTCATGCGCTCATCCACACGGTCCTGCAGAATGCCAAACCAGTTCTTCGCACTCTCATCAGGCTCTATCTCCCAGCTGTCGATGAGTTCTCTGTTGATCGCCTCGTAATAATCATCTTTCTCCGAAGCCTGTACTGCCTGAGCCTCTCCCTCTGACGCCCCATCAGAAGTCCCTGCCTCCGATCCGGCCTGAGCCGTCTGTATTTGCGCAGAGTCCTTATTATCTCCTGTCCCGCAGGCTGTGAGTGTCATTGAAAGTAATAACATCACTGTGAGCAATACCCTCTCTGTCTTTCTGCCGCTGAAATGTTTTCTCATAAAATCCCTTCGCCTCCTGTAACACGATTTTCGCTTCATATTAAAATATGTGCACGGCTCATCCTGGATTTCTGCAGGCGTTCGGGACCTGTGATTCTTAAAACAGGACTTTCAGTATCCCTCAAATTTTTCATCGCCTGTTGTATTTCCAGGTTTTTGCTGCCTCCATCTGATATACTGATAATTGAGACAGCTGATTTCTCCTTTTTCTTTTATTATAATCATTCCGTCCTCAGACTACAACTGAGAACTTCAAAAACAGAGGAGCCATCTGCGAATATCCTGCCGAACCCTGCAGCGGATTTAACTTTTGTGAAAAACCTCCTCTTAAACCAAAAATAATGAATCCTCACAAACAAAGCTCTGTATTATTGCCTCAACCCCTTTATCCCTTTATTTTACTCCCTTGAGAAGAGGAATCAGCATCAGCAATACTATAATTCCTGCCAGACCAATCACAATTCCCAGAACCATCTTTCCAAAAATCATAGAGAGGCACATCCCGACTCCTAACAGCAGGGCGCCGATTACGCCTGCCAGCACAGCCCCTATCGTCTTCGCGCTCAGCCTGATGGGCGCCTTGCCCTCCATTTTTCTCCAAACCACTACGGTAAGCAGCAAGACGGCCAGGCCAATCACCCCGCAGACCACTCCCTGATTGAACATTCCCCACTCCGGAAGCATAGCCATACACATTCCCAGTGCAAAGAAAACAATTCCGATTGTTCCAAGGATTAAAGCTATAAAGTTGCTCTTTTTCATTTAGTCGTTCCTCCTGATTTTCTGTTTTACTTAGTCTTTTGTTCGCCTGCAGATATAATGTACCTCTCTTCTATTTACTTTCTGTTTGAGTTTTGTTTCAGAATTATTAAAAACCGGATGCTAAAATTGCATCCGGCGCATCCGTCAGGCCTTTTCAGTAGAGAAGGCCGCTCCCCTTCTCACATATCCTGTAAATTTCATCAAATTTTTGTTCAATCAGCGGATTTATCTCTGCTTCCTTTTTTCTGGTCACCCAGCGGTACAGAAAATACGGAAGAATCCAGCCGGCAAATCCAGGCACGGCCAACAGAATTGTCAGCCAGAGGACAGGCGGTTCTGCAGTCACGGCAAATACAGAGCCTGCCATAAATACCGTTCCCACTATCCCCACAAGCAGAGAAATCATAAGCGCCGCCGCTGTTTTGGAGCGGTTCAATTCTTCGATCTCCTTAATGCAGCTGTCAAAATTTCGCTGCAGCCTGGTAAGCTCAACTTTATTAGAAATACTTCGTTTCCGGCGAAAATACAGGGTTTTTCTGTCCCCATTTTCTGCCCTGGTTCCTTTTAAAGGGGCTGATGGGCTGTCCCCTGGCGCTGTCCTCCTATTTGGATCCGGCTCCCACCCGAAACACGGATAGCTGTCCATATATAAAGAAATATATTTTTTCGAGACTGTGATCTCCCGATACTCAAACCCCATATATCCTGAGTCATTCTTCTTTGCTTCTCCAGTCATGAATGCACTTTATCCTCCCTAATCTCTTTCACAGGAATCTGTACAGTAAATGAAGTTCCTTTCCCTTCTTCACTCTCAACCTCAATGGAGGCCCCCATCATTTGAAGGACACGCAGCGCCAGGGCAAGGCCAAGGCCATTCCCCTCTGTGGCATGGGAGGTATCTCCCTGATAAAATTTTTCAAAGATGTGCTTTTTCGTTTCTTTTGAGATTCCGCAGCCTGTGTCCGATACCTCTACCGTAACACAGTCTGAATCCGATGTCTGTCTTAGCAGGACGCTGCCGCCCGGCTCCGTAAATTTAAACGCGTTGGAGAGCAGATTGTTCCAGACTAACTCCATGAGGCTTTCGTCCGCATAAATCACCGCCCTGTCCTCCAGGTCCGCTTCAAAATCAATTTCTTTTTCTTCCCATATGGTCTCGAATCCCAGAGCACAGTCACATAACTGGCGGCACAGATCATAGGCCTCGTACTTCGGCGTAATCTGCTGGCTCTCCAATTTATTTAACCGCAGAATATTGGTGATCAGGGCGGACAGACGGTGGGTACTGCTCAAAATGGCAGCGGTATAATTTTCCTGCTCCTCCTTTGTCAAATCGGGCTTTCCCAGAAGCTGGGCGTAGTTCTGAATCGCTGCAATGGGTGTTTTTATCTCATGGGACACATTGGCAATAAAATCAGTCCGCATGGTTTCAATGCTTCCCAGCTCTGCCACCATTTTATTAAAATCCAGAAACATCAGATCCAGATAGTCATGCCTGTTGGTGGTATGGAGAGGCGGAATATAGACAGAAAAGTCCCCGTGGGCGACTTTGTCAGCAGCCTTCGCCAGCTCCTTCATAGGCTGATCATACGTTTTTATGATTTTATTTCGTGTAAATACAGTCAGCCCTACAGCCACCAAAGTCCAGTAAACCACGGGAATCATGATTTGAATAAGCGTATTCCATTGGCGCTCATTGACCAGAGTTACCAGTCCGATATGGATTCCTGACATCAGCAGCAGGGTGCCCAGATAAGCGGCAAACAGTGACGGCGGAAACCGATTTTCCAACCGTTTCTTTTCTCGTCTTGTCATTTTAACACCGCCTTGTATCCCAGACCTCTGACCGTCTTGATCTCAAAATCATGGCAGGCTGAGAATTTATCGCGCAGTTTCGTAATATAGACATCCACCGCCCTCAGCCCTGTATCGCTCTCCACTCCCCAGAATTCATCCATAAGCTGAGAACGGGAAAACGTATGGTTCGGATAGGACAGCAGTTTATGGAGAATATTGAACTCCCGTGTTGTCACCGGAATCTCATCTCCACCGACGATAATAGTCCGGGCATCGGCATCTAAAGCTATATCACCAATCACAATTTTCCTGCTCTCCTCGATATTGGCACGGCGGAGCAATGCGCGGACACGCATCAGAAGCTCGCTGAAATCAATGGGTTTAACCATATAGTCGTCAATTCCCAGGTCAAAGCCCTTCTTTTTTGACGGCAAATCATCTCTTGCTGATATAAACAGGATCGGGATCGTCTTATTCAGCCCGCGCACCGTTTCTGCAAACTCAAATCCATCTGTCCCGGGCATCATAATATCAGAAACAATCAGATTATACATCTTGCTGTACATTGCCTCATAAGCTGCCTCAGCGCTGAAACAGCCCTTTGCTTCGTATCCGCTGTCATTTAAGCAGGTACATACACTCTGGGTTAATTTTATATCATCATCCACTACAAGAATTTGAATCACTCGTTTCTTCCTCCTCTTTCCTGTTGTTTTCTGCCTCAATACGTCTGATCCGCCAGCGCATGAATACCCCGGCCAGATGAAGTGCACGGCTTACAGAGGCATTGTAATCCTTCCGTATTTTTCTGCTGCCGGCTTTCAGGCTGTGAATCCCCGTCCTGAGCGGATTGTTTCCCATTTATCTCATCCTCCTGCAGCTTTTCCGAAAGAATCATAACATAGGATTGTTTCAGTTTTGTTAAAATAAGGCGGCTTTTTTATTTTATTTGTCAAAATATGACTGCATGGGACATCGAATCAATTCCTGGACAGCAAAGCTTCTGGATTTATGAAATACGGTACCGTCCGCACACGCTTCATTATATGTTCTGTGGTTCTTTTCCGAAATTACCGGCTCCTTATTTCTCATAGGTCACCTTTTCCGGCGGGATATGCAGGTTGTCCAGGATTGCCAAAACAGATGCGGGAAGTTCCCGTTTATGCGCCAGTGTCAGGAAATTGCGGCAGAATCCGCAACTGCAGCCCCATTCGGAAGCTGCGTCGTACCATTCTTTCGTAGCTTTTTCATCATAACGCAAAAATACTTATGGGAATTGCAATGCCATATAGGAATAAATTCAGTTTTCTAATCTTTTCTCTGTTCATACACTCCTACGCCCTTCAAGTCTGATTTCCAGCTTCTTTCCCCCAAAAGTAGATAGAAGGTTATCGCCGCTTTAATTTCCCTGCCATTAGCCGATATGCAATTGTTGTCCCTATTGGAATAATTAACAGGTAACTGATAATATTAAACAGCGTAAAATTGTAAGTATTTGATACCTCACCAAGCTCCAGCAAATACCGGCAGACCATTCCGATTGAAGTAAGTACAAAGGTCACCATGTAAACCATCCGTTCCCTGTTCGGTCCCCAAATCCCGGCAAAAGCTAAGGCAATCACTCCATAGCTTGCCGCCAGCATATACACTCCCTGAAAGTCCAGTGGAAATGGTTCACTGCGAATCGGAAACACAAAGCATCCGGCGAAGATGATATACCCCCATACCAGAATTTTGGGGATCAGAGGGGAAACTTCAAAAAGATACTGAAATTTCCCACTTTTAGCCCCCAAATAAACAATCGCCATTAAAAGCACAAACACTGCGATGCAGATTGCTGAAAACACCTTATCCACCTCCTGTTTTTTATAGGCAAAAATCCAATTCTAATTTACACGGCAATCTTGTAAGCCATATGCCAAGCAAAATCAGCAGCAATACTCCTGCAATCAGCAGCAGAGCAAGAGCGTCATGGTTTACCTTGGCAGCAATAAAGATTGACGTGGGCCCGTCCGCCCCTCCGATCACCATAGTCTCGCCGACTACAGAAAGCTCCCTCTGGCTCTTAACTTTCATCATAATCCCCGCAGCCAAAAGCACCGCTCCGGCAAGACCTGCCATCATTGCCACAATTCTTTTCAGCCCTGCTTCCCTCCGTTTTTTCATAAATATTTATAATCCTTTTTAGCTGATCAGATTGGAATCCGATTAACGGATTGTCTTTTTAGAGGGACTAAGAAACTTATCGTAAATAATACCGGATAATGTAAGGCAAATAAACACCACGGTCCAAATGATCCAAAGATTATTTGTTGTTGCGCCTCCCGCATCCGTACCATCGGTTTGAAAAATAACTCCGACAACAAATCCGGCAATGTATGAAAAGGCAGTACATATAGGCATTGTTTTTCCTTCAAGGATAAACGATATTGTCACAGCAATTATCCCGATAGCAAACAATATAACAGGCCATTGCTTCATTCCATGAATATCAAAAAATACATATCTGCACAAAACAAAACCAATACAAAGCACACCCAAAGACAGTAAATGAATCATAACATTTTTCTTATTTAACACACAAATCCCTTCTCTTTATCCAACTTCCGATTTATCGTCTTCTAATTCGTCCTTTTTCACTTTTTTCCTGATTATTGCTTTCACAATAAGCGCCGCTAAAATAATCGCGCCTGATACGATGCCAAACAGCAGGATAACCGTGTACCATGGCGCTGATGACACCTCATAAATCTCTGGATGAATCTTATAGTCCCAGTATGTATAAACGCTTCTTGCTAAAAACACTCCGATAAAAGCCCCGATCAGACAGTTTAAAAATGTATTGAGTTTATTCCACATAAAGTCCCGCTCCCTTAAACAAACATCAGCCCTCAAAGTCATCATCCAGCAGCTGCACCTTCAAGACTTCCTGGATCCCGGCGGGAGATGATTCCCGTACCAGTCCCGTAAAGGTAATCGAAATATTATCCCCTTCTCCAGGTCTTTGGGGCTGATCCTCGTCTCTCGCCACAGATAAGAGGTCTCTTCCATTACGGGAAATGTAAATCTGCCCCTGAAATTAATATCATTGATCTCCATGCCCTGAACCGTTATGGAACTGTCAGAAATGTCAGTAATAGCCGCATAGAACGTCTCTGTCTCATAACTGGCTGCCGCGGCATGTCGCACCGCTATTTTTCCATTCATCATGTACGCCCCGTTTTTACTTTCCCCATCATGGTATTTGTGCAGATAAAAACAATCAATTCGCCTGCGCGTCCGTTTCCTCTGTCCTGGAAATCCCACTTTCATCCAGTAAATCCGCCGGGACAGAACTGATACTTGCCTGCTCTTCCCCAGTTAATCCGTTGTACCACGCAAGCCACCGAAGGGTATCCTCCGACAGTCCGCTTTTATCCCACCATCTTCCTGCAAAATAAACCTGGCTTTCATCCACGTATCGCCGCTTAAATACCATCCATTTTCCGTCAATGCATACTTCCAAGGTTCCTTCCTCCGTCCCCCACTGATATCCATACCCTGCGCCGAAATTGGACTGGTTGTTTTCAGACGGTACTTCCGTCCGCTCCACCGCGGCCGTGATCTCGCCGTCCATGACACCGCAGCGGCCTGTAACCGTGCTTTCTCTTCCGGTATCATAATACATTGCCCCGTCTGCCATAACCATGGGGATCCGGTCATTCAACACTGGTTCCCCGGATTCCAGAAGTTTATCCAGCAGCACGCCAAGGGCAGGGGCAGGCTCATAGATTCCCTGATAAGGCTGTTCCACATAATCCATACTGTCCTTCTCGTAATAAAAAAGCGTGTAAACATGGTCTTCTGTATCTTTGAAATGAATGGAGGTATATTCATCCTCCTGTGGGACATCCTGCACGGACTGCTGACCCGTGGGTTCCATATCCGCCAGAATGAAAAGCAGTTCACCGATTTGTTCTTTATTTCCACAGTCTGTCGTCTTCCCGTCCCGTTCAATGGAAACGGTCTGCACACTTTCCTCTGGCGGCAGCACGGCAGGCTCCGATGCGGGAGATGGACTGCAGGCTGACATTACTGCCGCGTAAACCATCCATATCATTCCGATGAATCCCTTTTTTAATCCATGGCCCATAATGCTCACCCCCGGTAATGCAATCTTCAACATTTGGTTTCTTTAATAAAACTATATCATATTCCGACGCTCCGTGTATTACTTATGCCTTACATTTTATTAAATCTCCTACAGCATGGCGATATCCCAAGATACGGTACTTAAACTTCCAGTATCCCGTCATCCTGCGTTTGCTTTTTGGAACCCTTTGGCGGCTTTCCACTCCGCGCAGGCGGAAGTTCCTCGAAGCAGCTGTGGACTGGATAAAACCGATAAGGGATGCGGAGCCCGACAGCTCCGTATCTCTGCTTCAGTACGCAGGTAAATAGACATGGTGTCTCCTGATTGTGTCAATAGTTTTTCGCAAAATTAAAATCTTGCCGTTTGGCAGCCGGTAGTCAG
>NZ_QUJI01000060.1:0-738 GCF_003480545.1 Clostridium sp. AM29-11AC
CGGGTTGCTCCACTTATTTCCCCTTACCGTCAATTCCCTGAGATGGTTTTTCATCTTCTTGATTGACCGGGGGTGTACCCGCATTCGGCATTTCCCTTTGTATCGGTAAAAGCTGTATCCAAGATACTTCACTTTGCTGATGTGGCTTACTGTCGTCTTTTCGAGATTGATTTTCAGGTATAGTTTCTCTGTAATAAATGGTATGATATGTTTCAGGGTTCTTTCTGCGCTCTTCCGGCTTTTACATAGGATAATGCAATCGTCGGCATATCTTACGAACTTATGTCCTCTGCGTTCCAGTTCCTTATCCAGCTCATTTAACATCACATTCCCACACAGCGGACTGAGAGGGCCGCCCTGGGGGACGCCCTCTGGTGCTGCATGGAATCCTCCGTCTTCCATGACTCCGGCATTCAGGTACCTGTGTATCAGCGAAATTACTCGCCCGTCTTTCATGGTTCTTGACAGCACTTCTATCAGTTTGCTGTGGTTCACCGTATCAAAGTAAGCTTCTAAATCCATGCTGATTGCATACACATGTCCCTCATCCACGTATTTTCTGCACTTTGCCAATGCATCGTGTGCGCTTCTTCCTGGCCGGAAGCCGCAGCTGTTATCCGAGAACTGTTCCTCGTAGATCGGCGTGAGTTCCTGCGCAATCGCCTGTTGAATCATTCGGTCTACTACAGTTGGAATTCCCAGCTTCCTGAATTTTCCTTTCTCTTCCTTAGGTATTTC
>NZ_QUJI01000061.1:0-448 GCF_003480545.1 Clostridium sp. AM29-11AC
CCAGAGCGTTGACAGGATTTCCAGTCAGCAGCACCGCAAAGGTCATGTACTGCCGGATGCTGGACGCTATGCTCTCCAAAGGTCAGGAGGACGAGAACGGAATCCTGTTTGTCTGCTTCCCTGTCACAGCCATTGCCGCAGTCCTGTCCCGCAGTCCCATGACGGTCAAGCGTTCTCTGAATGAACTGGAAACCGCCGGACTTATCATGCGGGTGCGTCAGGGCGTTGGAGAACCAAACAGGATTTATGTGCTGATACCGGGAAAGGAGGACGCTGCCCTTGCCTGATACCTCAAAGCTGGAAAAGCTCAACCGGGAGTTGGAGAAAAGCGAAAAGAAACTGCGGAAAGCCATCAATGATGAAAAGGCATTGCAGCACCAGTTAAAGCAGCTTACCCGAAAGGAACGGACGCACCGGCTCTGTACTCGTGGCGGTATGCTGGAAAGTT
>NZ_QUJI01000061.1:458-665 GCF_003480545.1 Clostridium sp. AM29-11AC
ATGCTGGAAAGTTTTCTGCAAGAGCCGGAACGCCTGACAGATGATGATGTCATGCTGTTGTTGAAACTCATTTTTCACAGGCAGGACACGCAGGAACTATTGAAAAAACTGCTGGAACGGGAGAAGCCGGAAACCCCTTAGTTTACTAAGGGCGCAATTATACACCACCCAAAGGTTGGTGCATTGCGTTCTCCGAAGGCTCCTCGC
>NZ_QUJI01000062.1:0-434 GCF_003480545.1 Clostridium sp. AM29-11AC
AACTTGCTGGACGGGAACAGCTTGCAGCGCAAGGTGTTTCCGGGCGGCAAGTCCACAAAAGGGTAGCTGGCGACAGCCAGCGCAGGGGAAGCGTAGCGTCCCCTGTATGATTTGGAGCAGACCATGACTGCGGAAAATCACAGCCCTCCGGCGAGGAGCCTTCGGAGAACGCAATGCACCAACCTTTGGGTGGTGTATAATTGCGCCCTTAGTAAACTAAGGGGTTTCCGGCTTCTCCCGTTCCAGCAGTTTTTTCAATAGTTCCTGCGTGTCCTGCCTGTGAAAAATGAGTTTCAACAACAGCATGACATCATCATCTGTCAGGCGTTCCGGCTCTTGCAGAAAACTTTCCAGCATACCGCCACGAGTACAGAGCCGGTGCGTCCGTTCCTTTCGGGTAAGCTGCTTTAACTGGTGCTGCAATGCCTTTTCAT
>NZ_QUJI01000062.1:444-654 GCF_003480545.1 Clostridium sp. AM29-11AC
GCCTTTTCATCATTGATGGCTTTCCGCAGTTTCTTTTCGCTTTTCTCCAACTCCCGGTTGAGCTTTTCCAGCTTTGAGGTATCAGGCAAGGGCAGCGTCCTCCTTTCCCGGTATCAGCACATAAATCCTGTTTGGTTCTCCAACGCCCTGACGCACCCGCATGATAAGTCCGGCGGTTTCCAGTTCATTCAGAGAACGCTTGACCGTCAT
>NZ_QUJI01000007.1:0-133814 GCF_003480545.1 Clostridium sp. AM29-11AC
ACAGCTTGCAGAACACACGACTTTCACCCGTTAGAACGTGTGCCCGCCGGGCACACCAAGAAAAAGCAGGCGGAATAATATTCCGCCTGCGTCCTTTCATCCGGGCTCAGAAATTCCTCTATGCCATTGTGGGCTCTTCTCCCTCTGTCGGGGCAGTCTCCACCTGACCTGCCTCCACCTGTCCCTCAGAAGCCTTTGGTCCTGCTCCTGCCGGCGTTCTGTTAATGGTAAACGGCAGGTTAATACTCATAATATTCAGCACAACGCCCTTGGCATCCGGAACCAGAAGTGAAGCCAGCTTCTCGGCCGGAACGGCAATCGGGCGGAATTTGTTTTCCCTGTTGAATTTCTGGAATTCCAGTGCATCCGTAAAAACCGGCTGATACAGGTTTCCGTCCTTCATCTTTGCCAGCGGAACGCCCTTCTCCTCCTTCTGCACTGCCATAATAAATTTGCCCTTTTTGAAATCTGCCAGAAGCTCGTCAAGAAGCCCTGCCGTATTTGCATCATGCTGCGGGTTTGGCTGCTTCCTCATCTCCTGGGCATAGTAGAGAGAGGTGAGCTGAAGCTGAGGATTCTCAATCCACACCGTTCCCTCCGGCTGCTCCTCCTGGCTCTTCCTTCTCACCAGCTCCTCAAGCTGCAGAAGCGTCTCCTCGCCGCCATTGGCCATGAGGATCGCGTTCACCCCCAGCGTAAAAAGGCTTGTGAAAAACAGGAGCTTCTGCTTTTCCTCCACCCTCACAATCGAAACAGGGATCTTCTCTTCCAGAAGCGCCTTTCCCTTTTCTCTTGCCTCCTCCTCTGTGAAAAACATCAGAATCTCATCATCAAAGGTTTCCGGGTCACAGACCACATAGGGCTGTTTCGTGCATACAGACATCAGAACGTAAAGCTCCGGCACATTTCTCATCTTTAAGAGCAGCTCCTTTTTTTCCAGAACTGCCGTATTTTTTTCTTCATTGCTCATCATATCTTCTCCTTCCGCCTGCTTTCCGCGGAAGGCCCACTGAAAAGCGCGTTTTTTCTCTAATCAATTATAAGCAAAAGAGATTTTCGTGTCAATAAAAAGGAGGGGCTGAACAGAACTCCCGGCGCGCCCGAAACAGGAAGCATTAAAAATTATCCTTTATCAGTGAAACAGCGATTTCTCTTGCCCGGGAACTAGACACATTTTGACCGGGTGTTTCTCCCAGATAAATACAAAAATAGATGCGGTGTCCGACGTCTGCAAAGCCTGTATACCAACAGTCTACTACAGTTCCTTCCGATTTTCCCATCCCCGTTTTTCCGTAGACCGCACAGCTTTCATCACTCCCCTCTGAATAAAACATAGCTTTTTCAAGAAGAGCCCTGGTGTCTGAGGAATATTTTGAGGAACTTCCAAAAATCCTCTCCATCACTTCGGTCTGTTCTCTCGGTGAAATTTTCAGGGATGATTCGATCCAAAAGCCAGTGAGGGCCGGATTGCTGTTGTTATTGTTCAGATGCCCCTCCCAGTCTGATATATCGCAGTTGCCGTATTGAAGGTCATCGAGAGCGCGTTTCATCCCATCCGAGCCGATTTCATCAATCACTTGCCGGTAATACCAGACACATGAGGTCTGGAAGGCAGAGAGAAAGTCGATATCCCTGTTCCAGTCGTCATTCCAGAAAATCTCACCGCTCCAGGAGCGGGTGGAATTCTCCGGATCAATGACACCGTTTTCCAGGCCCGCCAGGGAAGAAATTATTTTGAAGGTGGAGCAGGGGGAATGTCGGGTATCTGCCAGGTCTTCATTATAAATCTGAACTGTATATTCGTCCGGATCAAATATGACGGCGGCGCCGTTCAGCTCCCCAAAATAAGATGCCCAGTCAGGACAGAGCACTGTGGCTGGTGATACTGAGGCCAGTGCTTCCGTTTCAGGCACAGTCTCTGCAGACGGCAGCTTTATTTCTTCTGACTCTGCGGCTGACTTTTTCTCCCGGACGGCCGAAGCTGTCTCATTCTGAAATGACGGAGATTTGTCCTGCTCAGACTCAGAATCACAGCCAGACAGCATTGCAGACAGTGTGATGGCAGCAGCCAATAGACGGATCGGTTTCATTTGATACATTTCCTCCTGATCTTTCTTTTTCTCTTATAAATCTTTTAGTATTCTGTCTTCTGACCTAATATTCTGCTATCCCCGGCAAATCATAGAAGCAAACGAAAATCGGATATGGTTCCGGCCGATTTCTCCTACCCCGTTTGGGAAAGTGCTTTAAAAGTGCAGTTCTGCTCTACCTTATCTCAGGGCAAAACATTCCTCCCGCACTGTAGAAAGGCCTTCCGTGCAGGTTTTCCCTGCGCCGACTGATAATATCCGCCAAGGGAAATGAGTTTAACATCGGACAGCAAAATTTGGGAGGTGAGCGCAGCTCAGGGCTTTGGCGTCTGAAGATTCGTCTGCTTACGGGGACATATTCAGATATATTCAGATAGCTTCATAAAACATGGCTACCGGCTTTACCTTATCTCTTGCCGAACTTGGCTTTTACGCTATTATGCTGTCTGGGTTTTGTGGGAGAGTAAGACAACCGTCTCCACATTCCCCGTCCCCGGAAACATATCCACGCAGCACGCTCTCTCCACCGCATACCCTCTCGCCGTCAGTATTTCCAGGTCTCTTGCCAGGCTTGTAGGCTTGCAGGACACATACACCATCCGTTCTACGCCGAAGTCAATGATCTTTTCTATAGCCTTTGGATGAATCCCATCCCTGGGCGGATCGAGCACGATCAGATCCGGCTTGTCGGTCAGCTCTCCCACTACCTTGAGCACGTCCCCTGCGATGAATTCGCAGTTGGAGAGTCCGTTTCGCTCAGCGTTTACCCTGGCGGCCTCCACGGCCTCCTCCACAATCTCCACGCCTACAACCTTCTGTGCCACAGGTGCCAGAATCTGGGCAATGGTTCCCGTGCCGCTGTACAGGTCGAAGACTACCTTCCCGTCCACGCCTCCTACATACTCTCTGGTTTTCTCATAGAGGACCTCTGCTCCCAGAGAGTTGGTCTGGAAGAAGGAGAACGGAGAAATACGGAATTTAAGCCCCAGAAGCTCCTCGTAAAAGTAATCCTGTCCAAACAGTATCTCTGTGCCCTCATCCTTTACCGCGTCTGCCAGCGTATCATTTTTCGTATGGAGAATGCCGGCCAGAGTCCCTTCCAGCGAAAGAGACAGAATTTTCTCCCTCCACTGGTTCAGAAGCTCCTCCTCTGTCCCGCCAAACTGTGCTGTCTGCAGGGTGTGGGTCTGGGTCGTCGTGATTAAGTCAATAAGAATTTCCCCTGTCTTTACCGCCCTTCTCACAAGCAGGTGGCGCAGATACCCTGTCTGCTGCATCTTTTTATAAAACGGAATCTGTCTCTCTTCAAAAAATTCCTTGGTACAGAGAAGAATCTTCGTAAAATCTTCATGGACAATCCGGCATCCGCCAACTGTCACCACATCGTAAAAGCTGCCTCTCTTATGCATACCCAGGGCTAAGGGGCCATCCTTCACCTCATCTCCGAAGGAAAACTCCATCTTATTTCTGTACCGCTCTGCGGCAGGACTTCCGATAATCCCCTCAAAATTCCATGTTCCCGAGACTCCCGGTGTCCCCAGCACACCCTCCAGAAGCTCTCTTACCTGTCCCTCCTTGATTTTCAGCTGCTCCTCATAGGGAAAGGTCTGAAACAGGCAGCCTCCGCAGATTCCAAAGTGCGGACAGGCATCGGCCAGCTCCACAGCTGCCAGTTCTGTCACTTCCAGAAGACGGCCCTCGCATTTTCCCTTTCTCTTTTTATTCACCAGAAATTTTACCTTCTGTCCGGGAAGGGCATTCTTCACCGTAGCCCGCTCTCCCTCAATATAAATGATTCCCTTGTTGGGAAAATCCATCTTCTCTACAATCCCCTCGTAAATCTCACCTTTTTTCATCTTGTCTCCTTTTAGTCTCTTCCATGATCTACTGTATCTTCCTGTTCCTTACGGTTATTACTCAGCTTTTAAGCCTTCCACCATTTTAAAGCTTGCTGCATCGTCCTCAACCTCTCGTACCCTTCTCAGCTTCACCTGTCTTTTTCAGCTTTTTCCATCTTTCTCAGCTTTCCCCATCTTGTCTAATCCTGTAATCTCCTGCCCTTTCCAGGCAGACAGCCCGGATTTTCCGAATCATGCCGCCGGTCTCCTGCTTCCGCTATTGGTGGCATATCCAATATCAGATTTCACAGGCAGCATTCCTGCATTGAGGACATATCCGACTGTATGCCAGTCTGATAGTTTGTCTTTTTTTCCGATAATGCTCCTGCATGGAAGACGCACCCGACCACGGGCAGTACCGGCAGCTTTCCAAATTTCTCTGATAATGCTACGGTTCCTGGCTTCCGACTTCCAACAGTATACACAAAAAATCTGTCTTTGGCTACCTCTGCCGGTATATTTTGTAGTGCTACCGGAACCTCTTTTCCCCTGAAACGTAAGAACGGGGGGCTGCGAAAAAATGAGAAATCATTTTTTCACAGCCCCCCAATTTTCAAAACAGTTCCATCCTGTTCTGATTCTTTCTTTTATTCTTTGTCCTTCTCCTTCTCGACAGCCTCTGCCTCTTCCTCGTCGAAGAAGTCATCGTCGAAGTCATCCTCGAAATCGTCCTCAAAATCCTCAAGATAGTCAGGAGTAAAGAAACGATACACTCCATAAGCGATTGCCGCTACAGCAGCTACCACGCCGATAATCGCCAGAATCCAGAGAATGCAGGTTTTTTTCTTCTCCTCCTCCTCTTTTCTGTGAAGGAATTCGTTGAGTTTTGTGGCATTCATAATCTCTTCCACTCTGTTAAAAGCATCCTTGCCCATCAGATCGAATTTATTCATCTTGTCACGTCCTTTCTCCATAACCTTCTAATGGATATGTCTTTATTATTATACCATTATCTCTGTCTTTTTACTATACATATTTTATGTGAAAACAATAAATTTATTACAATTTTTTCAATTTTGCAAAGGATGCAAACATTTTTTTGATTCCGGCTCTGTCAAAGTCCACGGTCACCTCGTAATCCTTTCCGCCGTCCACAATATTCTTTACGGTTCCCTCCCCGAATTTTATGTGGCGGACACGGTCTCCGGCCTTATAGTCAAGGCTTCCTGCCTTCTGGACCGTGAACTGCTTTCCGAAGGAAGGGGCCGGGCTGGAGGTCTTAGAGGCATAGGCGTTTGGCTTCTGACCGAAGGCGCTGAAGCCGGCCGGACGTTTCGGCACAGTAAACCCTTCTGTGGAGCGGTCCCAGTCGCCGGAAGAGACTGAGGAGCCTCCCCATCCTCCTCCCCAGGAGGAATTGCCCGACCAGGAGGAACCTGAGGAGGACAGACTGCCCTGTCCCTCTCCAAATCTTCCGCTCTGGCGGCCGGACGGGCGGGAACCAAAGCCCAGCTCAAAATCATCTCCCCAGGGCAGACCCCTGTCATCAAACTCATCCTCCGCGAAGTGAAGCCCGGATCCGCCGGCTCCCGTTCCCCCTCTCTCAAAGGCAGAGGGCTTGTTCTGCCTGTCCAGAAGAAGGGGCGGGATTTCTTCCACAAAGCGGCTGAGCCTGGAAAACCTTGTCTCCCCGTTAGTCATCCTCTGTCTGGCTGCCGTCAGGGTAAGCCTCTCTCTGGCCCTTGTGATTCCCACATAGCAGAGGCGGCGCTCCTCCTCCACCGCGTCCCCGTCGTCGGACATGATTGACATGCTGCTGGGAAACAGCCCATCCTCCATTCCGCTCAGGTACACATGGGGGAATTCCAGTCCCTTGGCGCTGTGGAGCGTCATGAGCACCACACGGTTTTCCGACTCGTCCATGCTGTCCACATCCGCCACCAGAGCCACCTCCTCCAGGAAGCCGTCCAGGGTGGGGTTCTCCTCATTGTCCCAGTAGGCCACTGCCTTGTTGATCAGCTCCTGGATATTCTGAAGCCTGGTTTCCGCCTCGACCTCTCCCTCAGCCTCAATCTCCTTGCGGTATCCGGTGTTTTCAAGTATTTCTTCGATAAGCTCCTTTAAGCTCAGCTCCCCCAGCCTTGCCTTAAAGTCCTCGATCTGTTCTGTAAACACTCCAATCTTGTCAGCTGCCTTCCCGATGGACGGAACAGCCTTCACGCGGAGGAGGGCGTCATAAAAGCTCATACCGCCTGCAGAGGCAAAGGCAATCACCCTTCCCATGGATGTTGCTCCGATTCCCCGCTTTGGCACATTGACAATTCTCTGGACAGCCAGATCGTCCTGGCCGTTTGCGATGGTTTTCAAATAAGAGAGAATATCCTTGATCTCTTTTCTCTGATAGAAGTTGACGCCGCCCACCAGTCGGTACGGGATGCTGTGGAGAATCATTTTCTCCTCCAGAAGGCGGGACTGGGCGTTGGTCCGGTACAGCACAGCGAAGTCGGAAAAGGGACGGTTTTCCTTGGCGGACTCGGCCTTAATGTCACACGCTATATAGTCCGCCTCTTCATAAGCTGTGTCAAACTGGGCAAGACGCACACGCTCGCCCTCCCCGTTGGCCGTCCAGAGGGTTTTATCCTTTCTGCCTCTGTTATTTCGGATCACCTCGTTGGCGGCATTCAGAATATTCTGGGTGGAGCGGTAATTCTGTTCCAGTTTGATGACCTGTGCTCCCGGGAACGCCTTCTCAAAGCTCAGGATATTTTCAATGTCAGCCCCCCTGAACTTGTAGATGGACTGGTCGTCGTCGCCCACCACGCAGATATTCCTGTACTTTCCCGCCAGCAGATCAACCAGCTTAAACTGCACCATATTAGTGTCCTGGTACTCGTCCACCATAATGTAGCGGAACCGGTTCTGATAATAGGCGAGAACCTCCTGATCCGCCTCAAACAGCTCCACAGTCTTAACCAGCAGATCGTCGAAATCCAGGGCATTATTATTTTTCAGAGCCTTCTGGTACTCTCCGTAGAGCTCTGCGATCTTTTTCTCCCTGAAGTCCCCCCCTGCGTTTGTAAGGGCCTCGTCTGGCCGGATCATCTCGTTTTTAAGGGAGGAAATCCTTCCCAGCACACTTCTCTCCTTAAACTGCTTGGTATCCACCTGAAGGCGCTTGAAAATCTGCTTCATCAGAGTTCTCTGATCATCCGTGTCATAGATGGTGAAGCTGGTGTCATATCCCAGCCTGTCTATATGTCTTCTGAGGATCCGCACACAGGAGGAGTGAAAGGTGCTCACCCAGATGCTCTCAGAGCCAAAGCCCACAATCTGGTCCACCCTCTCCCTCATCTCGGCTGCCGCCTTGTTGGTAAAGGTGATGGCCATAATATTCCAGGGGTTCACCCCCTTTTCCTCTATGAGATAGGCTATCCTGTGGGTCAGAACTCTCGTTTTTCCCGAACCGGCTCCAGCCAGAACAAGAAGAGGCCCCTCTGTGTGGAAAACCGCCTCCTTCTGCTTCGGATTCAGCAAATCAAATTTATTTCCCATATTTCTATTCTCCTATATCGTGCTCCATCTGGCAGTATTCTGCCGCGCCGTCTCTTCGGCCTGCACTGCAATGGGTTCATTATAATATATTTCTCCCCCAGTGTCACGAAAAAAATCGAACAGACTTTTGGAATGTGACTCCTCAGTCTGTCCGATTTCCCGGTTCTTGTTTCTTCGCCGGACTTTCTCCGCTCTGTTTTCTCTCAGCCTTCTTCTGTCAGTCTTGTCCTGCCTCTATTTTTCAAACAGCTCGCCTGCTTTTCTGGCAAACCGCTCTCCGTAGATCCGGAAGTCCTCCTTGCAGTCCTCAAAATGAGTTCCCACGGAATCCAGGGCAACCGGCCCCAGATGGATGAAAGGTTTTCCCAGGGAAGCACCGCCGGAGTAGAGAAGCATTCCCTTCACCAGCATGTGGCCGATCATATTCATGAGAGCCACATCGCCTCCCCCCTGGGCATAGTGGGCTGTAGCATATACGCCTCCCAGCTTTCCTGCCAGCTTCAGCTTCCCGCTGTCCACGTCAAACCACTTTTTAATCTGCCAGCAGGTATTGGCAAGCCAGGTAGGCGTTCCGATAATGACTCCGTCGCAGGAGTTTACATACTCCTCGTCCACCGGCTCCTCCACGGAAAAGAGCCTTGCCTCACCGCCGGCGCGCTCCACTCCCTCTGCAATCACAGAGCCCATCTCTCTGGTGTGACCTGTCTGGCTGTAATAAATAATTGCAATCTTCATCCTTCTCCATCCTTTCTGCCGTCTGAGCCGCTCCCATCCCCAGGCATTCCCGCCAAAAACAGCCTGCCTGCAGGGCTGACGGCTCCGCAGCCCCTTTTCCGGCTCACCCTGTGTGGCACAACACTGCCTGTGAACCGTTTCTTTTATCATGCCATATCCTTCGGATCTAGTATCCGCTCTGCGGTCATTATATCATATCCTTCGGATATGCCATTCTCCCCTGAGGGATGCGCACTCGCCGCAGTGGTGTTTTGGCTCCCTTCGGGCGCCAGCGGCTCGGCGCAGGTATAATGACCGCTCTGCGGTCATTATACCGCAAATTCCCTCTGCTGTCAGAAAAAACTGCTGGAAACGTCTGTGCCCTCCGCGCCTAGGCAAACTGGCTGTTATAGAGCTCTGCGTACGCTCCTCCGGCCTTCAGAAGCTCCCGGTGGCTTCCCTGCTCGATAATATCACCGTCCTTCATCACCAGAATCAGATCTGCATCCACAATCGTCGACAGGCGGTGGGCGATGACGAAGCTGGTTCTTCCCTTCATTAACGACTGCATGGCCTCTCCTATGGCCATCTCCGTCCGCGTGTCTACGCTGGATGTGGCCTCATCCAGGATCAGCACCGGAGGATTGCAGAGCATCACCCGGGCGATGGTGAGAAGCTGTCTCTGGCCAACCGAGATATTCTCCGCCTCATTGTCCAGAATGGTATCATATCCCTTGGGGAGAGTGCGGATAAAGAAATCCACATGGGCGGCCTTAGCAGCCGCGATCACCTCTTCTCTGGAGGCATCCGGCCTTCCGTAGGCGATATTTTCCGCTATGGTTCCCCCAAACAGCCAGGTATCCTGAAGCACCATGCCGAAATTTTTCCGAAGCTCCGCCCTGGTCATTTGAGCCGTATCCTCTCCGTCCAGCAGAATCCTTCCGCTGTTTACCTCATAAAAACGCATGAGAAGGTTAATCAGCGTTGTCTTTCCCGCGCCCGTATTTCCTACAATGGCAATTTTCTGCCCCGGTTTTACGGAAAAGCTGATCTGCTTCATCAAAATGTGATCCGGTGAATAGCCAAAGCGCACATCCTGAAATTCCACGCTTCCCCTGGCGCCTGACACGCTTACGGGGTGCTCAGGCTCCTCTGTAATCTCCTCCTCGTCAAGCATTCTGTAAATATGCTCCATG
Organism: Clostridium sp. AM29-11AC; assembly: GCF_003480545.1. NCBI lineage: Bacteria > Bacillati > Bacillota > Clostridia > Eubacteriales > Clostridiaceae > Clostridium > Clostridium sp. AM29-11AC. Next base: position 9,391 of record NZ_QUJI01000007.1, read on the forward strand.
GAGGCCAGAGCCGACTGCATGGAATTGATCATATAGGATGCCTCTGTCAGCGGCTCCGCGGCCTGGTAGACGTACTGGAAAAAGGCCTGGATAGCGCCTACCGTCAATGCCCCATCAATCAAAAATTTTCCGGCCAGAACGGCAATCAGCACCTGCCCCGTCCGGTTTACAAAGCGGATGGCCGGATTGATGGCCTGGGCCAGAAATTCTGCCTGGATGGAGGTTCTGGCAAGCTCCTCCGAAGCCTCCTTCATGGACGCAAGACTTTCCTCCTCCCGGTTAAATGCCCGGATAATCACGCGCCCGCTGTAGGACTCCTCCACACAGCTGGTCAGCCTGCTCATGGCCCTCTGCCTTCTGGCAGAGAAGCGGAGCGTCTTTCCTGAAAATATATTTGTGAGCACCATGGACAGCCCTGTAAATACCAGGAACACTGCCGTAAGAATAAGGTTATAGCGAAGCATCATAATCAGCGAGCCTGCCGCCAGCCCCACTGAGGTAAACAGTTTCAAAAGCCCGGTCTGAAGGGCCTCTGACATTTTGTCCAGATCGTTTGTGGCGCGGCTTAAAATCTCTCCCGGCTGGTGCCCGTCGAAGTAGGACAGGGGCAGCCTGTTTAATTTCCTGCTGATCTGTTCCCTCAGATTCAGGTTCAGCTTTTCTGCAAAGCCGGCCATCAGGAAATTCTGGGCCGTATAGAACAGCCAGGTGACAGAATAGAGGAGAAACAGGATGAGCAGCTCCCGCCCTCCCCGGGCCCAGCTGAAGCTGAAAACCGTCCCCTGGGCGGCAGACTCCTTCACCCCGTTCCATATCAGATCCACCAGGTGTGCGCTGTAGAGGGGCGATACAATGGAAAACAGCGTATAGCACACAACAGAAATCATGACTAAAAGCAGCCGCAGGTGCTGCTCCGGCGCAGAATCCCACATCCGCTTCATGGTCTTAAGCCCGTTCTTTGGCACCTCCAGCTCCAGTTCATCCTCCAGGTAACTCTTCTCTGTATCCACTATGCCTCCCCTCCCTTCATCTGTGATCGGGCGATTTCCTGGTACACACTGCACTCTCTCAGAAGACTTTCATGTGTTCCGATCCCGGCAATCTGTCCCTCATTCAGCACAATGATCTGCTCTGCGTTCAGAATTGTGTTGATCCTCTGGGCAATGATCAGCACGGCCGCATCCCCCGTCTCTGCCTTCAGCGCCCTTCTGAGGGCGCTGTCCGTCTTAAAGTCCAGAGCAGAAAAGCTGTCATCGAAAATGTACAGATCCGCCTTCTTCATAAGGGCTCTTGCAATGGCAAGCCTCTGCTTCTGGCCGCCGGAGAAATTCGTCCCTCCCTGAGCCACATGAGATTCAAGCCCCTGCTCCAGCTCCCTCACAAAGCCTGCCTGGGCCACATCCAGGGCATGGTACATCTCCTCCTCAGAGACATCCGGTTTCCCGTACCGGAGATTATCAGCGATGGTCCCGGAAAACAGCCATGCCTTCTGGGGGATATAGGAAATTTTTGAGCGGAGCTCCCTCTGGCTCATCTGCCTTATATCTCTCCCGTCTGCCAGGATGGCTCCCTCCGTCACATCGTAAAAGCGCAGAAGCAGCCTGGCGATGGTCGATTTTCCGCTCCCCGTTCCTCCTATGACAGCCGTTGTCTCCCCTCTGCGGCAGACAAAGTCCAGGTTCCTCAGAGTGTCCTCATCGGCGTCTGCAAACCGGAACGAAACATTTTTAAAGCAGAAGGCCCCGTCTCCTTCCGGTCTGTCTCTTTTTTCATCTCTGTTTTCGTCTCTGTTTTTCTCCTTTTCAGCGTCCTCTCCGTCCTTTACCTCCGGCTCGCAGGTCAGAACCTCCTCAAGCCTTCCCAGACAGACACGCGCCCTGGGCAGGAGAATAATCACCATCTGAGCCATCATCAGATAATAGAGAATCAGGATCGTGTACTCTGTCAGAGCCGTGATGTCGCCGATTTCCATGCTTCCCGCGCCAATCCTGTTTCCTCCGATCCAGAGAATCGCCACGATCAGGATGTTGATTGCAAAGAAGGAAAAGCTGTCAAGGGCGGCAAACAGCTGGTTCGTCTTTACAGCAGCCTCTGCGTAATCCTCAAAGGACTTCTTCATCCTCTTTTTCTCATGGTTTTCCTTGTTAAACGCCCGGATGACCCTCACGCCTGTAATATTTTCCCTCAGCACTACATTCATCCGATCCAGATAGCGCTGGAGCATCTCAAAGATCGAAGCCGCCCTCCGGCTGATAACCAAGGCTAAAAGGATGACAAGCACCACCGCAGCCGCCAGGATTGCCCCCATAGCAGGGTCGATCAGAACTGCCATGACAATCCCCATGGCAGAGAGCGCAGGAACCGGGAGCACCATCATGATGCACCACACGGCTGACTGCTGAATCACCGACACGTCATTCAATGTCCTGGTAATCATGGATCCGGTGCCGAACTGCTCAAAATCGTGGATCGAAAAAGAAAGAGTCTTTTCATACAGGGCATTTCTCATATCCCTCCCAAGCAGCGCGGACAGTCTGGCTGACAGAAGGCTGCCAAGCAGGGCACAGCCCCCTGCCAGGACAGTGACTGCCATCATCAGGATTCCCTTCTCTATAATATAGTCCATATTTCCGGTGCCGACACCCACATTGATCAGATCGGCGGTGATGGTGGGTATGACAAGGGCTCCCGCCACATCCAAAAACACGAACAGAAGCGCAGCCGCAGCCAGCCCTCTGTACGGCCTGATAAATCTCATCAAAATCTTCATGTTCTTTCCTCCAAAGCCCTGATAGAACTTGTTTCCCGGATCATGGCGTCCACATATATCCGGCTCAGCCGCAGAAACTCCGCCCGGTCCTGCTCAGGCATCCGTATAAATGCCTGATCCTCAGCTTCCATGACAGGAAGAATCTTTTCTCTCACCTCACACCTTCCCCTCTCCGTCAGGTGAATGTGAAGCTCTCTCCCCTTTTCCCCCTTCCTCATAAAGAGGATTCCCTGATTTTCCAGCTTCCGTATCGCCGAGTTGATCGTCTGCTTGCTGGCAGAGAGCTGCTCACAGATCTCCTTCTGAGAACAGCCGTCTCCCAGCTCGCAGATGGTGTAGAGAATGGAAAAAATACTGTCTGACATCCCAAGCCTCAGCGAAAGGCTGTGATACAGCTCCTCCAGCTTTTTGTACAGGCGGTTAAATTCTCTGAGCTCCTGCCCCTGATTCTCCTCCATCTTATGCCTCCCTGAACTGTTTTTAATCTTTACTTTCTTCCAGACCGGCCAAGCCGGCTCCGCTCTGCAGCCTTCCGGAGCAATTCGAGACGGCTCCCCTGACCGGGGCTTTCAGAAAGTTTCTCTTAATCCGAAATCGGACTTGCAGATACCATTTTAGTCCGATTTCGGATTAAAGTCAAGCCCTTTCAGAAGCCTTAACACTTCTTTTTCACGGAGGCCTCTTTTTTCGCCAGTCATTCCCACTCCCTCCCTCCTCACAGCTATTCCCTGTCATAAATCCCTATGCTCCCAAATACACTGTAATAAACAAAATCGGGGGGCTTTCTATGAGCTCTAAAACAAAAATCGTGGTGCTCCGCATGAAGGAAATTATCTATACGGCCATATTTATCGGCCTTGGCATCATCCTCATCACTCTGTTCTTTATTATGTTCCGTCCAAAAGAGGAATCCAGTGCCGTCTCCTCCAGCCAGGCAGAGGCCGGCACAGTTTCCTACACCCCCGGCATCTACCGGACTTCTCTCGTACTTGGAAGTCAGACTGTGGATCTGGAGGTGGCAGTGGACTCCGATCACATCAATTCCATTGCCCTCTCGCCCCTGAGCGATTCCGTGGAAACCATGTACCCTCTCATGGCTCCGGCACTGGAACAGCTCTCAGAACAGATCTGCTCTTCCCAGTCCCTGGAAAACCTTACATACCCGGAGGGGACACAGTATACCTCGGCTGCCCTAGTGCAGGCCATTGAAGCCTGCCTTTCAAAAGCATCCGCCCGGTAGCAGACTTTACATCCGGCAAATTCCTTCATCATCTCTCTGTGCCGAGGCGTACCAATAAATGAAAAGCGCCCCTGCCGGGAACTCAGATACAGTTCCCGGCAGGGGCGCTTTTCCTCTGCCTCAGCAGTCCGGTTATTTTTTATTTTAATTCATAAACATCGGTGCAAACTTTGACCAGTAGCCCTGAACAAAGATAACCAGCACGATAATCGGGATTCCGTAGGAAACGTAAACTCTCGCCCACGCCGGGAATTTGATTCCCTTTCCCTCATCCGCCTCAGCCAGAAAGTTTTTAAAGCCCCAGCCGTAACGGCTTGTGCAGAATAAAAGATATACAAGGCTTCCCAGAGGAAGCAGGTTATTGCTGACAATGAAATCCTCCAGATCCATGATGGTGGATCCCGGTCCAAACGGTGCAACTGCACTCAGCACATTAAAGCCCAGAGCACAGGGGAGGGAGAGGATAATCACAACCACCAGATTCACTGCGACTGCCTTCTTTACGGAGCAGCCTGTCAGGTCCGTGGCGAAGGATACGATATTCTGGAATACGGCGATTACCGTGGAGCCTGCCGCAAATGCCATGAATACGAAAAACAGGCTTCCCCAGAACCTTCCGCCGGACATATTGTTGAACACATTGGGAAGGGTCACAAAGATCAGGGACGGTCCCTGCCCAGCCTCGATATTGTAGGCAAAGCAGGCCGGGAATATAATCAGTCCAGCCATAAATGCCACGCAGGTGTCCAGAATAAGGACACTGATAGCCTCTCCTGTCAGACGTCTCTCTTTCCCTATGTAGCTTCCGAAGATCGCCAGAGCTCCGATTCCGATGCTCAGCGTAAAGAAGGACTGTCCCAGAGCGGCGAACACCACCTCTCCGAGTCCCGCATCCTTAATCTTCTGGAAATCCGGCTTCAGGTAAAACTCAAGTCCTGGTCCGCTGTTTTCCATCATGACAGAATTTATGGCCAGTACAACCATCAGGGCCAGAAGCACTACCATCATAATCTTAGTAATTTTTTCAACTCCCGCCTGAAGGCCCATTGCGCAGATGGCAAAGCAGACCACAACCACCAGTACCATAAATCCCACGTTGATAGAGGGACTCGCCATCACGGCATTAAACTGTTCAGACACTCCGGCCGGATCAAGACCGGCAAAGTCTCCCTTTGCCATCTTCACAAAGTAGTATACCAGCCAGCCGGCAACGGTTGTATAAAACATCATTAAGATGTAGTTTCCAGCCATGGCAAACCACTTCTCAATATGCCATTTGCTCCCTTTCGGCTCTAAAACGTCAAAAGACAGAGCCACGCTCTTCTGGCTGGCACGTCCCACAGCAAACTCCATGACAATGATGGGAAGGCCCAGAAGAAGCAGGAAAGCCACATAAATCAGCACAAAAGCTGCTCCGCCGTACTGTCCCACGATATAGGGAAATCTCCAGACATTTCCCAGGCCAATGGCGCAGCCTGCGGAGATCAGGATAAATCCCAGGCGAGACGAAAATTTTTCTCTTTCCATTCCACTTTCTCCTTCATAAATATACCTATTTCTTGACAGTTTACTACATATTTGCATAAAACACAAGGTAAAATGATACATTAATGCGTTAAAATGATAAAAATGGCAGAAAAAAATGGTATGTTAAGAGCCGGCATCCCAAAATTACGAACAGGATGCTATCCGGTAAACTTTTCTGCTATGGCTCCGCTGTAATAAGCCTCCAGAAGCCTCTCCAAATCCTTTATCTTTTCCCTCAGCTCCTGACCTGTGTCCGTATCTCCCACCCGCTTTCTTCTGGCAACCCATTTAACCACCGTGCTGTCTGAATGTATATCGCTCTCATTTTCGATGGCCGCTTCTGTGGATTCGAAGGGTCTGTGCGCCGCCAGAATCAGTCCGTAGGAATTATAAATCAGCGTATACCCGGCAATTCCCGTCTCCTTCTGGTAGGCTCTGGAAAATCCCCCGTCGATGATCAGCAGTTTTCCGCCGCATTTAATAGGGCTTTCCCCATCCTTTGACTTGACCGGCACATGTCCGTTGATAATATGCGCCCCCTCCGGCTCAAGCCCGAACTCCCGGAGGATCCGGTCAACGACCTCCTCGTTTTCCAGAAACTTGTAATAGGGGTTTTTCACCTCCCGGTGCGTTTCCTTTTCTGCCAGAAAATACCGCTCAAAGGTGGCCATCTTATCCTTCCCGAACAGAGGAGAATTCTCGCTGAGCCAGATATACCACATCAGATCCCGGCCCTTTTCGCGCTCCTCCTCATCTACGGCCACAAAGCCCTTGCGGACATAATTGTCCAGAACGTCGTAGAGCGCCCGGCCTTTATAGCGCTTTCCGTAAATTTCCACCTCCTTCAGCGTACCGTCCTCATTGAGAGGTACGCAGCCGTGGTATAGCAGATTGTTATTGTATACTTTATACAGGCTTCCGTTGGCAAGCAGGAATTTCATATGCTTCTGCAGTTTCTCGCATCCCATAAAAGCCTTGGCAAGGCGATCCATAATGTCCGCCTCCTGCTCTGTAAACCGACAGGGATCTGCGGGATCGATGGTGGGAAAGTTCGTGTCGAGAAGGGGATAGTCTTTCCCGTCCAGAAAGATCGTTCCTTTTTCATAGTCAATCTGCTGAAGCAGATTTCTGTGCCCCAGGCCGAACTCAGGATGGCGCCTGATCGCCTGTCCCTCCGCTTTAAACTGAATGACGGAGATCGCCTTGTGCATTTTCAGGTTCAGCTCCAGCTCCGGCTGCTCATATGTATTCGTTCCCTTCAGTGCAAAACAGGAACAGGGATCGTCTCCGTAGGTGTTCAGGGCAAAGTTCGCCAGAGGAAGCAGGTTAATGCCGTACCCATCCTCCAGAATGTCGAGATTCCCATACCTTGCACAGATGCGGATCACATTTGCAATGCAGCAGAGCTGCCCTGCTGCCGCCCCCATCCACAGCACATCGTGGTTTCCCCACTGTACGTCCACAGAGTGATAGGCCATCAGCTTGTCCATAATGATATGCGGTCCCGGTCCCCTGTCAAAGATATCCCCGACAATGTGCAGGTGATCCACGGTCAGACGCTGAATCAGCTCACAGAGCGCCGCAATAAACTGACCTGCCCTCCCCACGCGGATAATCGTCTGCACAATGGCCCCATAGTAGGATTCCTTGTCTGCCAGATCCCCTCTCTCTGTGATCAGCTCCTCCATCACATAGGCAAACTCCCTGGGGAGAGCCTTTCGCACCTTGGAGCGCGTATACTTGCTGGACGCCCTGCGGCATACCTCAATCAGCCGGTAAAGGGTAATCTTATACCAGTCTTCCGGATTTTCCTCCTTTTTCAGAATCCGCTCCATCTTTTCCCACGGATAGTAGATCAGCGTTGCCAGCGCCTGCTTGTCCTGACGGCTCAGGGTATTTCCGAACACATCGTCAATCTTTCTCTTCACTGAGCCGGAACCGTTTTTCAGCACATGGGAAAAGGCCTCATACTCCCCGTGCACGTCCGTCAGAAAGTGCTCTGTCCCCTTGGGAAGGTTTAATATGGCTTCCAGGTTGATCACCTCTGTGGATGCTGCCGCAATCGTCGGGTACAGCTCCGAAAGCCGTTCCAGATACTTCTCTTCCAGGTTCTTCATAATCTCCTCCTAATACTGGGCAGTTTTTAATTTAATGAAAAATTTTCCTGCATTTCCTAGTCTTGTCTATGATTTTAGCATAATACGGGGAATATTTACAGTTTTATCTGGATTTTGTGAAAATAATAACTCGAAATGATTCCTGAACCCCAGACTTTCCCTCCCTGCCCTCCTGTCCCGGCTCTTTCAGAACGTGGCCGCCGCAGCTTCGGGAGAGGGGCGCTCACGGAAAAAACGGCGCCGCAGCCTCCTTCTTTCGAAGCTGCGGCGCCGTTTTCGCCTGCTGTCAGTCTGATTCTCCTGTCAGACTCTACCTGTGTTCCTCGGCAAACTTCCTGATATTGGACGCATTGACGAATTTCTTTATCTCCCCGTCCTTTCCCACGAGAACCAGTGTGGGAGCCTGCATAATCCCGAACTGATCGGACATGTCAGGATTCTCCTCCGCATCGACTACCGTATACTCGGTTCCCTTTAAAAATTCCTTTGCCATCCGGCAGTTGGGACATGTTTTAGTGGTAAACAGGTAAGCGCCTGCCCTGGCAGCCACACCCTTTCTGGCTGTATCTGCGGGCTCCTCCCTGGCAGATTCATGCTTCTCCTCCAGGCCGATGGAAAACTCCTTTCCGTTTTTCATCCTGGAATGGCCCATACTGTAGGTCTTTCTGTCCTTATACTCCTGGGATTTTCCTTCATTCCAGTTCTGTACCGGGCGGTAGTAGCCGGTAATGCGGCTGTATACCTCCGCCTTCTCACCGCAGACAGGGCAGGTAAAGTGCTCTCCGATCAGATAACCATGCTCTCTGCAGATCGAGTAGGTCGGCGACAGCGTGTAGTAGGGCAGCCGGTAATTCTCTGCAATGGTGCGTACCAGTTTGGCCGCAGACCGCCAGTCCGGCAGCTTCTCTCCCAGGAAGGCATGGAATACGGTTCCCGAGGTGTAAAGAGTCTGCAGCTCGTCCTGAATATCCAGGGCATCAAAGACATCGTCCGTGTATCCCACAGGAAGGTGAGAGCTGTTTGTATAGTACGGCGTTTCTCCCGGCGCTCCGGCTGTGATGATGTCAGGATACCGCTCTCTGTCATGCTTTGCCAGCCTGTAGGAGGTGGACTCAGCCGGAGTTGCCTCCAGGTTGTAGAGATCCCCGTATAATTCCTGATAATCGGAGAGTCTCTCCCTCATGTGGTTCAGCACGTTCTTTGTAAATTCCTGAGTCTCCCTGTGGGTCAGATCCTTGCGAATCCATCTGGCATTGAGGCCCGCCTCATTCATTCCCACCAGACCGATGGTGGAGAAATGGTTTTCAAAGGTTCCCAGGTACCGTTTTGTATAGGGGTACAGCCCGTTGTCCAGAAGCCTTGTGATCACCTCTCTCTTTGTCTTCAGGGAACGGGCCGCCACATCCATCATGTGATCCAGGCGGTGGTAAAAATCGTCCTCGTCCACTGCCAGATAAGCGATTCTCGGCATATTGATCGTCACTACGCCTACTGAACCGGTACTCTCTCCTGAGCCGAAGAAGCCGCCGGTCTTCTTTCTCAGCTCCCTTAAATCCAGTCTCAGGCGGCAGCACATACTTCTGACATCGCTGGGCTGCATGTCGCTGTTAATATAGTTTGAAAAATACGGGGTTCCGTATTTGGATGTCATCTCAAAGAGAAGGCGGTTGTTTTCTGTATCGGACCAGTCAAACTCCTTGGTGATGGAGTAGGTCGGGATCGGATACTGGAAGCCGCGTCCGTTGGCATCTCCCTCGATCATGGTCTCAATAAAGGCCTTGTTGATCATATCCATCTCGTGCTTGCAGTCCTTATATTTGAAATCCATCTCCTTTCCGCCCACGATGGCATTCATCTCAGCCATATCGTCCGGAACGGTCCAGTCCAGGGTAATGTTGGAGAACGGCGCCTGGGTTCCCCAGCGGCTTGGCGTGTTGACGCCGTAGATAAAAGATTCAATGCACTTTTTGACTGCGTCATAGGAGAGATTGTCCACCTTTACAAACGGAGCCAGATACGTGTCAAAGGAGGAGAATGCCTGTGCTCCTGCCCACTCGTTCTGCATAATTCCCAGGAAGTTTACCATCTGGTTGCAGAGAACGGAAAGGTGCCTGGCCGGCGATGAGGTGATCTTTCCCGTGATGCCCCCAAGTCCTTCCAGGAGGAGCTGCTTTAAGGACCAGCCTGCGCAGTAGCCTGTCAGCATAGACAGATCGTGCAGATGGATATCGGCGTTTCTGTGAGCCTCTGCCACCTCGTGATCGTAGATCTCTGACAGCCAGTAGTTGGCTGTGACAGCGCCTGAATTGCTCAGGATCAGCCCTCCCACGGAATAGGTGACGGTGGAATTTTCCTTCACCCGCCAGTCCTCCACCTTCACATAGCTGTTCACCACATCCTTATAGTCCAGGATGGTCGCCTTCATGTTCCTGATTTTTTCTCTCTGCTTTCTATATAAAATGTAAGCCTTCGCAACCTCTGTGTATCCGGTCTGCTCCAGCACATGTTCCACGCTGTCCTGTATCTCCTCCACGCTGATCTTTCCGTTTTTCAGCTTGGGCTGAAAATCAGCGGTCACGCGAAGAGACAAAAGCTCCAGAATCTCCTGGCTGTACTCATTGCTGGTGGCCTTGAACGCCTTTTTGATGGCATTCGTTATCTTCGCCAGATTGAAGTCAGCTATCTCTCCGTCACGTTTAATCACATTTATCATACTGCCTTCTCCTTTCCAAAAACCCGTCAAGAGGGTACAGACTCCATTATAGCAAAAGACAGAAGAAAGCACAATATCTATGAAAATGTTTTTAATAAAAACAAGATATTGTGCTTTTTCGTCTGTTTTTCTCTCTATTTTTTTGTATATCCGTGCACTCTGCCTTTCCGGCAGTCTCTGTCCCCGCCTCCTGATTTTTCTTCTCTTTGCGCCTGTGGGCCCGTATGTCAAAGGGGTCCGGGGCGGCGTTTTTCTCAGCCCTGCAGAATGCTTCCGTAAATCTCAGCCGGCACATACGCCTTCACTGCGATTCCCTCTTCTGTATACTCTTCCGACAGAAGCTCTCCGTACCTGCGGATGGACTGGATTTTTCCAGCCTGGGCGTAGGGGAACACCTTTTCCAGATACACCTTGCGGCTGCGGAGAATGCCCTCCAGTGTCTCCAGAAGGGCCGGAATGCCTTCTCCTGTCTTTGCCGAGATCTTCACCTGGAAGTCCGAGCGGAAATCCCTGAGGATCACATCCCCTGTCAGGCGGTCCATCTTATTAAACACCGTGATCACCGTCTTATCCGTGATTTCCAGCTGCCTCAGTGTCTCATACACAATGTGGATCTGAGTCTCCATCTGGGGATTGGATACATCCACCACATGCAGGATAATGTCGCTGTAGCGCGCCTCCTCAAGGGTGCTCTTAAAGGCCTCTATCAGGTGATGGGGCAGCTTTCTGATAAAGCCCACCGTATCTGTCAGAAGGATTTTCTGCCCGCTGGGAAGCTCCAGTGTCCTCGTGGTGGGATCGAGGGTGGCAAACAGCATGTCCTGGGCCAGAATCCCCGCGTCTGTCAGATAGTTTAACAGGGTGGATTTTCCCGCGTTGGTGTAGCCCACGATGGCGGCCGATACGGTACAGTTTCGATCCCTCTGCTGCCTTGCCACCTCCCTGTGGCGCTTCACATTCTCAAGCTCTGATTTGAGCTGCCCGATTCTCTCGTGGATCAGACGGCGGTCCACCTCCAGCTTTTTCTCTCCCGGTCCCCTGGTTCCGATTCCTCCGCCAAGCCTGGAAAGAGAATTTCTCAGTCCCACCAGTCTGGCCGCCCGGTATCGAAGCTGGGCAAGCTCCACCTGGATTTTCCCCTCCCGCGTCACCGCGTGGGACGCAAAAATATCCAGGATAACCATAGTTCTGTCCATCACCTTTATCTGAAGAGCATCCTCCAGGTTGCGAAGCTGGGCCGGGCTCAGCTCATCGTCGCAGACAATGCCCGTGGCGTGAAGCTCTGCTGCCCGCTCCCTCACCTCCTCGATCTTTCCCTTGCCCAGATAGGTTCCCGGGTGTACCCGCTCCCTGTTCTGGATGATCCGGTCAATGGCCGTGGCTCCGGCTGTCTTTACAAGCTCTGCCAGCTCATCCACCGACTCCTCCGTGTCATCCCCGTCGTCTGTGCTGACTGCTACCAGAATGACACGCTCTGCCTCTTCCCTCATATCATAAAGCTCTGCCATAAATCAAATACTCCATTCTGCTGCCCGGAGGACAGCCTGTCCCTCGTCTTCCTGTCCTGAGCTTTTATTTTCCTGGCTCAGGTCTTTTTTATGCCCAGCCTTTCTTAGACCAATCCTTCTCAGGCTTTCTTGTGCCTGGCTTTCCTGTCCCAGGGGTTACCGGCTCTCCAGGAAGGTGATCTCTTTTTCTATCTCAGGAGTGGAGCCATAAACGGAAACCCAGTCTCTTAAAAGCTCCAGGGCCTTTTCAAAATTTCCCTTGTACTCGTAAGCAGCGGCTTCGTTATACTTTAAATCCGGCATTTTCACCTCGTCATTCAGTGTCATTCCCGTTTCAAAGTAAGAGATGGCTTCGTCATACCGGCCCGCTGCCATCATGCACAGGCCCATCCGGTTATAGAGATCGGCCGTGAGGCCTGAGTCAGCCGCGCTCTCATAAAAATCCATGGCTTCCTCATACCGGCCCTGATCCTCGTATGCCTTTCCGATGGCTGACAAGGCCAGAGAGCGGCCTGCCTGGGCCTCAGGTGAGAGAGAGGCTTCCCTGATTGACTTCTGCTTCGGCGCAGAAAAATCGCCGGAAGTCTCCGTCTCTTCCTGGCTGCTTCCTGCCTGGGCCGCTTCCGTCTGGTCCTCTTCCGTCTGAAGGCTGTCTGTTTCCCGGTCTGTCTCCTGAGCTGACTCCTCCTCGCTGCCCTCTTTTCCCCTGTCCGGGTCACTTTCCCCGGCGCCTGAGGTATCTCCCAGAGCGCTTTCGTAGGCTTTAACTGCCCCGTCCAGGTTTCCCGCCATGGCTTCGGAAGCAGCCTGATAGTAGAAGTACTCCGGCTTTCCGTCATCCACATCCGCCAAAATCCCATAGGTATGGGCCGCTGCCGTGAAATCCTCTGTCATATACTCAGCCTCTGCCCTGTATTTTAACACATCCAGCTCAAATTCATTTACGATCCCGTCCGACTCGTCTAAAGCCAGGTCAAAGGAGGCGATAGCCTCCTCATAATTTCCCTGATTCATCTGCTCGATCCCCGCAAGCCTGGCATCCCTGGCGGCCTTTGAGTCCTGGCAGCCGGACATCATAAGAACTGTTGCCGACACGGCAAATATCCAGCCGATCCGTCTTTGAACTCTCATCTGCCCCTCACCTTCCGAAGCCTTCAGGCTTCTTAATTCTTCCCTGTGCTTCCGTGTCCGCCTCTGTTCTCATTGCCCAGGGTTTCTGTTTCCTCGAAGGCAAAGGCAGGCTGATGCTCCATAATACGGAACTGGCAGATCCGGTCATTGACATGGATCACCGTATCCCTCAGCGCATAGGCCGGGAAAAACCACTGGTCCTGATCTCCGCAGTAGGTTTCATCGATGACACCCATATGATTCGTCTGAATCACACCGAAATTTTTGAAGGTGCTGCTCCTGGGCACCACATGGGCCTCGTAGCCCTTTGGAAGCTCCATGGCCACTCCGAGGGGGATCAGGGCAAACTCACCGGCTTTCAGCTCCACATCTTCTGCAGCCCGCAGATCAATCCAGTCGGATTTTCCGTCTATATAACACAGTTTATCAATTTTGTCCGTAAAATATTTAATTCTGATTTTCATCTGTTTTCCTGGTTCCTCTCTTTCATCTCCATTGGTTCTGATTTCCCTGCTATTTTACCATTCCGCCGGGAGAATGTCACGGGTTTTTGGAGACAAAAAATCAGCCTCTTGCCATCCGCTTTGCCGTGTGATACGGCTTCGTTCCTCTCTCACAATCCAGGAAAAGCCAGGTCATATCACGCGGTTTCTGATATGCACTGGCTTTTTTCTGCATTTTTCTCTATATTTTCTGCCTGTCCTCCGTCTGTGTTCCCTCTCAGAACTTACCTTCCGCCTGCTGATGCTGCCTGAGCTTCAGCCCGTCCTGAAAGGCGTTTCCTGCCTTCTCTCTTCTCTTTTCCCTCTTAATCGGCTGCCTGTCAAATCTGTCTCTGCCGGCCGCCCCGAAATTTATATACCCCTACTGGCAGTGAAGCACAACCTCTCCGCTCTCCAGAGATTTCTTCACGTCGATCACCCTCTGGTTTGAGCTTCCCCGCCAGTACAGATCCTCGTTCTTCAGCTCCTCCACGAACCTTCCGTCCACCAGGACATCGGCGAATGCAAGATAAGGCAGCTCTCTCACCTGCTCCCAGTCGTAGCCTGTGTAGAGCCAGATAGTCTTATCCGGAAATCTCTCCCTGATCTCTTCCATCAGCCTGCCGATTTCCTCCCGGTTGCCCGGGTGGAGGGGATCTCCCCCGCTTAAGGTCACACCGGAAATATAGGGTTTCTCAAGCTCTGCAAACAGCTCTGCCTTAGCCTCCCTGTCAAAAGGCAGTCCGCCCTCGATATCCCAGGTCACCGGATTGTGGCAGCCCTTGCAGCCATGGCAGCAGCCCGCCACCCAGAGCACCACGCGAAGCCCGTCTCCGTTTAACATGTCATCCTTCGTTATATTGTGATAGCGCATATCATCTGTCCTCTATCTTTTTTCCTTTATCTATCCGTTCTCGTCCGCTTTCCCGAAGACCCCGAAAACTTCGGGGCCTTCAGAACCGATCTGCCTTTACATGGATTTTCGCTCGGCAATCTCCGCCATCTTCGCATCGTTGAGCCTTGTATCGCCTTTTACGCGGGAATAGCTCAGGTAGCCGTTCATCCTGTCAATCTTTGTGAGGTTCCTGCTGCCGCACTTGGGGCATACGTCCATGTTTAACTCCTCATGGCCGCAGTCATCGCAGTAGGACAGGGACAGGTTCACGCCCTCGTAAAAGCCCATCTTCATAGCCCTGCGCACCAGGGTGCGGATGGCATCTGTGTTGTAGGCAATCGGATATTTCACATACTGGATCTTTCCGCCGTTTGACAGCTCCCAGAAACGGTACTCCAGATCCTGCTTCTGAATCGGGGTAATGTCCTCCGTCACATGGCAGTGGAAACCGTTGCTCACATACTCCCTGTCGGACACATTCTCGATAATTCCGTATTTCTTTCTGAACTGCTTTACCTGTAAGCCGCACAGATTCTCAGCAGGAGTTGCGTAGATGGCATAGAGGTTTCCGTCCTCCTTCTTGAACTGGTTCACCTTGTCATTAATGTGCCGGAGCACCTCCAGGGCAAACTGTCCGTCCTCCACCAGTGACTTTCCGTTGTAAAGCTCCTGAAGCTCGTTGAAGGCAGTAATGCCGAAGGACGCCGTTGCTGTCTTTAACAGAGGCTTGATTTTGTCGTGAAGGCCCAGGTGTCCGCCGTAGAAGCCGCCCTCGCAGTAGGCCAGCGGGTTCGTGGAGGCGCGCATCTCGCCCAGGTAAGCATAGGTGCGGATGTGGATCTTTCGGATCAGCTCCAGATAGTAGTCTAACACCTCATAGAAATCGCGGCTCTCCTGCCTTGCCTTGGCGAGAATCATCGGAAGGTGGAGGCTCACGACGCCAATGTTAAAGCGTCCCACAAAGCGCGGCACGTCGTTCTCGTCCGCCGGCTCCATGCCGCCTCTCTCATACCAGGGAGAGAGGAAGGCGCGGCAGCCCATGGGGGAGATAATCTTTCCATATTTTTTGTACATGCCGGCAATATAGCCCTCGCCGGTCAGGGACAGCCAGTCGGGATACATGGTCTTGGAGGAACAGCGGATTCCCGCCTCAAATACGTCCTCCAGCTCCTTTCCCGGTCCGTGCAGGTTTTCATCGTAGAGGAACACCAGCTTCGGGAACAGCACCGGCTTTTTGTGGCCTTCCTTTCCCTGTCCCTTTCTTCTCACGTCCAGCATGGTGATGGTGGCCATCTTCGCGAAGCGGCTCCTTCCGGTTCCCGCTGTCATGGTAATAAACGGATAGTCTCCGCGGCTGGAGGAAACAGAGTTGAACTTATACTCCCAGCCCTGGAATCCCTGCTCCATATCCCTCTGGACATCGGCCCAGGCCACCTCCTCGGCCTTCTTCTCATTAAGCCCGAGCCCCGTATATTTTTCAATGTATTTTGCATAGGATTTCTCCGCATAGGGCGCCAGAATCTCCTCCACGCTGGGAACCGTAAAGCCTCCGTACTGCTGGCTGGCGGCGCTCAGGACGATATCTCCGATGACGTCAAAGGCCACATCCAGAGTCTTTGGCTCATTGTACCAGAGGTTTCCCATCTCGAATCCCCCTGTCAGCACGCTCTTTACGTCGAAAAGGCAGCAGTTCATCGTATCTCTGCGGGCAGACATATCATGGATGTAGAGATAACCGTCGCGGCAGGCCTGAAGCTCCTCCACCGTCATGAAAAACTTCTTATAGAGCTCCTTATTCAGCTCGTTGAAAATCAGGCTTCTCTTTGTGGATACCAGGGCGCTGTCTGTGTTGGAATTTTCCTTGTCGCCGATATACATGATAGACTGGCTCTTCTTGTAAACCTCATCCAGCATCTGCACAAAGTCCTGCTTATAGTTGCGGTAATCCCGGTAGCTCTTGGCCACGAGAGGGTTGACTCTCTCAAGAGCTCCCTCTACCAGATTGTGCATCTGGGCGATGGGAATCTCAGCAGTCCCAAGAGCCTCTGCCTTCTCCTCCACAAACTGACAGATAAAGTTGAGCTCCGCCTGTGAGAACTGGATCATGGCCCTCTCGGCGGACTTGTTCACTGCCACTACCACCTTCTGGACATTAAAATCCTCCCTGGTTCCGTCCTTCTTTATCACTTTTATCTCGCTGCACTTCATTTCCCTTTACCTCCTTGATATCCTGCTCCTGTGCTGCCTTTTCATAGAATACAAAAGCCGGACACGGCCCGGCTGTCAGCACAATATATTGTATACAATAAACTATATTTAGTCGTATTTATCACTTCAAACACAATATCCTGTGTCATACCTGAACCCTATCGTATCATCTGCCCTATAGGAAGTCAAGAGCCATTTTCCCTCAAAAAATGCTTGACAGGCCGTAAAGCCTTATCCTGTGCGGAAGAAACCAGAAAAACTTTTTTCTGTATACATGCAGGGCTAATCTTTCCTGCCCAGAAGCCAGATGGAAACAGTCTGCAAAACCCGGCACATCCCTGCCCGCTTTCATCGGCACAGGTATAGCTTTCAGCGCAAAAAAACAGAAACGAGACGAACGCCCTGCCTGTCAGGGGCGTCCAGACTGTTTCCGAATTTTCGCCAGCTCTCTATTCCTGCTCCTGTTTTTTCCCTTCGCCTTCTCCTTCGGTTTCTCCCTCTTCCGCTTTCCCATCCTCCTGCTCTGATGCCGCTGCCGTCTCCAGCACAGCCTGCAGCTCCTCCGGGTTCATGGACAGCTCCTCCTCCACCTCCAGCTTGAACTCGTCAAGCTGCTGGGGATCAATCACCGGCAGCTCCTCCATGCTTCCCACACCGAACCTGCGCAGAAACTCCTCCGTAGTGGCAAACAGTGCCGGCCGCCCCGGGGCGTCCAGACGTCCCACCTCATAGACAAGGTTGTACTCGATAAGGCGGTTCACCGCGTGATCCGACTTCACTCCCCGGATCTGCTCAATCTCAATCTTTGTGATCGGCTGTTTATAGGCGATAATGGACAGTGTCTCCAGAACCACGTCTGACAGCACCTGCTTTTTGGGCGCCTTTGCCACGCGGATCAGATTCTCATAATACTCAGCCCTGGTACACATCTGATAGCTGCCTGAAAGCTCGATGATGCGAAGCCCCCTCTTCTCCCTGTCATACCGCCTGGAAAGCTCCGACACCGCCTCTTTTGCCTCCTCCTCGCTTTTTCCGATGGCAGCGGCAAGCTGCCTAAGCTCCACCGATTTTCCCATGGTAAAGAGAACCGCCTCCACTATGGCCTCTTCCCTTTTTAATTCTGCTCCCTCTCTTTTATCCATCGCTTATCTCCCGTTTCTATGCCTCCTGCTTTTATGGCGCCTGTCCCTGGCCGGCAGACTCCCTGGCTGCTGCCGCCCTTCCTGCACCCGGTGCCCCGAATTTTCTCCGTATTCAGCTTTCAGAGCCTGAGCCCTCCTCCCGGAAGTTCTCCGGCGCCTCTTCTTCCTCAGGCTCCAGCGCCTCTATGTACATATCATCGTCTATGGATGCCTGTGACAGGCGGATTCTCCCGACCTTCATCAGTTCCAGCACTGCCAGAAAGGAAACGACGATCTCCATCCTGTCCCTGGAGTATTCCAGCATCTGCCTGAAACTGAACCTCCTGTTTTTTCTGGCATAGGACAGTACGAAGGTGAGCTTTTCTTCCAGACTTACCGGCTCTTTTTTTATGGTTCCAAAGCTGCTTCTCACCGGGTCTCTCCTGTTGTCGCCCCTGCGGAGCACAGATTCGAATATCTCCTGGAGCTTTGCCAGAGTCAGGCCGTCCAGAAGGCTGTCCAGATCCACCGGCTCCTCATATTTTGCCACTTCCTCCGGAATCGTAGGCCCTTTAAACAGAAGGCGCTCCGCCCCCTCTTCCATCTCCTCCAGCTCTCTGGCCATAAACTTATACATCTTGTATTCCAGCAGGCGTCTCACCAGCTCAGCCCTCGGATCCTCCCCTTCCCGCTCCGGCTTTTCCTCCTTAGGAAGCAGCATCCTTGCCTTAATGTCAAGCAGCGTAGCCGCCATCACCAGAAACTCGCTGACTAAGTCCAGATCTCTGGTATCCATGTGGTTCACATAGTCTAAATACTGTTCTGTGATCGTCACAATCGGAATATCGTAAATGCTTACCTTATTTTTTTCGATCAGATGCAAAAGCAGATCGAGAGGTCCCTCGAAATGCTCCAGCTTGTAAGAAATTCCCATATTCTCTGTCCCCTGTGCGCTTTCACACCGTCATCCGTTCCGTTTCATAAAATCTCAGAAAATCTCAGTATAGCAGATTTTCCATTCAAAGTAAACCTGCGTCACAGATCCTGCCATACCTCAGCTGCAGAAGCTGCAGAAATTTCTGCCCTGATAGGGCGTCCATAAGCCTCTGCCCGGATTCATCCCGGCAGGTTCAGCTAACCGTTCCGGCTCCTCCCGGACGATTTCCCTTCAGTATTAAATTTCAGCATTAATTTTTCAGTATTAATTTTTTTCAACAAATCTATATATTTTATGAATTTGAATAATGTATACTAATTATGATACAATAGTCCCACAAAGACGTCAATCGTACTCCTGCCAGACAGCTGTACAAAGGCGGCTTTGGGAGAGCATTTGCTGAAGCCCTCTCTTCCTTCTCATACCAATACAAAGGAGAATTTTGTACTTATGGAAAAGAAAAAGAAAAAGCTGGGCCTAGTTCCTAGGCTGATTATTGCCATTATTCTCGGTATTCTGATTGGTCAGTTCCTGCCGGAGCCGGTCTGCCGTGCCGTGGTTACCGCCTCCGGTATTTTCAGTACCTTTTTGAAATTTGTCATCCCCCTTATGATCCTGGCCTACGTTACCATGGGAATCGCAGATCTGTCCCAGGGTGCCGGAAAGCTGCTTCTCATAACTGTTGCCATTGCCTACGCTTCCACCCTTGCGGCAGGTTCCTGCTCCTATCTGGTTGCAAGGAGTCTGTTTCCGCACTTTATGAGCGAGGGCGCCATGGCGCAGATTGCCGCCACATCCGGCGTTTCCCTTGAACCCTACTTCAGCATCTCCATTATCCCCTTAATGGACACGCTGTCTGCCGTAGTCTTCGCCTTTATGCTGGGACTTTGCCTGTCAGCCATGCGCGGAAGGGAGATCAGCGACACCCTCTACAACGGCATGAAGGACTTCTCAGGCATTATCGACAGGGTGCTGCACACGGCCATCATTCCCTTCCTTCCCCTCTATATCTGCGGAACCTTTGTGGATATGACACGTTCCGGAAAGACTTTTGCCATTCTCGGCATACTCTGGAAGGTATTCCTGGTTGTCATTGTCATGCACCTGATCTGCATTGCCGTGCAGTTCACCCTGGCAGGAGTTATCAGTCACAAGAATCCTGTCACCCTGATCAGGAACCAGATTCCAGGCTACACCACAGCCCTGGGAACCCAGTCCTCCGCGGCCACCATCCCGGTCAATCTGGAATGCGCCAGGGCTGACGGCATCTGCGAGCAGATCCGCAATTTCGTCGTTCCCCTCTGCGCCAATATCCACATGGCAGGCTCCATGATCACCATCACAGCCTGCGCCACTGCCGTCTGTCTGATGAACCAGCTCCCCATCAGCCTGTCCACCGTCATTCCCTTTATCATGACTCTGGGCATTGCTATGGTGGCATCACCGGGCGCTCCGGGCGGTTCTATTATGACTGCCCTGCCGTTTCTCTACATGATCTTCGGCACCGCAGCCGGCGATCCGGACGGCCCTATCTGCGCCATCATGGTTGCCCTCTACATTACACAGGACTCCTTCGGAACAGCCTGCAATGTATCCGGCGACAACGCCATCGGCGTGATTGTAGACACCATCTATCATAAATTTATCGAAAAAAACGCTTAAAGAAGGGAGCTGAATTTCTATGGCTTTTATCAGTGTATTTGACGTTCTGGGGCCCAACATGATCGGCCCTTCCAGCTCACACACAGCCGGAGCTGCCTCCATCGCCCTCCTGGCCCGGAAGATGATGCCGGGCGGCTCCTTAAAACAGGTGGACTTCACCCTGTATGGCTCCTTTGCCAAAACTTACCGGGGTCACGGCACCGACCGGGCGCTTCTCGGCGGAATCATGGGCTTTCACACAGATGACAAGAGGATTCCCGACTCCTTCTCCATCGCCGCCGACCGGGGACTTTTATATACCTTCACCCCAGACGAGACAGAAACAGAGATCCATCCCAATACCGTCGACATCCGCATGACCAGTGACTCAGGCCGTGTGATGACGGTGCGCGGCGAATCTCTGGGCGGCGGAAAGGTCCGCATCACGCGTATCAATCAGGTGGAGGTGGATTTCTCAGGCGAATACAACACGCTGATCGTAATTCAGCGGGACAGGCAGGGAGTCATCGCCCATATCACCGACTGCCTCAACCGGGCCAATATCAATATCGCCTTCCTGAAGCTCTTTCGTGAATCCAAAGGGAGCACCGCCTACAGCATTGTGGAATTTGACGGCATCCTCCCTGAAGGCATCCCGGACCGGATCAAGGAAAATCCCGATGTGAAAGATGTCATGCTGATACAACTGTAAGGGAGGAAGGAAAATCATGGATTTTAAGAATGGAAAAGAACTGCTGAAATTGTGCCAGACACACCGTCTCCCTATCTCTGAGGTGATGAAGCTAAGAGAGTGCGAACTGGGGGAAACCACCGACGAACTTGTCTGTGCTCGCATGAAGCGGGTGCTGGAAATTATGAAAGAGGCTGCTTTCTCTCCCATCCTCTCCCCTAAGAAGTCCATGGGGGGCCTTATCGGCGGGGAAGCCAGACTTTTGAGTGAACACCGGGCAAAGGGAGAGAATATCGGAGGCGGCGTGCTGGACCGGGGCATCGCCTACGCCATGGCTGTTCTGGAGGTCAACGCTTCCATGGGCCTCATCGTGGCAGCTCCCACGGCGGGCTCCTCAGGCATTGTCCCAGGCCTCTTACTGGCCTTAAAGGAGGAATATCACATCTGCGATGACAGAATCGTTGACGTGCTGTTCAATGCCGGTGCCGTGGGCTACCTGGCCATGCGCAACGCTACCGTAGCAGGGGCTGTAGGCGGATGTCAGGCCGAGGTCGGCGTTGCGTCGGCCATGGCTGCCTCCGCCGCAGTGGAACTGATGGGAGGCTCCCCATCTCAGTGTCTGGATGCTGCCTCCACAGTTCTCATGAATATGCTGGGCCTTGTCTGCGATCCTATCAGCGGCCTGGTGGAATGTCCCTGCCAGGGGCGGAATGCAGCCGGAGTCGCAAACGCCCTGGTAGCCGCGGAACTGGCCCTCAGCCATGTGCGCCAGCTTATCCCCTTTGACGAGATGCTGGAAGTGATGTACAGCGTGGGAAGACGCCTTCCCCCGGAGCTGCGGGAGACAGCCATGGGAGGCTGCGCCACCGCCCCCTCCGCCTGCGGCCTCTGCGGCAAATGTTCGCCGTAATTGAATTTATCCACAAAAAAGTGTGCGCCTTGGCGCACACTCGCGCCGAGCGCGGTTGCCTTCAGGCAATTTTTACCTTGCGCGCGAGTGCGCATCAACGTCATTTTTGTTCAATAGGAAATGAAATTTCCTATTGAACAAGAAAGAATCCTGCTTCGCAGGATTCTCCGCCTGCGGCGGGTCGCGAAAGCGACATTTTCCTTTTCGCCGCAGTGCGATCCCCGCGGAGCGTTTTAATATAACAGGGAACGAAGTTTCCTGTTATATTAAAAAGGGAGAAGATTTTCTGTCACAGCGAAATCACAGAAAATCTTCTCCCTTTCTCTCTATCTGCCCTTCTTCAGCCTGATATGAACCAGCTGAGGCCTGTTGTTCAGCCTGATATTAATCGAATGGGTCCCCAGTCCCCTGCTTACGATCATCGTCTTTTTCTCTCTGTCAAACTGTCCCGCACACCACGGCAGAAAAAACTGATACTGAGGCGTCATAACGCCCCCCAGAAAGGGAAGACGGATGGTGCCGCCGTGGAAATGGCCGCAGAGCGTCAGATCGGCTCCCCACCTGCGGCAGCAGTCAAAAAACAGCGGAGAATGAAGCATCAGAATCTGAAATCTTTCCCTGTCAGCCTTCCCCACATGGCGTTCCAGCTCCCCTTCCTCCATCTGCGGCACTGTAAAGCGGTGGCGGTAATAGCGCTCTTTCATGTTGCAGCCTGTGATTCTCATATCCTCCCCCAGGCAGGCCGAGCAGTCTGACAGATAGGTGACTCCCGCCTGCTCAAGGGCCTCCCGAAACCGGTCGTAGCTGTTCCCGTAATGTTCTCTCTCACGGTTCATCCTCTCCTCATGGTTGCCGTTTGCATAGTATACGGGATACTTTGACGCCAGCCTCTCCACCAGGTTCAGGCAGACCGTAAGATCCAGCTTTCCCTTTTTGCACACCATCATATCTCCGCCGATCAGCACGGCATCCGGACGAATCCTGTCAATTGCCCTGAGAAGCCTTTCGTTTTCCTCCCCGAACTCATTACTATGTAGGTCGGAGAGAAACACAAGGTTCCTCTCCGGCGTTTTTAGCTTATCAGACGAAATCTCAAACGTTTCCGTGACAAAATGACGCTTTTCGTATTCTGATCGGGCAAAAGAGGCCGCCGCCGCTGCAGACAGAGCTGCTGCCGCTGTCCTGAATAAATCCATAATTCCTCCAATCTCTGAATGCCTGGCCTGGCTTTCTGCACTTTCTTTGTCTTTTATCCTGCTGCCTTCTAAAGGTTCTTCCAGGGCTTATAGGCCCCGGCATAGGGGGTAAGCTCCATGCGGATAAACCAGCCCTGTTCATGCTCGCAGACCGGACAGTATTTCGGCGCAAAGGTTCCGTGATACACATAGCCGCAGTTTAAGCACACCCAGCCCGTCTCCACCTCAGAGGCAAAGAGCTGGCCCCTCTCCAGAAGGCCTGCAAACAGATCAAACCGGTCACCGTGGGTTTTCTCTATATCTGCCACCATGTGGAATACCTGTCCCACCCGGTCAAAGCCTTCATCCAGGGCAATATCCCCGAACTGCTTGTAGACATTCTCATATTCCTCAAATTCATTGTGTCTGGCGGCTTTCAGCAGATCCAGCGTGCGGTCGTAGGTATCCACCGGATAGCCGCCGTCAATGTGTATGGTATCTCCTGTCATCTCCTGTAAAAATTTGTAAAACAGTTCTGCGTGTTCCTTCTCCTGATTGGCTGTAAACTGGAATACCGCCTGGATGACGGGAAAGCCTTCCTTTTTTGCCGCTGATGCCGCAAAGGTATAGCGGTTTCTTGCCTGGCTCTCACCTGCAAAGGCCCTCATCAGATTTTTTGCCGTCTCGCTGGTCTTTAAAATCGGTTCCATGCAAATCCCTCCTGAATCTTGATATCAGATATTTCCGGCCTCCTCGCCGGGTATCCGTGTGTTCTGACGGCAGGCGCGTTCTGCCTTCCGCTGTTTCTATCTTTTCCAGAATCAGGGATTTCTATTCCAGCACCGCTTAGCTGGGCTGCAGATATCCATCTATGGTTTCTGTTACCCTCAGGCGCCTGAAATCTTTGTCAGAAGCTCTTGTGTGTTCAGCGGACGATAAAAGTAGTAGCCCTGTACATAATCAGCCTTCATTCTCTTAACAATTCCAAGCTCTGTCTCCGTCTCCACCCCTTCCACGCATACCTTCTTATCTGCTCTGTGACATGCGAGGACAATACTTTTTACCAGCTCTCTGCTGGTTCTCGACTGAGCTATCTCTCTCATTATCTCCCGATCCAGCTTTACCAGATCCACCGGATAGCGCAGCAGCATCTGAAGGTTAGAATATCCTTTCCCAAAATCATCCAGAGCCAGCTTCATCCCCATAGCTCTGCATTCTTTGACCAGCCTCTCCAGATGCTCAGGAGCCTCATCAAAATGTGTCTCTGTCAGTTCCAGGATTAAATTTTTGCCGGAAACTCCATATCTTGACAGCGTTTCCTTCATAAAAGGAAGAAAACTGCTGTCAGTAATCTGAAGATAGCTCACATTAAACGACACAGTAAAATCAGGACGCTCTTTCATAAAGCTGCGACAGGCCAGTACAGCCTGTTCAAAAACCCACTTTCCAAAGGCCAGAATCTGCTTATTCTCCTCCATCAGCATAATAAAGCATTCCGGTGAAACAGCTGTCCCCCTGTACTCCCAGCGGCTCAGGATCTCTCCTCCCTTGATTCTCCCTGTCTCTCCCTCTACAATAGGCTGAATCACTACCCGGAACCCCTTGAACTGATCTCTGACATTCCGGCACAGCTCCAGAGACATCTCTGCCTCTTTCTGACGCTTTTCCAGCATATCCCACGAAAACCGCAGGACTCCCTGTTCGGGATTCCGTTTTGCATAGTAGATGCAGGTCATCACCCTCTCGATCAGTTCCATTCCGCTTCTCCCGTCTTCCGGACAGCGCAGCATACCCAGAGCACAGGGATTTTTCATCTCGATTCCTTTTTTCCGGTAGCACTCCTGAATACACTGGCGGATAATGCCGGATATTCTCACATCTGGCACCTGGCCGGGACAAACTGCAAGGAAACGGACTCCGTCCATCCGGTACAGCTCAAATCCGTAAAGTCTTTCCCGAAGCTGTGCGCAGATTTGTCTGAGAAGCCTGTCTGCCTCCATACGTCCCAGAGAGTCATTGATCACGGAAAAGCGGCTGAGTCCAATGCCGAACACCGTCGCCTGCTCTTTTTCCTCGCTCAGAGCGGTAAGTCTTCTGACAGCTGCCGGGTAACGCAGGAGACCTGTCACAGAATCCGCTGAGAACTCGTCTTCCAAATCTGTCATGCAGCCCGAGAAAAACAGAGGTCTGTCCCCGTCCCACTTGATAATTCCCCAGCAGCACATCCATCGGATTCTTTTGTCCATTCCCTGAAATCTCAGACGCTGGCTGTAAAATTCCCGTCTTTCCTCCATCACACTTAAAAGTCCCCGCTTATAGTTCTCCCGATCTTTCTCGTAGACAAACGGCTCTGCCTGCCTGAACAGCTGATGAACCAGGTTGGAAGAAAGCCCTAACTCCTCTCTTAACTTATCTGAGACATAGTAGACATCCTCCTGCACATCGCCGAAGAAAACATATACCGGCATTTCACGAGCTGACACTGAATGAAAAAACATTTCTGTATCAAAATAATATTTTCTGAGAAAGCGTCCGAAAGAAGACTGATACTCATGCAGTTCCTCCTCCCTGCATTCACTGGCAGTCTGGATTCTGAACCTCTCTCCTCCCACCTCAAAAAAGCCGCTTCTTACAGCATAAACAAGCCCGTCCACCATATTTTTCCAGAGTTTTTCATCAGGCCCTCCATCCGGCGTCTCCTCCTGCCCGCAGGCTGTAATAAGTCCGTCAAGGTTCTGCAGTGTCTCTGAACGGAAGTCTTTCCTAAGCTCCTCCAGGGAACGAAATCCCAGCATCCTCAGGCCATGGGGATTCATGTATACAATCTCCTGAGTGTCTGCATTTAAGATACAAACTATATCTCTCATCCGGTCATATATGTGCCATAGTTTTTTCATCTTTTATCTCCTGTATAATCCCCCTGCAGCGGTCTTTTCACACCTGTTCTGCGTAAAACTCCATGTTTCTTTAACGGCTGACACATTTCTCCTGCCTCCTGCAGGCTCCGTCTCCCATCCTTTTGCTATTACCAAATTTTACTGGAAGGGCTCCTGGTTGTCAATGCTTCTTTCCCCTTTCACCTTGTACTCAAAAAAAGACAGAGTCCTTCTGCTTCCAAGACGGCTGCAGAAGGACTCTGCCCTTTTCTCTGTGAATTTAAGCTACTTTTCTCTGTTTCAGTCCCGGAATCTGCCTACTTCTTCCCCTGTCCATAGTAGGCGCCGGGCCCGTGCTTTCTGAAGTAATGTTTATCCTGAAGGTAGGCCGGCGCCTCCTTCACCTCAGGATTCAGCCATTCCGTGCGGGCGGCCATCCTGGCCACCTCCTCAAGCACTGCCGCATTGTGGACTGCCATGTGAGGATTCTCTCCCCAGGCAAAGGGGCCGTGACATCTGCACAGGACGCAGGGAACTGCCCGGTAGTCAATTCCTTCCTTCTCAAACAGATCTCCGATCACAATTCCCGTATTCTTCTCGTAGTCCTCATCCAGCTCCTCTTTTGTAAGGCATCTGGCACAGGGGACATCCCTGTAAATATAATCTGCATGGGTAGTTCCATAGCAGGGGATGCTCCTGCCTGCCTGGGCCCAGGAGGTCGCCCACGGACTGTGTGTGTGAACGATCCCTCCGATGTCCGGAAAACGGCGGTACAGAACCATGTGCGTCTTCGTGTCCGACGAGGGATTCAGCTCTCCCTCCACCTTCTCTCCATCCAGGCTCATGACCACCATGTCCCCCGGCGTCAGCTTCTCATACTCCACTCCCGACGGCTTTATGACAAACAGTCCCTTCTCCCTGTCGATTCCCGATACATTTCCCCAGGTAAATGTCACAAGGCCCAGCCTCGGAAGCTCCATATTGGCCTCATATACCTGTTTTTTCAGTTCCTCCAGCATAATCCTGCTCCTTTTCCTGCTGCTGTTACCCGCGCACAGCCTCCACAGCCGCTCTCTCTGCTGCGAGACCTGCCCGGTACCGCTTCATATACGCCTGAAATCCCTTCACATCTGCCTCGTCCGGCTCTATGGTGGTCGCCCTGGTATCTGCGAACACCCGTCTTTCCAGATATTCTTCCAGAGACTCTCCCTTCCCCTCAGTCATGTAGGAAGCCAGAAGAGCCATCCCCCAGGGGCCTCCCTCTCCTGCCGTCTCCATGACGGAGACAGGTGTCATGGCAGCTGCGGCCATTATCCTCTGGCCTACCCCGGCCGTCTTAAACAGACCTCCATGGCCCATCAGGCGGTCCAGCTTCACGTCCTCCTCCTCTGTGAGAAGATCCATGCCGATCTTTAAGGTGGCCAGGGAGCTGTACAGATGGCTCCTCATGAAGTTGGCCAGGTGGAAGCGGCTGTCCGGCAGACGGAAAAACATGGGACGGCCTTCAGTAAAGTCTGTAATCGGCTCTCCGGAAAGATAGCCGCAGGCAAACAGACCGCCGCAGTCTGCATCCCCCTTCAGGGCCTCCCTGTAAAGGCTTCCATAGAGCTTATCCGGCTCCGTGGGGAATCCCATAAGCTCGGCAAACTCCCCAAACAGGCCGACCCAGGCGTTCAAATCCGAGGTGCAGTTATTGCAGTGCACCATCGCCACCGGCCTGCCCGTAGGTGTCGTCACCATATCGATCTCCGGGTGCACCTTTTTCAGCTCCTGCTCCAGGACAATCATGGAAAATACAGATGTCCCCGCCGATACATTTCCCGTTCTCTCAGCCACACTGTTGGTAGCCGTCATGCCGGTTCCGGCATCTCCCTCAGGAGGGCAAAGCCTGACTCCCGCTTTCAGCACACCGGCAGGGTCCAGAAGAGCGGCGCCCTCCCTGGTGAGAGTTCCCGCCTCCTCTCCTGCCGGGAGCACCTTCGGAAGAATCCCTGGAAGGGACCACCGGTATCCCATCTCCTCCCTGAGAGCTTCAAATTTTTCCATCATCTCCCGGCTGTAGGTTCCCGTTTTGCTGTCTATAGGGAACATGCCGGAGGCATCACCTACGCCCAGCACCTTCTCCCCGGTGAGGCGCCAGTGAATATACCCTGCCAGGGTTGTCAGAAAGGACAGCCTGCCCAGGTGCTCTTCCCCATTCAGCATGGCCTGATACAGATGGGCGATGCTCCATCTCTGGGGAATGTTGTAGGAAAAGAGCTTCGTCAGCTTCTCTGCCGCCTCCCCGGTCATGGTATTTCTCCAGGTCCTGAAGGGCACGAGAAGGTTTCCGTCCTCCCCGAAGGCCATATAGCCGTGCATCATGGCGCTGATTCCCAGGGAACCCACGGTTTCCAGCTCTGTTCCGTAGGTTTCCCTCACATTCCGGGCCAGATCCCTGTAACAGGACTGAAGCCCCGCGATAATTTCCTCCTCCGGATAAGTCCAGATTCCGTTTTCCAGCCGATTTTCCCAGCTGTGGCTTCCCTGGGCCGCCGGGGCCAGGGAGCTGTCTGTGAGAACTGCCTTGATTCTCGTCGAGCCAAACTCAATTCCCAGAGCTGTTCTCCCTGCCCTTATATCCTCTCTGATTTCCTCTATACTTCGGCTCATTGTCTCCACCTCTTTCCAGCCGGCCTCTGCCTGGCCTTTCCCTGTTTGCCTTCTGACTATCTGAACTTGTAGAAAGCCTCGTTCCATCTCAGCTCATTTCTGAACTGTCTTAAATTCGTATCTCTGTCAATATACACAGCCTCAATGCCCATGGCGTTTGCCCAGTCTCCCATCTGCTCTGCCGTCAGATCATAGGAGAAGGCTGTATGGTGAGCGCCTCCTGCATAGATCCATGCTGCGGCTCCTGTCTTTAAATCAGGCTGAGGCGTCCAGAAGGCCGTGGCTACCGGAAGCTTCGGCATCGGCTTTTCCGCCTTCTTCACATCCACCTCATTGATAATCAGACGGAACCTCTCGCCCAGGTCAATGAGGGACACCGCAACTCCCTTCCCCTCCTTGGCCGTAAATACAAGTCTCGCCGGATCCTCTCTGTCTCCCATGCTCAGCGGCTGCTCCTTGATGCAGATGGGGCCGTCTGCCACAGTGGGGCATACCTCCAGCATATGGGCCTGCAGGATTCCCTCCCGGCCCTTTACCAGGTTGTAGGTATAGTCCTCAAAGAAGGAGGTTCCCTTTGCCCCCGGAACGCCCTCAGCCATGATCTTCATCAGGCGCACCATGGCCGCTGTCTTCCAGTCTCCCTCTGCTCCGAAGCCGTAGCCCTTCTCCATGAGCCTCTGGATAGCAAGTCCCGGCAGCTGCTTCAGACCTCCCAGATCTCCGAAGTGGGTGACAATGGCCTGGTAGTTCTTCTCATCCAGGAACCGCTCGAAGCCCAGCTCAATCTGGGCCTGCACAGCCACCTTATCTCTGAATTCCTTCTCGTCTCTTCCCTCTGTGAGAATCTGGTATCTGCTGTAATATTCCTCTGTAAGGGCATCTGTGTCTGCCTTAGAGACAGAGTTTACACAGTCCACAATCTCGTTCACCGGGTAGGCGTCAACCTCCCAGCCAAACTTGATCTGGGCTTCCACCTTGTCTCCCTCTGTCACGGCTACATTTCTCATGTTGTCGGCCACACGCATCACGCGGATGTGGGAGGACTCCATCACGCCCACTGCTGTTCTCATCCAGGAGGCAAGGGCATCCTGAACCTCGCTGTCATCCCAGAAGCCTACGATCACCTTTCTCTCGATCCCCATGCGGGAAACAATGTGGCCATACTCTCTTCCTCCGTGAGCCGACTGGTTCTCATTCATAAAATCCATGTCTATGGCGTCATAGGGAATCTCCCTGTTGAACTGGGTGTGCAGATGGCACAGAGGCTTTCTGTACTCCTGAAGTCCCAGAATCCAGCTTTTGGCCGGTGAGAAGGTGTGCATCCATGTGATGACTCCTGCGCAGTCCGGATCCTGATTGGCCTCATTGAAGGTTTTGCGGATCACCTCATTGGTGATCAGAGTCGGCTTCCACACCACCTCAAAGGGCAGTCTTCCGCTTTCATTGAGCTTCTCCACAATAATCCTGGAATGCTCTGCCACATGGGCCAGACATTCGTCTCCGTAGAGATCCTGAGAGCCTGTACAGAACCAGAATTTATATTTCTTTCCCGTTAAAATCATTCCTCTTTCCTCCTGTCGCTGCTGTGATTTTCTTTCTCAGTTTCCCGGGCCGGATATCTTTTCTTCCGGCCCTGATATTTTCATTTCCGTCTGTCTCTTCCGGCATCAGCTGCCTTCTAATCCTGCTTTCCGCCCTTCTTGATCATGGCCAGCACAGATTGGAGCACGATGAAGAAGCAGAGAAGAGCTGCAATGGTGATTCTGGTCCACCAGGAGGACAGAGTTCCCTGGAAGGTGATAAAAGCCTCGATGGTAGCCTTAATCAGAACACCGAACAGCGTTCCGAAGACATTTCCCACACCTCCTGTCAGGAGAGTTCCGCCGATAACAGAGGAGGCGATGGCGTCCATCTCAAAGCCCTTTGCCTGCTCCACAAAGCCGCCCAGCGTATTCAGGCAGAACAGCACGCCGCCCACGCCGCAGAGAAATCCGTCCAGCACGTAAGCTTTCAGCTTCACCTTCCGCACATTCAGTCCCATCATCATGGCAGACTGCTCGTTGCCTCCCACGGCGTAAAGGCTGCGGCCGAACTTCGTATACTTGAGCATGATAAATGCCAGCACCACCAGAAGCAGGGCAATGACAACCGTCGGGTAAATATACGGCTGGATCAGAATTCCCTTTTTATTTAAGTAGCCTCCGAAGGGAAGATAGATCTTGGCCTTCGCCCATGCCATGAAAGTTTCATTGGTAATGCTTATCATATCCTTGGAAATAATCGCCGTCATACCTCTGGCAAAGAACATTCCCGCCAGCGTCACAATAAAGGGCTGGATATCCATATAGGCTACCAGGAAGCCCTGCACCAGGCCGAATACCACGCCTGTCACAAGGACAATGATCACTGCGGGGACTGCTCCGATTCCGCCCCGCTCCATCATCCACGCAAGCATCATACAGGCCATAGCCACAAAGGAGCCCACGCTGATGTCAATGCCTCCCGTGATCATAACCACTGTCATTCCGATGCCGATGACAATCAGTCCCGCATTGGAGATAAACAGGTTCAAAAAGTTCTGTGTTTTTGCAAAGCCAACATCCTTAAACACCACGCAGCCGATTCCGTACATAATAAAGAACAGAAGAATCGTGATAAGCAGAAGGAAGCTGTTCTGATTCATTTTTTTTCTCTGTTTCATAGTTAAGCCTCCTTTCCCTCAAGCTGCATTTTCTCTTGCTTTCTGGACAGAGATTTTTTCCATCTGGCAAATCCCGGTGACTGGAGTGCCACAATGATGACAACCACAACCGCCTTATAGACAGGAACCTGATCCGAAGATACATGCATAGCGTACAGGGTTGTGGTGAGGGCCTGGATCGTATAGGCTCCGATCACAGAGCCTGCCAGAGAAAACTTTCCTCCGCCCAGGGAGTTGCCGCCGATGGCCACCGCCAGAATAGCGTCCAGCTCCATGTTCAGTCCGATATTGTTGGCATCCGCCGAGTAGATACGGCTGGAGGCAATCAGTCCCGACAGTCCGGCACAGAGTCCGCAGTAGGCATAAGTAAGGAAAATAATAAACACGGCCTTGATTCCGATAAGCCTGGATGCCCGTTTATTGATACCTACTGACTGTATGTACATTCCAAGAGCCGTTTTCTTTAAAATCAGCGCCGTCACAGCCACCATAATGACTGCCACAATAAAAGGCGTGGGCACCGGGAATCCCGGAAACGAAGCGCCCAGCAGCTTATAGCTGTCCACCCTCACATAGGTAATCTGGCCGTCTGTAATCAGCTGGGCAATACCGCGGCCTGCCGTAAACATAATAAGGGTTGCCACCATGGGCTGAATATTCAGTTTTGCAACGAGAAAACCGTTAAAGCAGCCGATGAGGATACCCACCAGGAGCGCTGCTCCAAAGCCCATGAACAGAGGCGCTGCCAGCTCAGTAGCGGCTCTCTCTCCGCCTGTCAGCAGGTTGCAGCAGACTGCTGCACTCACAGCCATGATCGCGCCCACGGAGATATCCGTTCCGGCGGAGGCGGAGACAACCAGGGTCATTCCGATTGCCAGTATCACAAGCTCTGACGCACGGTTGATAATATCGATAATGTATCCGTAGAGTACTCCGTCTCTCACGGAGATCTGAAAAAAGTCCGGCGTGGTAATCACATTGATCAAAAGCACCAGAGCCAGGCAGAAAATCGGCAGAAACAGCCGCTTTGACGTAATATTTTTTAATGTCCCACTCATATCACTGACCTCCCGCAATGGTTGCCATAATGCTGGCCTGATTCATCTCATCGCCGTAAAGCTCGCCTACCTTAGTGCTGTCCCTCATTACGACCATGCGATCGCAGGTTCTGAGCATCTCCTCAATCTCGGAGGAGATAAATACCACAGCCATGCCCTTCTTGGCCAGCTCCACCACCAGCTTCTGGATTTCTGTCTTGGTTCCAACATCGATTCCCCTTGTAGGCTCGTCGAGAATCAGGAAATCCGGATTTGTAAGAAGCCATCTTCCGATGATAACCTTCTGCTGATTTCCTCCCGACAGGGATTTAATCGGCGTCTCCCGGCTGGCAGTCTTAATCTGCAGCATCTCGATGTATTTGTCCGTGAACTCCTCCTGCTGCTTTCTGGAAAGGAGCCTGAACACACCTCTCTTAGCCTGGAGGGCCAGGATCAGATTCTCCCTCACAGAGAGATCTGCAATGATTCCCTCGTTTTTCCGATCCTCGGGAAGATAGGCCATACCGCAGTTCATGGAGGAGAGGGGGTTCTTTGCCAGATGCTTCTGTCCTTTCACAAAAAGTTCTCCGGAGTCAGCCTTCTCCGCCCCGTACAGGAGTCTTACAGTCTCGGATCGCCCGGAGCCGAGAAGTCCCGTAAAGCCTACGACCTCTCCCTTTCTGATAACCAGATCAAAGGGCTTTATGTACCCCTTCTTTCCAAGGCCTACCGCCTTGATAACCAGATCCTCCTCGCTCTCCCGGATCTCTGTTTTCTCTGTCTTGATGGATGCCAGATCGTCAAAATCCTTCCCCATCATTCTGGCCACAAGCTGTACTCTGGGAAGCTCCGCCGTTGTGTACTGCCCCACCAGCTGGCCGTTTCGAAGAACTGTGATCTTGTCGCAGACTGCATACACCTGCTCTAAGAAGTGGGTGACAAAAATGATGCCTACCCCTTCTCCCTTGAGCCTGCGCATCAGGGAGAACAGCTTTTCTACCTCGCCGTCATCCAGGGAGGACGTGGGCTCATCCAGGATCAGAACCTTCGCCGACATATCCACTGCCCTCGCAATAGCGATCATCTGCTGGATGGCAATGGAATAATTGTCGATTGTCTTCGTTACATCCGCATGAATATCCAGCTCCTCTAAGAGCTTTGCCGAACGGCGGTTCATTTCCTTCCAGTCAATAAAGCCTCCCTTTCTCGGCTCTCTTCCAATGAAGAGATTTTCCGCAACCGTCAGATTCGGACAGAGGTTAATCTCCTGGTAAACGGTGCTGATTCCTCTCTTCTGCGCCTCCTGGGGACTTCTGTTTACGACGTTTCCTTCTATGCCGTCAACGCGGATCTCTCCCGTCTCAAACTCCTCCACTCCCGTAAGCACCTTGATGAGCGTGGATTTTCCTGCTCCGTTCTCTCCCATCAGTGCATGGATCTCTCCCTTTTTCAGGGTAAAATCTACGTTCTGGAGAGCCTTCACGCCCGGAAACGTTTTATAAATGTGTCTCATTTCTAGCACGCTGCCCTGTTCCATAAACGTCCTGCCTCCTTACCTTCCATTCTGCCCGTCAGCCTTCTGTATAGAATCCCTCCCAGGGGGTCTTTTCCAGGGCTGATTTTGCCTCACCTGAGCTTGCTCCTGCCCGGCAGGGCTCTCTCACCTCACAGAAAATCCTGTTGAATTTCCCCTGAAATGCGAAAGCGGGGGCCAAAGGCCTCCGCCTTCGGCCCCCGCATCTTAGCTGATGAATCATCGGGCTGCTCTGATTCTTCTTTATATGCTTTTAATTAGTATGCTCTTGTCTCCAGGATGGACTCCAGATCCATTGTTGTGTCGAAGTATCCCTCGTCAACGTACTGAATCTTCTCTACTTCCTCTCCTGCCTCCAACTTCTGAATAATCTCATCTACACGAGGTCCGTGAAGCGGGTTGCACTCGAAGGTAGCATTCATGTCGCCTGCGATCATAGACTCAAATGCAGCTTTTACAGAGTCGAAACCTACAACGATGATGTCTCCGTCCGGTCCGCAGGTCTTTCCTGCTGCCTTGATGGCATCGATTGCACCAAATGCGGAGTTGTCGTTCTCGCATACAACTACGTCAATATCATCGTAGCTCTTTAAGAAGGACTCCATAACTTCCTGGCCCTTAGCCTGTGTGAAGTCTCCGGACTGCATGTCAAGCATATGCCAGTTTGGATGCTGCTCCAGAATGTTTCCGAATCCCTCTGTACGTCCAATCTGTGCAGAAGCGCCGATGGTACCCTGAATAGTAACGATGTTGATGTCCTCGTCTGCTCTTCCCTGAGACTCCAGGTAATCAGCCAGCCAGTTTCCGCAGGTCTCGCCCTCTTTGATGAAGTTTCCTCCTACCCAGCACTCATACAGGCTGTCATCGGAAACCTGCATCTGACGGTCAGAAAGGATAACCGGAATTCCTGCTTCCTTGGCCTCCTCGAGAACTGTCTCCCATCCTGTCTCTACAACAGGGGCAACAACTATGTAATCTACATCCTGCTGGATGAAGGAACGGATTGCCTTAATCTGATTTTCCTGTTTCTGCTGTGCATCATCAAAGATCAGCTTGTAGCCGTTCTCCTCTGTGAAAGTGGACTTAAAGGACTCTGTGTTAGCTGTTCTCCAGTCAGACTCAGCGCCAACCTGTGCATAGCCCACTGTAATCAGATCGCCGTCAGCTGTATCGGCAGCTGCTTCCTCTCCTGCCTCAGAAGCTGCCTCTGTGTCAGCTGCCTCTGTTCCTGCTGCTGTTGTCTCAGCCGGTGCTTCTGCCTGAGAGCTGCACGCGATCAGGGATGCTGACATAGCCATCATCAGAGCGATTGATAAGAATCTCTTTTTCATATTTGTTTCCTCCTTTTTTCAGTTCCGTTTCTGATAACTTTATTATAAAAAAAGCCCTGTCTTTTTTAAACAGAGCTTCTTTTGAAAAAAGTATAATTTTTTTAAGAAATTTTTTCTGTCAATAATAAAACGTATATTTTTTTACTATAAAGGTATGTTTTTTTAAGGTAGCTCTCATGGCCGCACCTGCTCTGTTCTGCTTTTCTCATCCTCCCGGCGGGAAAGGGGAATCTGCCCCAGATACAGCTTTACGCAGGTGCCCACACCCTTCTCTGATTCAATCACAAGGGCCGACGATTCTCCATAGTACATGGAAAGCCTCTGGGCCACGTTGCTCAGTCCGAAGCCTCCGCTCTTTCTGACCGGCTCCTCCCTGCCCTCTCTGCCGCTCTTTATCTTTTCTCTCAGTTTTGAGAGAGTTTCCTGATCCATTCCGGTTCCGTCATCCTCTACCTCGAAGACAATCCCGTTTTTATCCTCATATCCGCGAATGGAGATTGTGCCTCCTCCTCGTTTATTCTTAATTCCATGGTAGAGGGCATTCTCCACGATAGGCTGGAGGATCATCTTGAGCACCACCCTGCTGCGGATCCTCTCCTCCATCTCTATCCGGTAGTCCAGCACATCCTCATAGCGGATCTTCTGGATTTTCAGATAGCTTCTGATATGCTGTTCCTCCTCTGCGATGGTGATGAAATCGTGTCCTTCAGAGAGCACTGTCCGGAAGAAGTCGCTCAAATCCGAGGTCATCTCCACTACCTGCCTGTTGTTTCCCCCTTCTGCCATCCAGACAATGGAGTCCAGAGTATTGTAGAGGAAATGAGGGTTAATCTGCTCCTGCCTCAGCTTCAGCTCCATCACACGCAGATTCTCCTGTTCTCTCCTGGTCTTATCCATCAGCCCAGCAATTTCATCGCTCATAATATTAAAGGTTCTCGCCAGAACATTGATCTCTGCCATGCCGCTCATGGCCGCCCGGGCCTTCAGATCCCCCTGCCCCAGCCTGCGGGCCGTCTCCGTGAGATCTTTCACCGGCCCTGTCACGGAACGGGCAATCGCTGCCGCAGTCGCAAATCCCACAGTCAGCACCGCAGCCAGCAGTACCAGGTATATCATGAGCAGCCGGGTTGTCTGGGTTTCCAGATCCTTCTGCAGACGCTCCATTCTCAGAGTCTCATAATAGATATACTGGTTTATGTAGTCCTGAATCATGGAACAGAGTCCCTGAATATCATTCTCCCAGATAGACTGCTGCACATCGTAGGGGGTTGTCTCCTTGGAGGCGTTCATCAGCTTGTTCACCGCCGTCTCCAGAGAATCCAGGCAGGATAAAAGTCCTCTGATTTTAATATCTCTGTCAGAGCCTCTCTCCCTCTCAATAGACTCAAAATCCCTCCTGGCCGACTCGATCATATTGTAGGGATTCTTGACTATCGTAGCATACTGGGTTCTCCCCTCTATGATGTCCCCGTCCTGAAACTGCTCCGGCTTCAAAAGCCCGATCATAACCCGGTACATGGAATACTCCATGTCCTCCTTAAATTTCATATTGTATTCATTGGCAATTCTCAGATTCGACATAATCGTGGCGTAGGATGCCGAGTATTCTCTGATCAGGGAGACAATCCCCAAAACCATGCAGGTCAGAGGAATTGCTGTCACCAGAATCAGCAGACTCATCCTCCGGTTCAGCGTAAAAAAATATAAAATCCTTCTGGCCCCTGTTCTTTCCTGCTCTTTCCCGGAATTACTCACAGGCTGTCTGCCCTCCTGTTCCTCTTTTCTTTCTTCTGAGTTTTCCGTCAGTCTCATGCGGGGAATCTCTCTTTTCTCATCTCCACCTGTTTTTATCTGCCCTCTCATCCCGTTTTCCTCCCCTGTTCCGGCAGTTCAAGCCGTTTTTCCACGGTGCGGCCCCTTCCGGAGTACCAGCCAATCCTGCCTGATGCTACCCCTGTCTGACCGACGTCTTATACTCCTTCGGCGACATTCCCATAACCTTTTTAAAGGCAGAGCTGAAGTAGTGGGGATCATTGTATCCTGCACGCTCACCGATCTCTGCAGTTCTGAGATTTGTGCATTTGAGCATCTCACAGGCGCTGTCAATCCTCACCCGCGTCAGATACTCCACAAAGGTCTGCCCCGTTTCCTGCCGGAAAATGGAGCTGAAATAGCTGGGGCTTACCCCGATATGGGCAGCTACCAGGTTTAAAGAAAAATCTCCCCTGGAAAAGTTTTCCTTTATGAAGCTCTTGGCTTCGCGGATCACCTGCCCATACCGATCCGAGGAGACTCTGTCTCTGACTTCCAGCGCACATCCGAACAACCCCACCAGATAGTGTTTTGTTTTCTCCACCTCTGTAATCGCCTGGGGGATCCTCTTTATATCCCGAAAACTCTCCGGCAGCTCCTCCTCGATTCCGAGATTTCTGACAAACTCCTGGACACAGTAGAAAATATCCACCACCATATACTGGCGCAGCAGCAGAGATTTATAGTTGTTCTCCCCCACAGCCGCAAAATATTCCTCCACAAATGTCTCACACTCGTCCACAGAGCCCAGTTTTAAAAATTCCTCAATCAGCCTCCGATCCACTCCCCGGTAGTCCGTCTGATCCAGAAATTCCGTATACTTTTTATAGCTGGCAAAATACCGCTCCAGCAGCTTCTCCCTCTCTCTCTCCTCCCGGATCGTATCGGCCACCCGCTTTAACGCCTCCACGAGAGCCGCTGAGGTCACCGGCTTCAGGATATAGTCGCTGATTCCCATCTTTATCGCTTCCTTGGCGTAGTCAAACTCGTTGTATCCGCTTAAAATCACAATCTTTATATCAGGAAGGGCTTTTTTTACCAGCCTGCTCAGCTCCAGCCCGTCCATAAAGGGCATCTTGACATCTGTAACCAGGATGTCCGGCTCCGTCTCCAGAATCAGGGGATAGGCATACTCCCCGTCTCCCCCT
The DNA here is from genome assembly GCF_003480545.1 of Clostridium sp. AM29-11AC. Classification (NCBI taxonomy): domain Bacteria; kingdom Bacillati; phylum Bacillota; class Clostridia; order Eubacteriales; family Clostridiaceae; genus Clostridium; species Clostridium sp. AM29-11AC. The sequence continues at coordinate 47,548 of NZ_QUJI01000007.1, forward strand.
TCTCCCACAAACTGAAATCCATTAGCCGCCCAGTCAATATTATCACGAATTCCTTTTCTGATAATCGGCTCGTCCTCCACCAGAAATACCTTTATCATTCTTCTCCCCCTCTTTTCCCGTTTCCCGGTTTTCACACTGCCGGACAGCGCAAAAAACCTCCGGCTGTACGATATATCATATCATACTGACCGGAGGGTTTCCACTGAAATATGTAATATGCAGGCATACGCCTGTGTCTGGTATATTTTACTTATAGAAAATTCAAAAATCCTGTAATAATGGCAGAATTTACCAGATTGATGAACAGGCTTCCCACGAGAGGCACAATGAAGAATGCGCTGGGGGAGGAGCCGTACTTGCTCTCAATCACCTACATATTAGCCATAGCCGTCGGTACAGCTCCAAGGCCGAAACCTGTCATTCCTACCGTCATCACAGCGGCGTCAAAGTTTCTTCCCATAAACCGGAAATTGACAAAGATTCCATACAGGGTAATTAAAATCATCTGGGCCAGCAGGATAATGAACATGGGCACTGCCAGGTCAATCAGTTTCCACAGCTCCATGGTCATCATGGAGAGGGCCAGGAACACCAGCAGAGATATATTGGAAATGATGGACAGCTCCGGGAGCTTCAGATCCAGCTTATCTGAGTGATCCGCGATATTTCTCAGTATGGCAGCGGCAGTCATGGCTCCCACGGAGGCAGGAAATTCAAGCCCTGTCAGTTCCAGAAGGTAGGAAATCAGCGTCCCCAGTCCCACAGTCAGCAGGATCTGGTAGGCAGCGGCAGTCATCCTCTTCTCATCAATCTCTGCTTCCTCCTCCTTATCTCCAAACTTCATTTCTTTCGTCTCCAAGCCGGGTTTCAGATGTTTTTTCTCGATGAGGAACCTTCCAATGGGTCCTCCCAGAAGCGCTCCTGCTACCAGACCGAAGGTGGAGGCAGCTGTGGCAATCGTGGTTCCGGCGTCCAGCCCGGCACTCTCCAGGATGGGCCCCCAGGCAGCGGCTGTACCGTTTCCTCCTACCATGGGGATCGAGCCGCAGGCCATACCGATCAGAGGGTTAATTCCCATTATATGGCAGATCACAATTCCCAGGCCGTTCTGGAAGACAACCAGAATACTGGAGAGCACCAGGAACAGAATCACCTGAGGTCCTCCTTTTTTCAGCAGTTTCCAGCTTGCCGTATAGCCAATTCCCGCATAAAAAAGCAGGCTGAAAAATTCATTGAACGAGCTGTCCAGACTTACAGAAGCCGTGCCGGACAGGTTTAAAGCTGTAATGAGAAGCGCAACCAGCACACCGCCCACCACCGGAGTCGGAATGCAGAATTTTCGAAGCACATAAATACGTTTTTTGATAAAATCGCCCAGCATCAGCGCCAGAACTGCCAGCGCTATGGTATAGTAAACATTGAAACTAATCTCCGTCATCTTGATTTCCCCCTTAACCTTCTCTGCCCTGCGTTACCTTCCCTGCCTTTTACCTTATCGCTCTGATCAGATTTTCGGCACTCCATTTTCCATCAGAACTCTTCCGTCTGCCACGATAGTTCCATTTTTCATAATCACATCGTAGTGACAGCTGGCCTTTACCTTTCCTCCCAGTGTAATGCTCGTTCCGATTCCGATATGGCAGGTTCCGAAAACTCCCTCGTCCTCCAGCATAAACCCGCAGAAACGGCACTTGGGATTCAGCCCCACGCCATGCTCCGCTATATTATATACGTTCGGATCATTCTTGGATGCCAGATCGTCTGCCAGCATTTTGGCCTGACATCCTCCCGTGATCTCCACAATCCTTCCATTTTCTACCCGGAGCGTAACCGGCTCCTCCAGCACGCCGATCCCGATGTAGGGGATGCTTCCGTCTGCCACAATAATTCCATTGGCGCTTCCCTCAACCGGGGATACGTTTGCCTCAACAGTGGGAAGCGTAGAAAACTGCCCTTTTTCCACCATGCAGTACAGATGGTTTCCTCTGCGCCCCTCGGCAGAATACTCCAGATGCGTTCCTCCCGGAGAGGTCAGCACAATCTTTTTGGCTCCTGCCATAGCCTGCGCCATATTGATGCACAGCGGCTTCAGCTTCTCGAAATCTCCCTCGATTCCCCCGTGAATCATCATCTCTTCCGTAAAATGGGTCAGAACGAGTCCCCGGGAGCCTGCCCCTATCGCCGATTTTACTGCCTCTGTATGGGTGATGGATTTTCCAACCACCGAAATAAATCCGTCGCTCGCCAGCATGGCTGCTGCAATTTCCTTCGGCGGCTCCTCTCCGTCCCTCTTTCGCGGCTCCATGATGCAGACGGCCGGCTCTGCCCCTGCCCGGTAAACCTCCGAGGCCAGTGCCTGGGCGATGCTCAGTCTGGACAGCTCCGTCACAATCAGGATCTGCTCTCCTGGCCGGACCTTCATACACGTGTTGACCACCTTGTCTGCTCCTCTGGACATATAAATGTTTTCCATTGCCAATCCTCCTTCTCCTTTTACTTTTACTTTTACTTTTACTTTTACTTTTACTTTTACTTCTCCACAGTCTCTTTGTCCTTCTTCTCTTCTTAGTCTCTTTACTGTTTTATTTTCTATATAATATATTCTATAGAATATATTATAATTTGTCAATCCTCAATATGATTGTTTGCCCCTTTTTTTCTAACTTTCTATTCCCCTGCTTTTCTAATTCTCCCTGAAGAAGTTCTCCAGACACAGAGAGACTGCTGCAAAACCAGACTTTCATACAGAAATACTGCCCGCGGCGTGAAGCCTGGCGCTATATTCTGCACTTCCATTCCATTCTGCAGCAGTCTCCCTTTTTTTTGCGGCCGCCTGCCCTTTGGCTCTTCTTTCCTGCTTCTGAGGAGAGCTTACTTTTTTCCCTCAATGTATTTCCTTCCATTATGGATATGGGTGGACACTGCCCTCCTGGCAGCCTCCACATCACGCTTCGCGAGAGCGTCCACAACGGCCCGGTGCTCCTCGCAGATCTCATGCTTTCGTTCCGGGCTTCCGGCGGAATATTTTCTGTCCCTGCTGATCACTCCCTTGAGCATTTCCAGCAGGTTTTTGAGAATTCTGTTTCCTGTCAGCTGATAAATCTGATCGTCAAACTGCTGGCTTGCCCTGGCGATCTCCGCTACCCCCTCTGTCTGTTCAAACTCCTCGATCATCCGGTAGAGCTTATCGATCTCCTCCTGGCTGACTCTCTCGATTACCTGCTCTACCGCCAGGTGCTCCAGCGCCTCACGGCAGGCATAGGCCTCTTCAATTTCTCTCTGATCCAGCTCTTTTACGACTGCGCCGCGGTAAGGAATAATCTCAATCAGCCCGTCGCTTGCCAGCCGCTTGAATGCCTCCCGTACCGGGGTAGCGCTGATTCCCATCTGTTTTGCCACATGCTGCTCCCTCAGCTCTGTCCCGGGAGGCAAAACACCGCTGACGATAGACTCCATCAAGGAGCGGTATGCTTTTTCGCTGAGAGGAATCCTGGTAACTGCTGGAATCCTCCTGTATTCTGTCTGTTCCATCTTCCCTCATTCAAGTAATCATTCCAAAACATCCCGTACCTGCATCTGCCCGGCAGGCTGTTTCTGCAGGGCCGGCAGATAAAGTTAGCCCCTCACAGATGTGGGGGGCTAGCTTTTAAACGGATCGTTCTATTAACAGTAGACTGTCACTGTCCGCTTCATTATTTATTGTTCAGAGCGGCCTGAGCTGCTGCCAGACGTGCGATCGGCACACGGAATGGTGAGCAGGAAACATAGTCCAGACCAATCTTGTGGCAGAACTCTACGGAAGAAGGATCTCCGCCGTGCTCGCCGCAAATGCCGACATGTAAGGTTGGGCGCTCAGCCTTTCCTAACTTGATAGCCATCTCCATCAGCTTGCCAACGCCATCCTGGTCAAGCTTAGCGAATGGATCGTTCTCGAAGATCTTAGCATCGTAGTAAGCATTTAAGAACTTACCTGCATCGTCACGGGAGAAGCCGTATGTCATCTGTGTCAGGTCGTTTGTACCGAAGCAGAAGAACTCAGCCTCTTTTGCAATCTCATCTGCTGTCACGCATGCTCTCGGGATCTCGATCATTGTACCAACCTCGTACTTGAGCTCTACGCCTGCTGCTGCGATCTCAGCGTCTGCTGTCTCAACAACTACCTTCTTAACATACTTTAACTCTTTTACATCGCCAACGAGCGGGATCATGATCTCCGGCTCAACCTTCCAGTCAGCATGTGCCTTCTGTACGTTGATTGCTGCGCGGATAACAGCCTTTGTCTGCATCTTTGCAATCTCAGGATATGTCACAGCCAGACGGCAGCCACGGTGACCCATCATCGGGTTGAACTCGTGTAAGCTGTCAATGATTGTCTTGATCTGCTCAACGGTCTTGCCCTGAGCGTCAGCCAGCTTCTTGATGTCCTCTTCCTCTGTAGGAACGAACTCGTGTAATGGCGGATCCAGGAAACGGATGGTAACTGGGTTGCCCTCCAGAGCCTCGTATAACTTCTCGAAGTCGCCCTGCTGTACCGGAAGGATCTTCTCGAGAGCTGCCTCTCTCTCCTCTACTGTATCAGCGCAGATCATCTCGCGGAATGCGTCGATTCTGTCGCCCTCGAAGAACATATGCTCTGTACGGCAAAGTCCGATACCCTCTGCACCTAACTCGCGTGCCTTCTTAGCGTCAGCCGGAGTATCAGCGTTTGTACGAACTTTTAATCTTCTGTACTTGTCAGCCCAAGCCATGATTCTTCCGAACTCTCCAACGATGGAAGCGTCTACTGTCGGGATGATTCCGTCGTAGATCTTACCTGTGGAACCGTCGATGGATAACCAGTCTCCCTCATGGTACTCTTTTCCAGCCAGAACGAACTTCTTGTTCTCCTCATCCATAGCGATCTCGGAGCAGCCGGATACACAGCAGGTTCCCATACCACGTGCAACTACTGCTGCGTGGGATGTCATACCGCCGCGGACTGTCAGAATACCCTGAGCAGCCTTCATACCCTCGATATCCTCCGGGGATGTCTCAAGACGAACCAGAACAACCTTCTCGCCCTTGGCAGCCCACTCCTTAGCATCCTCTGCTGTGAAGACGATCTTACCGCAGGCAGCTCCTGGAGATGCAGCTAATGCCTGAGCAACCGGAGCAGCCTCCTTTAATGCCTTTGCGTCGAACTGTGGGTGAAGCAGTGTATCCAGGTTTCTCGGGTCGATCATGGTAACTGCCTTCTCCTCAGAGATCATTCCCTCATCTACTAAATCGCAGGCAATCTTTAATGCAGCCTTAGCTGTTCTCTTACCGTTACGTGTCTGAAGCATATAGAGCTTTCTGTCCTCGATAGTAAACTCCATATCCTGCATATCTCTGTAGTGATCCTCAAGAGTATGGCAGATGCCTACGAACTGCTCGTAAACCTCCGGCATAACCTCCTTTAACTGATCAATCTTCTGTGGTGTACGAACACCGGCAACTACGTCCTCGCCCTGAGCGTTCATTAAGAACTCGCCCATCAGGTGCTTCTCGCCTGTAGCCGGATCACGTGTGAAGGCAACACCTGTACCGGATGTCTCGCCCATGTTTCCGAATGCCATCATCTGTACGTTTACAGCAGTACCCCAGGAGTATGGGATATCGTTGTCACGACGGTATACGTTTGCACGTGGGTTGTCCCAGGAACGGAATACAGCCTTGATAGCCTCCATTAACTGAGTCTTCGGATCAGTTGGGAAGTCCTCGCCGATCTTCTGCTTATACTCAGCCTTGAACTGGTTAGCCAGCTCCTTTAAGTCATCAGCAGTGAGCTCTACGTCCTGTGTAACGCCCTTCTCTGCTTTCATCTTGTCGATTAATTCCTCGAAGTACTTCTTGCCGACTTCCATAACAACGTCGGAGAACATCTGGATAAATCTTCTGTAGCAGTCCCAAGCCCAGCGCGGATTGCCGGATTTCTTAGCCAGAACCTCTACTACTTCCTCATTTAAACCGAGGTTTAAGATTGTATCCATCATACCAGGCATGGAAGCTCTGGCACCGGAACGAACGGAAACCAGAAGTGGGTTCTCCTTGTCACCGAATTTCTTTCCTGTGATCTCTTCCATCTTGGAGATGTACTCCATGATCTGAGCCATGATCTCATCGTTGATCTTTCTGCCATCCTCATAGTACTGTGTGCAGGCTTCTGTTGTGATCGTAAAGCCCTGCGGTACAGGAAGGCCTAAGTTTGTCATCTCAGCCAGGTTAGCGCCCTTGCCACCTAACAGGTTTCTCATCGTGGCATTGCCTTCGCTGAACAAATAAACCCATTTCTTTGCCATAAGTTGTATTCCTCCTATTGTTTTGCAGGTTTCCCCGCTTAAATTGTAAGACGGACTGTTACCGCCGGGGACATCTCCCGGCGGAAAATGCCCCGATGCGCCCTCACAAGCGCATGCCTAAAAAGCCCTCAGCCCGGAACTCCGAACAGAGCCAGCCTTCCTGCACCTCCCCAAATAAGCAGAAGAACAACAAATCCCGCCTGCAGCGGGCCGTTTTTGTGGCAAATTCTGTCCGGCCTGACAGTTTCTTAGATATGCGCTTGTCATCAGCCTGTCTTTCGTGAATATTATAACATAAACTTGTAAGTAGTAAAGGGGTTTTCTTCAAATCTTTCCAAATTTTGTACAGTTAAGCCATGCAAAATCAAAAGGAGAGATGCGGCGCGGGAGCTTGCTCACGAAGACGTATCTCTCCTTTTGATTTTATAGGGCGCACGCCCTCATGAATCATTTGACGGGCGTGGCCTGACACTTCCTCTTTTCAGTTCCTCAGTCAAATGATGAATGGCATGGCTTAACTGCTCCCTAAAAGTCTCCTGCAAAATCACAGACAGAGATGCGGCGCGGGAGCTTGCTCACGAAGACGTATCTCTCCTTTTGATTTTATAGGGCGCACGCCCTCCTCCTAATCGCTTCTGAGGGCATCGATGGGGTTCAGCCTGGCGGCCCGGCTGGCCGGCATATAGCCGAACAGAAGCCCGATTCCCACAGAGACGCCGAAGGATACCAGGATGGAAGCAGGCGTGGGGACTGCCTCCATCCCCATCAGCTTTCCAATCCAGCCCGTTAAAGTACATCCCAGACCGATTCCCAGAAGCCCGCCAATGGAGCTCGTGACAGCAGCCTCCATCACAAACTGCTGCATAATGGTTCTTCGCTTCGCCCCCAGGGACTTTCGGATCCCGATCTCCCTGGTCCGCTCTGTCACGGACACCAGCATAATATTCATGACGCCCACTCCGGCTACCAGCAGAGAGATTCCGGCGATCCCGCCTACCAGCAGAGACATCATGGCAATCATGGAATTCAGTGAATCCAGCATCTCACTCATAAAAGTTATGGAGTAGAGATCCTCATCCTTAAAAACCGGGTAGAGAAAGCGGTCGAACAGCTCCCGAACCGTATCTGTACTGCCTGTGTCCCGGACCGTAAACAGGTAGGTGTTGATCTGACCGTTTCTGGCCAGCTTCACTGCTGTGGTGTAGGGCAGGTAAAGGGTATCATCGCTCCGTCCTTCCTCCATCTCTTCCCCCTCTCCTGCCTGCCGTTCAACACAGCCCACAATCTCATAGGCCTCCCCGTTGACCTTGATTGTTTCACCTAAAGCCCTGTCGCTGCCCCCGTACAGTTCCTGGGCCAGATAGCTTCCGATAACGCAGATCTTCTGCCTGGAAATCAGATCCGAATACTGGATAAACCGCCCTGCTGCAAGTTCCTGATGCTTCAGATCCAGGAACTCCTCACTGACTCCTGTGACGGAGGTGGAGGTAAACGAGTCATTCCCCGCCTTGACAGTTCCCTGAACAGATACGGAAGGGGACATTTCCCCGAAATACTCCCTGTTTTCCTCGTAAAACTCATACATCTCCTCATCCGATACAGAGCGGGTGCTCAAATTCACCAGATTCACCGTAACCTGATCCGTTCCCATATCAGAAAAGCTCTCCGTCATATAGGACATCTGCCCGTTGACCAGACCGACCAGAATAATCACGGCCGCCACTCCGATGATGATTCCAAGCATGGTCAGAGCAGAGCGCATCTTATTGCTCCATATACTTTTTATCGCCAGATGAAAGGACTGCCGCATATTCTTTCACATCCCCGTCAAAATTTATTTTTCCGTCTTTAATCCGCACCACCCGCTTAGCCTCCAGGGCGATAGAGCTGTCATGAGTGATAATCACAATAGTATTTCCCTCCTGGTTCAGCTCCTTCAGAAAATCCAGCACTTCCCGGCTGGTCCTTGAGTCCAGCGCACCGGTAGGCTCATCGGCCAGAATCAGAGAAGGGTTCCCGGCCAGGGCTCTGGCGATGGATACTCTCTGCTGCTGTCCTCCTGAAAGCTGTTTCGGCCTGTTCTTCCACTTATCCTCCAGTCCCACCCGCCTAAGAGCCTGCATGGCCCGCTGTCTTCGCTCTTCCTTTGGGACACCGGCATAGAGGAGGGGCAGCTCCACATTTTCCAGAAGGCTGTCTTTTGGCAGCAGGTTGTACTGCTGGAAGATAAATCCTATGGTTTTATTCCTTATCTCAGCCAGCTGATCGTCACTCATATGTGACACGTCCTCCCCTCCCAGAAAATATTCCCCCTCTGTAGGCACATCGAGAGCTCCTATAATGTTCATCAGAGTGGATTTCCCGCTTCCTGATTTCCCCACGATCGCCACAAACTCTCCTCTGTAAATGTTCAGACTGATCCCATCGTTGGCTCTCACCTCTGTGCTGCCCATCTGATAGATTTTATAGATATTTCTCAGTTCAATTAACGGTACTCTGTCCATCTTTGCGCACCTTTCTTCTGCCATGCCATGTCCGGCCTGCCTCCTCTATCTCTGCCTGCCGCCGCCAGGGCCGCCTTCCATGCCGCCTCCTCCGAAGCCGCCTCCCTCAAAGCCGCCTCCGCCCATACCGTTCATTCCTCCCGGTACATCTGCCGGCTGCTGAGCGCTCTCCTGGGTATCAGAGGATACATAGACCTCATCTCCTTCTTCCAGATCACCGGAGACAATCTCCACATAGTCAGAGCTGATAAGCCCCGTTTCCACCTGAACCTGCTTAAAGCCTGCCGGAACAGGACCCTGGGATTCCTCTGCACTGTCGTCCTTCACATAGACTGCATTCCCCCTCTGCAGGGCGCCGGAGGGTACTGAAAGGACCTGTTCTGCCGAAGCTGTGATAATTGTCCCATCCACATTCATGCCGGGAAGAAGACTTCCTGACTCATTTAGCGTGACGGTGACAGGATAGTAGGTCACACCGTTGGAGCTGATCCCCTCCATACTCACATTCGTCACTGTCCCGCTGAAGGTTTCCCCCTCAAAGGCATCTGCCTGAATCTCCACCTCCTGCCCTTCCTCCACCTGACTGATATCCAGCTCGTCAATATTCATCTGGAAGGTCAGTGCGGAGAGATCATAGATCACCGCCAGAGTGGAGGCGCTGGAGCCGTTTTGAATCTTGTCTCCCACCTTGACGCTCTTTGTGATGACCGTCCCGGATATTGGCGCTGTGATGGTGTAATCATCATAGCTTTCCTGAGTGGAATCCAGGCTGGACTGAGCGGATTCAAGCTGTGACTGGGCCGTATCCATGGAATCCTTGTAGGACTGCAGGAGCTTCTTTGCCGAATCAGAGGTCATGGAGAAAAGAGGGGTTCCCACGCTCACAAGGTCGCCCTCCTGCACCAGCAGTCCCGCCACCTCCACACTCTGAGGCAGATCTGCCACCAGCACCGTGTCCACGGACGGCTCAAATGTTCCGTCTCCGCTGGAATAAAATTCCCTCACCTGGGCAGTGGCCGCTACCGAACTGCTCAGGCCTCCCGGATTTTCCACCTCTATGGTGACATATCGGATCAGCCGTCCTCCTGTGAGTGCCTCATCCATACTGCTGACCCCTGTGACAGTACCGGAAATCTGTTCTGCGGTACTGCTCAGCGTCAGAACCGCCTGTGCTCCCTCTGGGATCTGAGCCGCCTCTGTGTTTAAAAATGGTATCCTCACTTTCATTACACTGTCATTATAGATGTCTGCAATCTGGGTGTTGGAGGACACTTTATCCCCCGCCTCAATGTACAGAGTTTTTATGTATCCTGCCTTTTCTGCTTTGTAGGTATTTCCGCTGTACCTGGAGGCCGCCTCATTGTAATCGCTCACAGCCGTGTCATAGCTGTCCTGGGCCCGCTCCACATCATTGGAGGCGGACTGGAGCCTGGACTCCATAGACGAAGCGTCGATCCGGTAGAGCACCTGCCCTTCCGTCACCTGATCTCCTTCCTCAAAGGAGGCCTCCACCACCTCCCCCTCCGCCATGGAGGTAATGCTGTAGGTGTCCTTTGGCTCGAGAGTCCCTGACGCCGAAAGGGTAGAAACAATGTCCTGTCTCGTCACCTTCCCTGTGCTGACTGCGCTTTCCTCTGTTTCCCCGCTCTCCGATAATTTCCAGACCGCAAAGAGGACGGCTGCTGCCAGAATCAGTCCGGACACGGCGGCAATTCTCTTCCAGTTCTTTCGAATCCGCATTTTCATTTGCTTGGGAACTAACTGTTTCATTCCACTCCACGCTCCTGCTAGTCAATATAGTCAATCAGCTGATATTCCAGACTGTCCTCATCCTCAGAATCAGAACTGTTTTTATTCTCCCAGATAACCGTTATGGTATCTCCTATCTCCAGCTCTCCATAGACGGAAAATGCGAACTGCATATCAGAGGTGGCCAGCTCGTACTCCGTCCCATCCACTACAATGGAGGTGGGAATCATCACATCGGAGGAGCTGTAGTAAACTGCCTCCAGCTCCCCCTCCGTCGCTCCTCTTTGGCCGTTTCCGCTCTCTGAGTATCCGTATACGGCCCGTGTCGCGGAGTTGTAGTAAATGACAACTGCCTCCTCCTCAATATCATCCCTGGAAGCCGATTCACCGTCCAGGTAGAAGGAGGCCTTTGAGGTGGAAAAGGGCAGGATCCCGGCAAGAGTTCTGTCTGCCATGGCGTAAGGGCCTTTCAGCTTGCTCTCCAGCGCCTCCAGCGGATTGATCTCTCCGTCTGAGGTGAGGGAAAAGTCGAGAACGGAAGCGTATACCGTGCTGCTTGTCTCTTCCTGTCCCTCATACTCTTTTTTGTTTGTCTTAAGCAGGTTGTAAAACAGATTCACACAGTCATACCGGTCCAGGCTGTTAGCCGCCGCCTTTCCGATTCCGTCGTCCAGCTCCAGATACGTAGCCTTCGCCATTCTGTTCGACATGATATTTCCCGAAAAATCTTCATCCGTATATCCCAGAAGCATCAGGACAGCACCCACGGCCTCCTGCATGGTGACAGGCTGATCCGGCCTGAAGTTTCCTCCCAGATAGCCGCTCATCCATCCCTGCTCTGCCGCCACTCTGATATAGGAGGCATACTCGCTGTTCCGGTCCACATCTGCAAAGACCGAAACATTGTTGTCCCCGCTGACGCTGCTTCTGAGGGTGGATGCCTTGACCAGCATCTCGGCAAACTGCGCCCTTGTAACCGGAGCGCTGTCGTCAGAGGTCTCCCGCATAATCCCGGCGGCCACCACCACTTTTTTTCTCATACTGTAATTGGACGACGCCTCCGCGGTTATGGGAGTCAATACGGAAGCTGCCGATACCACCGCCATAAAACCTGCTATGCACTGTCTGTTCATCTCTTCACCATCCTGTCTCTCTGTCTTCTCCATCTTTCCTCTCTGCCGCTCAGAGTGTTCCGGCTCCGGGGCAGAAACTGTGATTTCTTATTTTTTACTATCTTACAGAGTCAAACTTAAATCAGCTTTAAAAAACTTAAGTCAGCTTTAAGTGAGAGCAAAAAGTATTATTTTCTGTTCAGCCATATGGGAGATTGGGAGATGACTGCAGCAGACTGGGAGAAATGCACGCAAAAATGCCGCTCAACCATCAATTCTATGATGTAATTGATGGTTGAGCGGCACGCTCTTTCCTTTTTTTCTGTTGTCTCACTGGCTGTCTTTCTGACAGACCAGGCAGACAGACCTCACCGCTTAGAAGCGGAACTTATCCTCAAAATAGTTCTTCAGCTCTGCAATCGGGATTCTCACCTGCTCCATGGTATCGCGATCCCTGACAGTCACTGCACCGTCTGTCTCAGAGTCAAAGTCGTAGGTTACGCAGAACGGAGTTCCGATCTCGTCCTGTCTTCTGTATCTCTTTCCGATGTTTCCTCTGTCGTCAAACTCGCAGTTGTAATACTTGGAGAGTTCTGCATAAACCTTCTCTGCGCCCTCGTTTAACTTCTTGGACAGAGGCAGCACGCCGATCTTGACCGGAGCGATGGCCGGATGGAAGTGAAGCACGGTTCTCACATCTCCCTCTCCGATCTCCTCCTCGTCGTAGGCGGAGCAGAGGAAGGCCAGTGTCACGCGGTCAGCTCCCAGTGACGGCTCAATAACATAAGGAATATATTTCTCCTTCTTCTCATCGTCAAAGTAGGTCATATCCTGGCCGGAGGTATTCTGGTGCTGGGTCAGGTCGTAATCAGTTCTGTCGGCAATTCCCCAGAGCTCGCCCCAGCCGAAGGGGAACAGGAACTCCAGGTCTGTGGTTGCCTTGCTGTAGAAGCAGAGCTCCTCCGGAGAGTGATCTCTGGCGCGCATCTCGTCATCCTTGATTCCCAGAGTCTTTAACCAGTTGATGCAGAATTCCTTCCAGTATGCAAACCACTCCAGATCCGTGCCTGGCTCGCAGAAAAATTCCAGCTCCATCTGCTCAAACTCTCTGGTGCGGAAGGTAAAGTTTCCTGGAGTAATCTCGTTTCGGAAGGATTTTCCGATCTGGCCGATGCCGAAGGGGATCTTCTTTCTGGAGGTTCTCTGAACATTCTTAAAGTTTACAAAAATACCCTGAGCAGTCTCCGGTCTTAAATATACAGTATTCTTCGCATCCTCCGTTACGCCCTGGAAGGTCTTGAACATCAGGTTGAACTGACGGATATCTGTAAAATCATGCTTGCCGCAGCTTGGGCAGCAGATATTGTGATCGTCAATATACTGCTTCATCTCCTCCTGGGACCATCCGTCCACGGAGCCCTCCATCTCGATATTGTTGGCAGCCATGTAGTCCTCAATCAGCTTGTCGGCGCGGAATCTCTCCTTGCAGGACTTGCAGTCCATCAGCGGATCGGAGAAGCCGCCTAAGTGGCCGGAAGCCACCCATGTCTGGGAGTTCATCAGAATGGCGCAGTCAACGCCCACATTGTATGGACTCTCCTGCACGAATTTCTGCCACCAGGCTTTTTTTACATTGTTTTTAAGCTCAACACCCAGGTTTCCATAGTCCCAGGTGTTGGCAAGGCCGCCGTAAATCTCGGAGCCCGGGTACACAAATCCTCTGGACTTCGCCAGCGCTACAATCTTCTCCATCGTCTTTTCCATAATGAATCCTCCTATTTCTGCGCTATTTTGTTGTAAACACGACAACTGATGTCTGTCCCTCCGGAACTGTCACTGCTGTGTCGCTGATTGTTTCCACACCGTTACTCATATAGAGCACCTGCCCTTCTGTTTCCAGAACACCGCCGCCCTGGACATTGACCGCCAGAGCCTTCTGCTCCTTTGTAATATCAAGGCCTGACACTGCCTTTCCGTCCGCGGTCTGAAACTCTCCGGCCAGCCAGCCGGCCGTTCCCGCATCCGCCGCGCTTTTCACCTCTATGGATGTAAAGGAATTGCTGGTGTCCTCATTTTCATCACTCTGTCTGAATGCAATCAGATCCGCCGCGCTCCTGTAACCGAATACGGCTGTCATTTCCCCGTCCTGCACAGAACAGGAATCAAGAGATACGGGGACTTCCTCCCCCTCTGAGCCGCCGGTCTTTTCATTGAACCGCTCTACCGCCGATTCCAGAAACTCCCTAAGCTCATCTGCATCTGCCTCAAAGGTTTCCTCTGTTTCCAGGACCAGCGCGCTCTTTATATCACCGTCGGAGGTGATATAGACACAGCTCCTGTCCGGTGAGAAGGAGCCTGCGCCGCCGGCCGAGCATCCGGCCAGAAGAATCCCCGCGGCCGCAGCCGCAAGCATCAGCCTGGCTTTTTTCATATTCTGCCCTCCTGCAATCTTCGCAGCAAGCCGGCCTGTTCCCGCACTTTGCTGCAATATTGTTTTAGTATACCCGTTTTATTCCATATTTTCAATATCCTGCACAGATTTTCTGCAATCGCCGGCAGCCGTCTATGTAACCACCCGGAGAATTTCCAGTGACCGGAATTCCCTGTCCACATACCTTCTCTTGTTGTCCTCCACACAGCGGGCAAATTCCTCAAACACCGGTTCGGTCAGAAGAAAGGTATACAGCTTTTCAATAGGCGTGGAGATCACAAACTGCCAGGCATAGAGGGCGGAGTCGCTGATCTTCCTGTCAGGCGCCTCCCGGTACTCCCCCTGGATAGCCATGAGCCTCAGCTCAAAGATGCGCCTCACCAGCCTGTTGGGAATCGCCGGCTTTAAGAGCGCCCGGAACGACTGGTAGAGAAGGCGGATGGTTTCCGACTCATCCACGTTCTCACGGCCGTAATATCCCGCAAACTCTGCAAAATAGGAGGCGTAGCAGGCGCACTCCATATCTGACGCCAGCTCATCAAAGTAGTTTTCCACCTCCGCCCCGTAGAGGTTATAGGCGTCCCTCCCCTCTGACAGTGAAAAAACGCCGAACACAAACGGCCTGCACGGAGCCCGCAGCTGGCTGGCCGCCCGCTTGGCCCCTCTCGCAAAGCAGGTGATCTTTCCCCTCTCCTTTGTCAGAATGACCAGACGCTTGTCATAGTCCCCCACCGGAGAGGCACTGATCACCATCCCTGTGGCCTGAATGAGTTCCCGCACGTTTTTTCACCTCCTTCCTCTTCGTCCTGAAATGCAAAAAAGTCAGCTCCGGGCTTACGGCACACTAAATATCTTTCGGATTATATCCGTAATTCTTCATGAAGAGATCGCTGTCTCTCCACTCCTTTCTGACCTTCACCCAGAGCTTTAAGTTTACCTGGGTGTCCATCAGGTTGCCAATCTCCATCCTGGCGGCAGTCCCGATTTTCTTTAACATGCTTCCGCCTTTTCCGATGATAATTCCCTTGTGGGAATCCCTCTCGCAGACAATGGTGGCCTCAATATCGATCATCCCGTTTTTCCGCTCTGTCATCCGCTCGATGGTCACGGCGATCCCGTGGGGGATCTCGTCGTCCAGCATCCGCAGAGCCTTCTCCCGGATCAGCTCTGCGGCAATCTGGCGCATGGGCTGATCCGTCACCGTATCCTCGTCATAGAACTGAGGTCCCTCCGGCAGGTATTTAAAAATACAGTCCTTCACGGCGTCAATATTTTTCTCCTTCAGGGCTGAGGCCGGAATGATCTCGGCAAACTCGCATATATCCTTATAGGCCGCGATAAAGGTGAGAATATCTTCCTTGTTTTTGATGGTATCCGTCTTGTTGATCACCAGGATCACCGGCGTTTTCACCTTCTTTAGCTGCTCCGCAATGTGGCGTTCCCCGGCTCCGATGAAGGTGGTGGGCTCCACCAGCCAGAGAATGACGTCCACCTCCTTAAGGGTGTGCTCAGCCACACTCACCATATATTCTCCCAGCTTGTTTTTCGCCTTGTGGATTCCCGGGGTATCCAGGAAAATAATCTGTCCCCTCTCATCCGTGTAGACCGTCTGGATCCTGTTTCTCGTGGTCTGGGGCTTATCCGATGTGATGGCAATTTTCTGCCCGATCAGATGGTTCATGAGGGTGGATTTTCCCACATTGGGCCGTCCGATCAGCGTCACAAAGCCCGATTTGAATTTCTGCTCCATGATTTCTCCTTTGTCCGTTTCGTCAGTTAAACAGATTTTTTATCTCTCCGAACATTTCTCTCTCCGCCTGAATCTTCTCCGCATTTCCGATCACGCAGAAGCTGCCTGTATTTAAGATCTGCCGGATAATCGGAGCCAGAGCCCGAATGTCTTCCTTTGTCACATTCAGGATTTCCTCCCGCTCTTTCTTCAGCATCTCGTCAGTAACTTTGGAGAAATAGGCGGAATCTGCCTTGCTTCCCTTATACTGTGGAAGAAGGGGAACATCCAGGTCACTGATAGTTCCGATGACGTATTTCGTCATATCTCTCTCATCGGCGTCAAATTCCTCCAGATATTTGACAATTCCCTCGTAGACTCTGTCCGTCTCTCTGAGGTTTGGATCCCGGTAGGAAACGAAATATCCCTCTCCTGTCCTGCCCGCTCCGTTCATCACACCGTAGGCTCCTCCCTTGACGCGGACATTCAGCCACAGATAGTCATAGCCGAGAATTACCTTTAAGGTCTTTAAGGCTCCCGTGTATCTGTATCCGCTTCCGGCAAAGGTGCCGCATCTGGCCACATAGTTGACCTGGGAGGAGGTCATAAAGCCCTCATTCCTGTTTTCCTTTGCAGCAGTAAAGGAATATCTCTCCCCTCCTGTTTCAGGAAGCATTTCCTTCAGCTGTTTCAGAGGGGCCTTCATCTTCTCATACCCTTTGCTGTCTGCCGTAAAGCTCACCGTCATATTGTCAGAGGTAAAGAGTCTTTCTGCCGTTTTTCTGAGCTTTCCGGCAATCTCCTCCTTCTTCTCCTCGAAATTCCTGGCCAGGTCCTCTAAGAACTGGTAGTAGGCGATTCCGCCTGTCACATCATTGTAGGCAGAGGCCGCGGAGAAGTAGGACGTACCCCTCGTCACTGCCGCCGAATGGCCGGAAGCGTTTAACCGCATCTGTGCCCTGGATTTTGTCTCGTTGATGATCTCTGACAGGCGCTTTGTATCGTCAAACACAGAGGTTTTCAGAATCTCTCCCAGAATGGAGAATCCGAAATCCAGCTTCTCGCAGAGGACTCTCACGCTGGCTACAAACATTCCGGTAAAATCATCGCTGTTTTCCAGTGAAGGGTAGGAGAGCACGCTGAAGTTTACGCCGCCGCTGTTTAAGTTAATCTCGTCCGCCAGCTCGCTGTAGCTGTAGTTCTCCGTACTCACATAGCCGAGAACGGATTTCAAAAGCCCCACATAGGCCATATCCTCTGCAGGAACACGGCTGGTGTCAAAGAGAAGGCGCAGATACCCGATCCCTGAGGTGAACAGGTCGTGGAACAGCACCTTCGTTCCCTCTTCCTCCCTGACGCTTAACACCAGTCTCTCCGGTTCCCTCTCGATGTCCTCCCTGCGAAGCAGAGGAATCTTCTCCAGATCCTCCTTGGGGGACGGGGTATCCTGATACTCCTTAAGCTCCCTGGTAGCCCTGACAATATGGGCCCTCTCCTCATCTGTCAGGCTCTCCCTGTAGGCGGCCAGCCGCTCTGCCAGCTTCCTGTCCTCCTCTGCGGTCATATTTTTTCTCGGACTTACCAGGACCACAGCTGAGGAAGGATTGTCCAGAAGATACGTCCGGATCAGCTCCTCAAAATATCCCTCTTTCGCCGCTTTTTTGAGGAAGTCAAAGCTCTCCCCGTACTCCAGATGCATCAGCGGATCTCCGCCGTAGAGCCAGCTGTCCAGGCACTGAAGGCCGTACATAAGCCCTTTTGGCGCAGAACCGAAGTCTGCCTCCCTGCAGCGGAACTCATAGTAGTTGATTCCCGCAAGCAGGCTCTTCTGATTCAGCCCCTGATCGGCCAGTCTGCGCAGCGTTCCCTCCACTACGGCCAGAAACTCGCCCTTCTGGTCTCTGTCTGCATCCTTTGCGATAACGGAGAAATAGGGCTGCAGAATTCCGTTTTCATATCCTCCGAGAATATCCTGTCCGATTCCCGCATTCAGAAGCTCTGTCTTTAGGGGCGCTCCGGGGGCGTCGATGAGGACATACTCCAGCACCTGGAAGGCCAGATAGTGGATGGGATTCAGTCCCTCTCCCGCCAGGGATGTGACAGAAAGGTAGGTTGCATGCTCCCCTGACTCACCCTCTGTGATGGGATAGAAAATCTCCCTCTCTACCGGCGCGTCAAAGGCCTTCTGCTTCCTGATCTCTGAGTCTGCCGGCTGTCTGTCGTACTTTGACAGGTACTCCCGGTCCAGCCATTCCAGCTTCTCTGCCATATCCATATCTCCGTAGAGGTAGATGTAGCTGTTGGAGGGATGGTAATAGGTTCTGTGGAAGTTTAAAAATTCCTCATAGGAAAGCTGCGGGATCACCGCCGGATCGCCGCCGGACTCATTGCCGTAGCAGGTGTCCGGAAACAGGACGTTTCTCGTATACCGATCCAGAACACTCTCCGGGGAGGAAAAGGCTCCCTTCATCTCATTGTAAACCACTCCGTTTAAGGTTAAAGGACTGTCCTCTGTCTCCATCTCGTAATGCCAGCCCTCCTGGCGGAAGATCTTTTCCTCACGGTAGATATTTGGGTGAAGCACCGCATCCATGTAGACGTCCATCAGGTTCTGGAAATCCTTCTCATTGCAGCTGGCCACCGGGTAAACCGTCTTGTCCGGATAGGTCATAGCATTCAGGAAGGTGTTCAGGGAACCCTTCACCAGCTCCACAAAGGGATCCTTTACGGGGAATTTTTCAGAACCGCAGAGTACGCTGTGCTCCAGGATATGGGCAACTCCCGTGCTGTCTGCCGGAGGAGTCCTGAAGCCGATGCAGAATACCTTGTTCTCATCGTCATTGGACAGAAGGAAAATTCTGGCACCCGTCTTTTTGTGCTCCAGAATATACCCTTCTGAGTTCAGCTCTTTTACCTGCTTTTCAGTTATGAGGCGGTATGCCTCCAACTCACTGACTTTTTTCATGCTATCTTCCTTTCCTGATTTATCTGCCTTTTTATGAATCACTTTTATGAGTCATTTTTATGAGCTATTTTTATTGTCCGATCGCCGTTTATATACATCGCGTTTATTTTCATTTATATATTTCCCATAAATTTGTCTTTTAATATGGCAAAGCACTCGCGGAGCCACAGATTCGGAATCAGAAGCGGATCGGACGGAGCCGAAATTCCATAGACATTTCTGACCCCCTGTTTCTTCGCGATTGCCTTGGCCCGAAACAGGTGAAAATCACTGGTCAGAATGCCGATGTGAATGGAATCCAGCTCGTCGCCGGGTGCGTAGGCATTCTCCCCCACCTCCTTGAAAATCTGCTGGAACACCCTTTCCTTCCACTGCTCCTGGCTGCGGATAACCTCCAGGCTGTACCTGATATTCTCCCTGGTATTAGTAGAGCGGGTTTCCAAAAGAAGCTGGGTTTCCGGCACACCGTTGTACCTCAGATACTCATACATGACCTCTGCCTCCGCGATCTCCTCGTCCTTCCCCTGCCCGCCGGACAGCACCAGAAAGGTATTGGGGTTGTTCTCCGCATAGTCAATCGCCCGATCGAGCCTCTTTTTGAGAGAATTGCTGGGCTCAGTTCCATTTACCTTTGCTCCCAGCACAATGACATAATCCATGCTCTTTTTGGTGGAGGTTAAAATTCCTGTTCCGATGAGCACCAGAACCACAGCAATCACAGCTGCAGCCGCCCCCAGAACTGTCACCGCCGACACCACAGGCCAGACGGGAATCTCTTCCCTGTGGTTCAGATAATAGTGCCTGCCGGCGGCCAGAAATCCAAAGAGTGCCGCACAAAACGGCCAGAACAGGGAAAATGAGACAGAAAATCCTGTGGAAAGCACAATTCCTCCATAATATAAAAGGCAGAGCCCTGCCGCCGCTTCCAGTATCACGGTCATGATCCTTCCTCCTTCGTTTCCCTGCCGTCCGTTCCGGGACGCCTTCCTTCAAATGGGTAAAAAAGGGGTGCAAAACCGGCAGTCCTGCCATTTCGCATCCCCCAAGCCGGATGAGAGCGGCTCAGAAACCGGCTACTGGCCGGCCTGTGTCCTTCCCTCTTCATCCTCATTATGTTCGCTTCTTCTCAAAATATCATACGGCTCCGGTGAAACAGAAAGCCTTACCTTAAGCCTCTGTTTTGGGTGAGGCGCGCTTTCCATCTGCACACCCTCCTCATCGCAGATCTCTTCCACTGAAACAGGGATATTCCGCCCGTCCGGCTTCATAATTTCGATGGATTCTCCCACTGAAAACTTGTTTTTCTGCTCCATGAGGAAGCTGCCGTCCCCGCAGACTTCCTCCACCGTTCCGATGTAGGTGTAGTTTTTCACATAGGTGTTGCTGTCATAAATCTGGGCGTCTGATTCTGGCTTGTGGAAATAAAATCCCGTCGTAAATTCACGGTAGGTACATTTTCCAATCTCAGCCTTGTACCACTCCATATTTTCCCGGTATTTTTCCGGGCTTTCCAGGTAATCGTCAATGGCCTTTCTGTAGGTGCGGGCCACTGTGGCCACATAGAGAGCCGTCTTCATCCGCCCCTCAATCTTGAAGCTGTCAATGCCCGCCTCAATCATCTCCGGAATATGCTCAATCATGCACAGATCCTTGGAGTTGAAAATAAAGGTTCCCCTCTCATTTTCATAGACCGGAAGGTACTCTCCCGGCCTCGTTTCCTCCACCACCGAATATTTCCAGCGGCAGGGATGGGTGCAGGCTCCCTGGTTGGCATCTCTTCCGACAAAATAGTTGCTTAAGAGGCAGCGGCCGGAGTAGGAAATGCACATGGCTCCATGGATGAAGCTCTCGATTTCCATATCCTCTGGGATCCTGTCACGGATCTGGCGGATCTCCTCAAGGGAGAGCTCCCTGGCCGTTACCACCCGCTTTGCCCCGAGCCCGTACCAGAACAGGAAGGTTTCGTAGTTCGTATTGTTGGCCTGGGTGCTGATATGGATCTCCATGTCCGGCAGAATCCTTCTCGCAATGGCAAAGACTCCCGGATCGGAGATAATGAGGGCATCCGGCCTGATTTCCCTAAGCTCCTCAAAATACTGCTCCACACCTGCCAGATCGTCATTGTGAGCCAGAATATTGGCTGTGACATAGACCTTCACCCCCCGCTCGTGGGCAAAGGCAATTCCCTCTTTCATATCCTCAGTTGTAAAATTTTTCGCTTTTGCCCGAAGTCCGAAGGCCTCGCCTCCGATGTAAACGGCGTCAGCCCCGTAAATGACAGCTGTTTTCAGCACGTCCAGACTTCCGGCCGGAATTAAAAGCTCCCGTTTTCTCATCTATTTTTCCTCTGATTCATTTTCATTTCGTTTCAAAGCCTCCGGGTGCACCGGTTCTGCCCCCTGCTGCCGCTTGACGCTGACCGTCACCCCGTCACCGATGGGGATCACAGAGGTCTCAAACTCCTCCATATGGGTCAGTGTGTACAGATACTCCCGCATCCTGGCGTGAATCGTTCTGTTTCTTCGCTCCACCGCGTATCGCGACTCAATCAGATCTCCGTCCTGAAGTACATTGTCAGAAACCAGCACGCCTCCCTGGGGGAGCAGTCTCAGTATCATAGGCAGCCAGTGAAGATACTGGCCCTTGGCTGCATCCATAAAGATAAAATCGTACGGCCCCTTCAGAGTCTGCAGAAATTCCTCCGCATCCCCTTCCAGAAGAGTAATCCTGCCCTCCATGCCGGCCTTTCTGAAATTATCCCTGGCCACCGGAAGGCGCTTTTCATATTTTTCTATGGTTGTGATATGGCAGTCCTCAGGCATCACGCGGCTCATCAGCAGGGCAGAGTACCCCACCGCTGTTCCCACCTCCAGGATATTTTCCGGGCGTTTCATGGCCACTAAGGTCTTTAAGAGAGCCGCCGTTTCCTTCCTGATAATGGGAACACGGCCCCTCACTGCCTCCTCCTCGATTGAGTCGAGAAGGGCGCCGTTTCCCTGATCCAGGGAGTGAAGATAGGAGGTGATCCGCTCATTTACGATCATGACGCCTCCTCCTCTCCCGTTTCCTCTGCCTTTGGCCCCTCGCTCAGCATCTGTAAAATCTCCATGGAAGTCTGGGTGGTGCGGAAGGTATAGGTACCCGGCTGGATCTCATATTCATAGAGGATGGATTCGATCAGAAAGACGTACGCGTCCTGTATCAGCCCTTTTTCCTCTAGGAGCCTTCCCGTTTCCATGACGGACATGCCGTCCTCCACCGTCACCTGCTTTGCAGTTCCCTCCCCGCTTTCCATAGGCGTCGGGTCGAAAATTTCGTGGCCGAAGCTGTATCCTCTGGTGACCCCCTCATACATCAGGATGCACACAAGGGCCAGCAGAATCAGCTTCAGCGATACATTAATCACAGTTCCCGTCACCCGGTTGATTTCCCTCGTTGTACGGCTCATATCTCACTTCCTCGCAGTCATCTGCCCGGCAGTCCCGCCCGGCTGTCTAATCACAGCCCGCTGCGGTGCTCCGGCTGTCTTTTGCACGGCAATTCCTACAGACGCCTATACTTCCATGATAATCGGAAGGATCATCGGATTTCTCTTCATTCTCTTCCAGAGGAAATCACTTAAGCTGTCGCGGATAATATTCTTAATCTTGCCCCAGTCGCTTACATGGCGCTTTAAGCAGTCCTGGACAGCTGCGTCCACAACTGCCTGGGCCTCGTCCATCAGGTCCTCAGACTCTCTCACATAGACAAAGCCTCTTGAGACGATATCAGGCCCTGCGAGAAGCTGATTGCTGTATTTTTCCAGGGTCAGCACAACCACAATAATGCCGTTCTGCGCCAGATTCTGGCGGTCTCTCAGGACAATATTTCCCACATCGCCGATTCCCAGTCCGTCCACCAGGATTCCGCCTGCCTGCACGTGATCAACCGTCTTATATCCCTCTTCTCCAATCTCTATCACATCGCCGGAGGACATGATAATCACGTTCTCCTTGGGAATTCCCATAGACTCGGCCAGCTTCTTCTGAGCCATCAGATGGCGGTACTCGCCGTGAACCGGGATCGCAAACTTCGGACGCACCAGGGAGTAGATGAGCTTGATCTCCTCCTGACAGGCATGTCCTGAAACGTGGGTATCCTGGTTGATCACCTCTGCCCCCTTCATGGACAGCTCATTGATCACTCTGGATACGGCCTTCTCGTTGCCCGGAATCGGTGTGGAACTTAAGATCACCACATCCCCCGGCATAATGGAAACCTTTCTGTGGAGGTTTGCCGCCATTCTGGAAAGGGCAGCCATGGACTCGCCCTGGCTTCCCGTGGTAATCAGAACCGTATCCTCCGGTCTGTAATTTTTCAGATGCTCGATGTCAATCAGCGTTCCCTCCGGTATGTCAATGTAGCCCAGCTCGCTGGCTGTCCCGATCACATTGACCATGCTTCGGCCCTCGATCACCACCTTCCTGCCGTATTTGCAGGCAGAGCTGATAATCTGCTGTACACGGTCCACGTTGGAAGCGAAGGTCGCCACGATGATGCGGTTATTCTGATGCTCCGCAAAGATCGCGTCAAAGGTTTTGCCTACTGTGCGCTCCGACATGGTAAAGCCCGGGCGGATCGCATTGGTGCTGTCGCACATGAGCGCCAGAACGCCCTTCTTTCCAAGCTCCGCAAACCTCTGAAGGTCAGCCGGCTCTCCGAATACAGGCGTATAGTCGATCTTGAAGTCTCCCGTGTGGACGATGATGCCCGCCGGTGTGAAAATAGCCAGCGCGGATGCATCCACGATACTGTGATTGGTCTTTACGAACTCCACGCGGAAGCATCCCAGATTGATGGACTGTCCGTGTTTAACCACCTTTCTCTTAATGGTGCGCAGCATATTGTGCTCTTTCAGTTTATGCTCAATCAGCCCGATAGTCAGCTTCGTCCCGTATACCGGCGCCGGAACATCCTTCAGCACATAGGGCAGGGCGCCGATGTGATCCTCATGTCCGTGCGTGATCACAAAACCCTTCACCTTGTCAATATTGTTTTTCAGGTAGGTGACATCCGGAATTACCAGGTCAATTCCCAGCATATCATCGCTCGGGAAGGCAAGTCCGCAGTCCACTACAATAATACTGTCCTCGTACTCGAAGGCCGTCATGTTCATTCCGATCTGCTCCAGGCCTCCGAGAGGAATAATTTTTACCTTGTTGTTTTTCGTGTCCTTTTTCAAATAAATTACACCTCCGCTGTCTTATTCAATCTCAATTCCCATGTCGCCCATCAGTTCATTAAAAATTCTCGAGAGGTAGTCAAGCTCGCCGTCCTCCTCTACAAATTCATATACCGCCTCGGCGTCCTCTGGTTTTGATTTATCCTTAAGAAGGTAACAGTCTCCGTCCCCCTCTTTAGAATCTGTCACTAACAGGAAATTCTCCCCGTTTAATTTTGTTTCCTCAAGAACATAAAAATCGATGGGTTCCCCCTCTTCTGACTGAAGCGTGATCTTGTTCTCAATCTCATCTATTTTATCAAACATATTTTCCATCTTATCTCCCTGACTTTCCGTTTTTTCAGATTTCCTTATTTTTCAAGTTCCTTATTTTTCCGTTTTTTCTTCCGGCCCGGCTCTGAAATTCTGATTTTCAGCTCCTGCGGCTCTCTTTACAGTCTGCCGGCCCTTTTTCCTACTGTCTCTGTGAGTCGAGATACCCCTGCAGAATCAGCGCAGCGGCCACCTTGTCGATCACGGCCTTTCTGTTTTCCCTGCGGACGCCGCTTTCCATCAGCATGCGCTCTGCTGCGATGGTAGTCAGACGCTCGTCCCAGAGGATGACTGGCTTTCCGGTGCGCCGCTCCAGCATTTCCTTAAAGCTCTCTGTCTTTTCCGCCCGCTCTCCTGCCGTATTGTTCATATTCTTAGGATACCCTAAAACGATGGCCTCAATCTGGTATTCCTCGATCAGCTCCTCGATTCTCGCGCAGGTCTGGCGCAGCTTATTCTCATCCTTCCTGACAATGGTCTCCAAGCCCTGGGCCGTAAGACCGAGGGGATCGCTGACTGCCACGCCTGTAGTCTTGGATCCAAAATCCAGTCCCATAATTCTCATTTGATATTTCTCCATAACAAAACAAGCTGGCATGGTGCCAACTGTCCTGCTCTTCCCTGTTTTATTTTCTGCCGTACACTGCATACGCCGGAGTTTTCTTTGCATCTTAGGCTATCGCCCGGTATTTTGAACTCTGTCTTCACGTACGCTCCTCTTCTGCCTGCGCCGCCCTCATTCAAAAAACGGGCAGATTTTCCTGCACACTGCCAGGCCGAGGGGACAGGGCAGCTCTCTCCTGTGAGAGCAATCCGGCGCACCGGCTCCCTCTCTGTGCCAAAAGTCACAGGACTGGGGCTCCATCCCTGCCCGTCCTGTATCCCGTCTCTGGATTCAAACATATATCAGCGCAGACGTGTCTCCACGTAATTCTTCATCAGCTCTTCCAGAATTTCGTCACGTTCTACCTTCATAATCAGGCTTCTGGCGCTCTTATGGCTGGTAATGTAGGTCGGATCTCCCGACATGATATATCCCACAATCTGGTTGATGGGATTGTACCCCTTCTCCGTCAGCGCGCGGTACACCTGCTCAAGAACCTGGCTCACTTCCAGCTTTGTATCATCCTGTACTGTTTTAAAAAACTGTGTATTTCTCATATCACCCATGGTTATCACTCACGTCCTTTAACTACTCTCATTTATTCTAACCCAAAATATTCCATTCGGCAAGAAAAATCTTTCTTAATTTTTTGACAACTCCTTCCCTGAGAGGGAAAGATTTGGCAAAGCTCAGTGCAGATCGGATACAAAAGACATCCCTGTTTTTTCCTATTTTTCCCTGAGAAACAGGATTTCATCCGTCACCATGCGCTCCATGACGCCGCGGACCGTCACATTTTTAAGGCCCTCTCTGTAGGGTACCACAGCTTTCACATACTGGCGGGTATGGCCCACCATGTAGTCCTCCCCGTCCACTGAGATTCTCTCTTCCAGGAGCACTTCCTCTTCCTTTCCAAGAAATGTTCTGCGGTATTCCAGGGACATCTGTTCCTCCAGAGCAAGCAGAATGTCGCTCCTTTCTGCCTTCTTTGGCTCCGGCACCTGACCTTCCATGACAGCGGCCCTTGTCCCCTCGCGCCTGGAATATTTAAAGATGTGCATTTCGTAAAAATGAATTCTCTTTAAAAACTGCCTTGTCTCCTCAAACTCTTCCTCTGTTTCCTGGGGGAAGCCCACAATCACATCTGTGGTGATTGCCGGGTTATGAAAGTATCTTCTCAGAATTTCACAGCGGGCTTCGTAATCCTCTGTGGTATAGTGGCGGTTCATACGCTTTAAGGTCTCATTGCACCCGCTCTGAAGGGAGAGGTGAAAATGGGGACAGAAGGATTTCAGTCCAGCAAGCGTCTCTGCAAACTCGTCTGTGATGATGCGGGGTTCCAGAGAGCCCAGACGGATTCTCTCGATTCCCGGTATCCTGTCAAGGCGGACAATCAGAGACAGCAGATCCGCCGCAGCCTCCGGATTCTCTGCCGTCCTCTTAAAGTCTGCCCCATAGGAGCTTAAATGGATGCCTGTCAGCACGATTTCCTTATATCCTGAGGCTGCCAGCGCCTCCACCTCCTGCACCACATCCTCCATGGGACGGCTCCTTACGCGGCCTCTTGTATATGGAATAATACAGTAGCTGCAGAACTGGTTGCAGCCGTCCTGAACCTTGATAAAGGCTCTCGTGTGATCGGCGATCTTTCTGATATGCAGCTTCTCATATTCACTGGTCTTTCCAATATCGATGATGTCGTCTGTCCCTTCGTGCTCATTAAAATACCGCTCTAATACCTCCACCAGGTCCTTTTTCCTGTTGTTCCCAATCACAAGGTCGACTGCCTCATCCTTTTTCAGCTCTTCCCCTGCTGCCTGCACGTAGCAGCCTGCTGCCACAACCACTGCTGAGGGATTCATCTTCTTAGCCCGGTGGAGCATCTGCCTGGACTTTTTATCTGCCACATTCGTGACAGAGCAGGTATTGATCACATACACATCTGCCCCCTCCCGGAAGGGGACAATCTCATACCCTGCATCCTCAAGCATCTGCTGCATGGCCTCTGTTTCATAAGCATTTACCTTACATCCCAAATTGTGAAGGGCGGCTTTTCTCATTTTTACGCTTCCTTTCTGTAGCTTCATTCTATCTTTCACTGTATCGGAACACAATCATTCTGATTCCGCGCTCTTGCCGTCTCTGGCTCCCCGCATATCCGGGAAGCTTTACTCTCTTCTGACAGTTCTGATTATTTTACCAGCTGTGCAGAAGAAAGTCCATATGAAATTGAGATTTTACCATATCTGCAGGACTCAGCGCCGCCGGCAGACAGAAAAAAGCAGAAGTCATCTGTTCTGTGGCTTCTGCTATAGCTATTCCCGGTTTTGCTGAGCGACTGTTCCGCTCTGCTCCATAAGGAAGGCTGAATCATCCCTCCTGTTTTTCAGAACTGGAGCCGCATTTTCTGGCTCCGGAAAGTCTCAGAAATTCACGGACAGCCGTACTCATATATCGGCCATGCTTGACACCGAAAAATATCTGCCGTCTGGCCAGAGGATCACCGATTCTGTAATACACCAGGCGCTCCATCTCCGGCATGTATTTTACAATACTGTCACGAATAAAAACAGCGCCGATTCCCTGAGCGGCTATATTGAAAGACGTCATTACCTGATCAATCTGCATGGATATCTTCGGTGAGAATCCTGCGTTCCGGCAGATTTGAAGCCCGCGTCCATTCATATCATTCCCCGGTTTCATCATAATAAATGGAGTATTACAAAAGCTTTCCAGGGGTACCGGCTCTTTCTTCAGAATATTTCCCGCCAGAAGATCGTTTCCTGTCAGACGGTACGGCTGAAATTTTTTGTTTATCTCAAACTCTGCCGGAACGGCCAAAATGATAGACTCCTCTGTGTAGAGCCATGTATCCATTCCCGGTTCTCCTGTCTTTAAAGCTGTCTCTATAATTAAATCCAGGCTTTCCTCCTGTATCCCTCTTCTCAGCTCCCGGATATTTCCCTCCAGAAGATCAATGGAAACCCGCAGGATGAAGCCGTTTAAATTCTCCGATAAGGCTGGCCAGAACAAAAGAACAGAAAAAAGAAGAACCTCCAATAGACAGGGTTCCTCCTTTCAGATTCTGTAAATCTTTAAAGTAGTTTTCCGTATTTCTCTGGATCTGAAAAATCTGTTCGACTGAACGAATATAATACATGCCCTCCTTTGTAACTGTCAAAGGGATGGTACTTCTGTCGAATATTGGCCTTCCTATCTCTGCCTCAGCCTTTTTTACCATATTGCTCAATGCCGGCTGGCTGACAAACATTTTACGAGCCGCTTTTGAAAAGCTCTTTTCCTGGTAAACGGCATATACATATTTCATCTCATTGATCATACTATCCCTCAATTTCCATTTTCAAAATTTATCATTTTTTCCTGCTTTGATTAATAATTAATAGTATAGACTGCAAATAGATAATTATCAACACAAAGATATTGTTTCCGATTGCCGCAGACCGCCGTCTTATTCTGACAATGCCGCGCGGCAAAGGCTTTCCTCGAAAGCAGCAAAAACAGAGGGCAAAATGTCTTCTTCACATTTTGCCTTCTGTTTTCTTTTCTGCCTTATCTACCATCCAGCCGGAAGGAGACCCATCGCTCCGCAAACCGCGTAGAGAATTGTACCGCTGTATAAAATAATAATGATACCTTGAATTACCGGATTGGCCATCCAGCCACAGTTCCAGTCAGGCTCGATTTCCCCCTTTTTCCGAGCTCCCCGAAGCATAAAAATAGGAAGAATTGCCATAATTGCCCCTGCAAAGGTTCCTGAAAAATAGATTGCATCTACAAAACCTACGAATCCGCCGAGAGCTAAAAACAGTGGGATTCCTACTATTACAAGAGTAATTGGAAGCCTGATTTTTATATCTTCATCTGAGTGAAATCGGAATTTATCTACAATATTGGAGAGGAGTGTCTGGGAAATGGCCCAGTAGGAGGTAAGCATCGCTACCAGGGCAAAAATATTGGCCGTGTACATCGCCCACAATCCCAGAGAGCGTCCCCAGGCAATCGTAGCCACCTCTGTCAGCTCATCGGCCGGAGTCAGGTACATTACCCCAAGCGGGACGATAATCAGCAGAATACAGACAAGCAGCTGGCCGATTGAAACAGCAGGAGCCAGTTTTTTAGGATCGTGGGACAGGCCTCTGGCCAAATCAGGTACCAGATACTGCCCGATATAGCTGAATGCGGCTACATTAAAAATGGGAATCGCATAGGACCAGTTGCTTTCCGTTACCCGGCTGAAATCCCCGTCCTTCGACAGGAACGAGGCAATCGTGAGTACTACAAGCATAATAATCATCCCGACGCTCATCAGCTTATTCCCCACTCCCATTGCCTTCAGGCCAAACCAGGACACCCCGGCTGCCGGAATCAGGAAGAGCAGGGTTCCCGCCCAGCCGGGTATCCCCAGAAGCTCATTAATGATATCCCCGCTGCCGGAAAAATAAGCGATCATACAGCTCAGGGAATTGATCACTACGGCAATAAAAATCAGCAGAGAACCGGCAGATCCCACATACCTCTCGGCAAGCCCCGGCAGCTGAACCATCGTCCTTGTTCTCAGAGTGGCCTCAGCCACATACATCATGGAAAAAAGTGTGAGCAGCCCTGTTACAATAAACCAGAATACAAGAACCGGCAGCCCTGCCAGGCGGGCTGAGTAGGCAGTTCCAAGGCATCCGGATCCAATCCCGCAGCCAACTACAGAAAAAATCACCTCTGCAGGCGTCAGCCTGTGTATTTTAAGCGCTCCTTCCTGATACTTTGCAGTTTCCCCCGTTCCATTTGTCCTTCCTGTCTCTTCCATATATGCCGCCCCCTTTCCTAATATTTTTTCAGCGCTTCCATAGAAAAGGTGTCCTCTTTAAAATCATTAAAATACGGAATTCTGCTTCTCACCCTCAGTACATCCTCCAGATCAATTTCCTGTATCAAAAGTTCCTCATCTGTTTTGGAAGCCTCAGCAATCACCTCTCCATCTGGCCCAACAATTTTAGATGAACCGCAGCAATTATCCTCAACCGGATTGGCCCCTGCCATAAACATCAAGTTAAAGAGTGCATTTCCTGCCAAATCCACATCCCACCGCCTGGCTGCAGGAATGCTCCATACTGCTGAGCAGAATACAATTTCCGCTCCTTTCAGTGCTTCAATCCTGGATGGCTCCGGAAACTCTACATCATAGCAGATGAGCATTCCAACTTTGCCAAATTTTGTCTGGATCACAGGAAATTCTCTCCCCTCACGGAATTTCAGTTTTTCCTGGCCCCAGGCATTTACTTTCCGCATGTTTCCGATAATTTCTCCCTGGTCATCAATAAAGATGCAGGAATTATACATTATCCCCGGAATTTCCCCAGCTTCCGCATAACCGGCTATAATATGAATTCCAGCACTTTTTGCCTTTTCCCGAAGTGTCTGAACAAACGGGCCATCCTGAGGCTGCGCAAGCCTTTGGAGTTCTTCTGACTCCAGAAAATATCCGCAGTAGGCAAGTTCCGGGAAGCATATAATATCTGCATTCTGAGCCGCTGCCTGATCCGTTAAATCCAGTATTTTTTTAAGATTTTTTTCTGTGTCCCCCTGAAAAACCTTCATCTGCCCCAATGCAATTTTTACGATTCTGCCCTCTCCCATCTTTTTCCTCCTTTTCGTGTTATCTCTACTTCCCCCTCTGAGTGCAGGCGGCTGCAGTTTTGCCTGTAGACCGTTCACCCCCAGCCGCCTGCCTGTCGTTATAAGCAGTCTTTTATCTGTCCCCCAGACACACTACTTTTCCATTTTCTACAACTACTGTTTCTGTTTCTTTGCCTTCATCAAAAATCACAGTGGGATTATACTGTACCATATCGATATGAACAGTGGAGCGGGCCGGCTGTCCGTAATAGAATCCATTTCCCATAGCAATATGACAGGTACCTCTGGCCTTCTTTTCCTCCTCAAAATCTCCGTTAAACATACAGGCCGGATTCAGTCCGATTCCAATCTCTGCAATATTGTCGCTGTCTTTGACTTCCGCAATCTGCCTGCGAATCTCTTTGCAGATTTTAGGATCTCCTCCGACTACCTCTGTAATTCTGCCTTCTTCGATTTTAAGCTCTACGGGTACAGAAGGGCATCCATAGTAGCAAATCGGCCCGTCCACCACCAGCTTTCCATGAGTTGTTCCAATTACTGGCCCAAGAGATACTTCCCCGTCTGACCAGGCCATGGCATCTCCCGGATTCCTGGCAATTCCGCACTCAATAATCGGCTCCATCTGGTTCATTTCCATATACAGATCGCTTCCTGCCGGAGTGGTAACATGAGCTGTCTTTTTGCCGCGCCAGATTTCCTGCAGCTTTACGCCGTCTGCATAAACCTTCTCATAGTCTGCCAGAGCCCCTCCTCTTGTAAAATTGTCAATATTTCTCAGGCAGATAGAAACCTCTCTCAGTTTCTTCTGATTAATCAGTTCTTTCAGATGGTTATTATAAATTGCCGCGCCGGAAGCAGTCGTCATACCCACAAATACATCGCAGGCATCCATTGCCGTTTCCAGTGTCTTCGGGAAAATTGTAGCTTTATCCTTACCGCGGATTGGCATCATGCTGACATTATATTCAGCTCCGCACATCAGAGCTGCGGCAGCCATGGCATTTGCCATCCTCATGTCGGTCTGGGGATCGATGGCAATCAGTACCTCTTCCCCTGGTTTTACAGCCATCAGATTGGACAAAATATAATGTGCCCTTTCTATACACTCAATCATTCTGTTATCTTCCATTGTCTCTCCTCTTCCTTTCTTTTTTTCTGAATACGGTTCTGTTTTGTCAGGCCTGGCATCTTTTTCCGCTGTTCCTCTCAGATTGAAAACGTCTTTTTTTCCTGAGGTCTGATTTAATTATACAATTAACCGAATAGTACGGGAAATTATATGATAATTTGAAATAAGGTATAATTTTTTAGTTATATCTCCTATTTATTCTTATTTTTCTTTTGAAATAAAACTGCCGAAAGCCGTGGCCTGTACCATAGCTGTGTTATAGAAATACGAAAATTGGTACAAAAAAACACAGCCTGGCAAGATCGATGGCTCTCCCTCCCGGACTCTGCCATCCTTGCTCAGCTGTGCCCTTTTTTATTCTTCTGCCGTCCTGAACACGCTCCGTCCATTCTGCGTCGATTCTCCAAGCCCCTGCCTGTTTTCCCAGGCTTCTCTCATCATTCGTGCATATATATTTCCCTTCCAGTCCTCGTAATAAGGAATTTTTTCCCGCTCTCTCTGAATTTCCGCCTTGTCTATTTCAAATATGAACACCTTGTTTTCTCCGGCGCCAGGAATATTCAGAAGAATCTCCCGCTCCGGAGCCCTGCACCTTCCGTCCGGCCCGTAGAGAGAAGCGTTTCCGCAGCAAAATTCACCACAGTAATTGGATCCTGCCACAAACACCAGGTTCGAGACAGCTGCTGCCGCAAGATCCGTTTTCCAACGCTGCTCTGCCGGCCGGCTCCAGGCCGCCGGGCAGAATAAAA
The DNA here is from genome assembly GCF_003480545.1 of Clostridium sp. AM29-11AC. NCBI lineage: Bacteria > Bacillati > Bacillota > Clostridia > Eubacteriales > Clostridiaceae > Clostridium > Clostridium sp. AM29-11AC. The sequence goes on from NZ_QUJI01000007.1 coordinate 80,025, forward strand.
GTTCAGCCCCCTTCATGGAGACAATTCTGGCCGGCTCTGGAAATTCCAGATCGTAGCAGAGGATCACAGCCGCCTTCCCGGTACAGGTATCCAGTACCGGGAAATCATTTCCCTCTGAAAACCGCTTCTTTTCGCTCTTCCACAGGTTTACCTTCCTCACGTTTCCAATCAGCTCTCCAGTGTTCTTTACAGCCACACAGGAATTGTAAATCCTGTCTCCATCCCGTTCCGGGTATCCTGAAATAATGGAGATCCCATATTTTCTGGCTGTCTCTCCGATCCGAGAGGCCTCTGCTTCTGCCGGAACTGCTGCCTGCAAAAGCTCTTCCCGTCTGATAAAATACCCGCAGGAGGACAGCTCCGGCAGACAGAGAAGCTCCGCTTTCGCTCCGGCCGCCGCTTTTGCCATCTCCTCTGTCACCTGCCTGAACACTCCTCTATTTCCCCCTGAAAGCCCCATCTGGCCCAGCGCAATTCTTATTTTCCTGCTCTTTTCCATCTTCCAGCCTTTCTCCCTCTTTCATCTGTTTTCTCTCTCCCTGAACCATACAGATTCTTTAAACAGTTTTGCATATTTCTTTACACATTTCCCTCAATCTCACACTTGACTTTTCCCTGTTATATTTGTAGTATAGAAACAGGGTTATCAAGCCAAAAATAAAACAGACGGCACATATGAGCCAGAGGAGGTTTTTACAATGAAAACAGTTCGCATTTCTTTAAATTCTATCGATAAAGTTAAATCTTTTGTCAACGATTTAGCAAAATTTGACGTAGATTTTGATCTCGTATCCGGAAGATACGTGATTGATGCAAAGTCTATTATGGGTATTTTCAGTCTGGATCTCTCCAAGCCGATCGACTTAAACATCCACTCTGAGTCCCAGGTTGACGAAATCCTCACCGTTCTGGCTCCTTATATTGTAGAATAAATCGCAGGAACAAATTGATGGATACAGGTAAAGCACCTGCTTTTCCCGGTATCAGATTTCTGCAGATATCCCTCATAAAAGAATTCAGAAAACAGTTACATTTCAATTTAAGGCTCCTCTGCACAGGCAGAGGAGCCTTTTATATACCGCCGCTGCCCTGACACCTTACATCCGTGACAGGGCCCGGCGTTTCGTCTTCTGTTCGTCCTTTAGCACCAGATTACTTCCGCGGTATCCACAGCCTTCTTCACCATCCCGTCGATCTCCTCTGAGAGCTTTGTCTCGGAGCGGCGGATGACATCCAGGTTCGGCTTTGTCACCGGATGCTTGGCCACGAAGATGGTGCAGCAGTCCTCGTATGGCTGGATCGAAGTCTCAAAGGTGCCGATTTTCTGGGAGATGTCCACAATATCCTGTTTGTCAAATCCGATTACCGGACGGAATACAGGGAGGGTGCAGACCTCGTTTGTAACTGCCAGAGAGTGAACCGTCTGGGAGGCCACCTGACCGATGCTCTCCCCTGTGATCAGTCCCAGGCACTCATCCTTTTTCGCAATCTCCTCGGCGATCTTCATCATATAGCGGCGCATGATAATCGTCAGCTCCTCATGAGGACACTTGTCGTAAATGTAGAGCTGAATGTCCGTAAAGTTTACCACATGGAGCTTAATGGGGCCGGAATATCTGGCCACGATCTTTGCCAGGTCAATGACCTTCTGCTTTGCTCTCTCGCTGGTGTAAGGCGGCGCATGGAAATAGGTAGCTTCAATAATAACGCCTCGTTTGGCGATCATATAGCCTGCCACCGGACTGTCGATTCCTCCTGAAAGCAGGAGCATGGCCTTTCCGTTGGTCCCTACAGGCATACCGCCGGGGCCCGGAATCACCAGGGAGTACAGGTTTATCTTGCTTCTGACCTCCACATTTAAGAGTACCTGGGGATTGTGGACATCTACCTTCGTCTCTGGAAAAGCGTCCAGGATCACGGCTCCAAGCTCCCGGTTCATCTCCTCTGAGCGCACCGGATACTGCTTGTTGGCACGGCGGCAGTTTACCTTGAAGGTAAAGTTCTGCTCCGGATAGACCTCTCTGATGTAGGAGATCACCTGGTTTTTCAGCTCCTCAAAGCCCAGATCCTCCACCCGCATCATCGGACAGATGGCTGCAATTCCAAACACTCTCTGGAGGGCCTCCACAACCTCGTCATAGTCAAATGCGGTCTGAGCTTCCACATAGATGCGCCCTGACTCTTTTGATACCGTAAACTCGCCGTCTAATCCCTTTAAGGAGCGGCGGATGTGTTTCATCAGCGCATCCTCGAACACATATCGGTTTTTTCCCTTTAAGCCAATCTCGGCATATTTAATTAAAAATGACTGAAACATTCTGATTCCTCTCTTTTTGTTTTCTCTGTGCCTCAGGCAAGGCTCCTGCGCCTTCCTACCTGGCTCTGTATCTTCTGAGCACCGGGAGAAGTTCTGCAAGAACCTCCAGACAGTAATCTACCTCCTCCGGCGTGTTGAACAGGCCGAAGCTGAAACGGATCGTGGAGTCGAGAAGCTCTTTTTTCACTCCGATTCCCCTGAGGGTTCCGCTGACTCCGGGATGGTTGACAGAGCAGGCGGAGCCGGAGGAAACGTAGATCCCCTTTTCCTCCAGCGCGTGGAGCAGCACCTCGCTTCTCACGCCCTCGAAGCTGGCGCTCACGATCTGAGGAGCATTCTCCCGTCCCTCATGGCCGTTTATGGTAACGCCAGGCAGAGCCTTTAATCCCTCGATCATGCGCTCCCTGAGGCCATAGAGCCGTTCAATCTTGGCCTCGTGATCCGTGTAGACCTCCTTTACGGCCGCTCCCAGTCCGGCACAGCCCGGCACATTCTCCGTTCCGGAACGCATCCCCTTCTGCTGCCCGCCTCCGTAGAGAAGGGGACGGATTTTTACTCTCTCATCGATATACAAAAATCCCACGCCCTTGGGGCCGTGAATCTTGTGCCCGCTGACCGACAAAAGGTCAATTCCCTGCTTTTTGGGGCGGATCACATACTTTCCATAGGCCTGGATGGCGTCTACATGGAACAGGGTTCTGGGATTCTTTTCCCTGATCACCCGTGAGATCTCCTCCACCGGCTCCACGGCTCCGATCTCATTGTTGACATACATGACTGATACCAGAATCGTGTCCTCTCTCACCGCATCCCGCAGCTCATCCAGGGAAATGCAGCCGTAGGAATCCACCGGAAGATAGGTGATCTCAAATCCCTGCTCTCTCAGAAATTCCATGGTGTTATAGACGGACGCATGCTCCACTGCCGTGGTGATCAGGTGCTTTCCCGCCCTCTGGTTGGCAAGGGCTGTCCCGATCAGAGCCGTATTGTTGGACTCTGTACCGCCGGAGGTAAACAGAATCTCTTTTTCCTGAACCTTCAGGGACCTGGCAATTTCTGCCCTGGCTTCCTTTATCAGCCTCTCTGCCTCCACGCCCTTCATATGGCGGGCGGCTGCATTCCCGTAATCCTCTGTCATGGCATGAACCACCGCATCCTTCACACAGTCGAATACCTTCGTGGTCGCCGAATTATCAAAATATGCTTCCATTCTCTGCTCCTTTTCTTCCCCGGTGCAGCGGACACTGCGTCTGCCCTCCACCGTATGTCTCTCCTAAATTCCGCCCTCCAGCTTAAATGCCAGCACAGACAGCATGCACAGTCCTGCCGTCTCTGTCCTCAGAATCCGCTTTCCAAGGCTCACCGGCACGACCCCTGCCTGGACAGCCGCCTCGACTTCTGCCTCCTCAAAGCCTCCCTCCGGCCCGATGAATACGGCAATCCTCTGCCCGGCGTCAGCCTGACCCACAAATTTCCTGACAGCCTCCATGCCCGACTCACACTCATAGGGGATGCAGGCCAAGTCGAATCCGGAGACAGCCGAGAGCGCTTCCCGAAACTCCATAACCGGTGCGATCTGGGGGATGATCCGTCTCTTAGACTGCTTGGCCGCACTCTCCGAAATGGCATTCCACCGTCTGAGCTTTGCCTCCTCCTTCTTCTTATCCAGCTTTACCACCGCCCGCTTGGAAGCCACAGGGATAATCTGATAGGCTCCAAGCTCCACTGCCTTCTGAATGATCAGCTCCATCTTATCTCCCTTTGGAAGCCCCTGAAACAGGCAGACTCTGGCGGGAAGCTCTGTTGTCTCCTCTTTTTCCCGGATAATCTCTGCCTCCACCTCATCCGGATCGATCCGGGACAGACGGCAGAGATAATCCCGGTCCTCTCCGTTGCTGATTAATACCTGCTCTCCGGTCTTCATCCGCAGGACATTCCTGATATGGTTGACATCCGGCCCTGTAATGGTGATGTGTTCCGGATGGATCTGGGATCTGTCAACAAAAAAATGATACATGCGCCCTTAAAACCCCTCTTATTTTACTCTCCTTGCAGTCACGCTGACCCACTCTCCCTGGTAGGTTACCTCCAAAACCTCAAAGGAGTCATTGGCCGCAAATGCCTCCCTCACAGCCTGCTCCTTCATGTTAATGATACCCGATGTGATAAAGATGCCGCCCTTTTTGATGTGAACCGGGATTTCCTTCTGAAGCAGGATGATCACATCTGCCAGAATATTGGCCACTGCCACGTCATAGCACTCGTAGCCGGCTTTGTCCTGTATCTCCTTATCGTCAATGATGTTTCCCTGGACCACGGTAAATCGTCCCTCCCCGATTCCGTTTGCCTCCAGGTTTTCACCTACTGCCACAATGGCGTTTTCGTCCAGATCGGTTCCGAACACTTCCCTGGCTCCCAGCTTTAAGGCTGTAATTCCAAGGATTCCGCTTCCGGTTCCCACATCCAGGAGTCTGGTCTCGGGAGTCACATATTTCTTCAGCTGGCGGATGCACAGCTGGGTTGTCTCATGCATTCCCGTACCGAAGGCGGTTCCCGGATCGATCTGGATCAGCAGCTTGTCCTCATGCTCCTTTGGGATCTCCTCCCAGGTAGGCTTGATCAGAATGTCGTCCACAGTGAAGGGCTTAAAATACTGCTTCCAGTTGTTAATCCAGTCCTTGTCCTCCGTCTCCGACTCCTCAATGGTACAGGCTCCCAGGTTTACAAACAGCTTAAGCTCCTCAAGCCCTTCCCTCACCTGTCCGAGAATACTTTCCGTGTCCGCATCGTCATCCAGATAGAAGCTGACCTTCGCTGTCCCGTCGTCCGGCGGAAGCTCCGGGAGAATGTCGATAAACATTCCCTTCGTCTCCTTCTCTGTCAGAGGCACATTGTCCTCAATCTCGATTCCCTCAATTCCTATCTCATCAAACATGCTGCTGACCAGATCCACTGCCTCTGTGGTGGTGGTCAGCGTAAATTTTTTCCATTTCATCTGCAGTTACCTCCGTTTCTCCTGCTTTCCTCTCTGTCGTTTTTCCGAATCTGTCCCATGCTCAGACTTTCTGATTCTGAGTCTGTCTTATTCTGAGTCTGTCTTATTCTCAGACTGTTTCATTCTCAAACTATCTTATTCTCAGACTGTCCCATTCTCAATCCATCTCATTTTCCGTCTGCCTTATTCTCACTCTGTCCCATTCTAAGGCTGAGCGGTCCTCATATGGCGGCCGTCCCGCTCTCTCTTTGCGGCAGCCGTCCGGGCTGCCGGGCACAGTCCCGCTATCCCATCAGAACCTTCACAAACAGGATCGCCAGCACGATGAGAACCACCGGGCGCACAATCTTTTTCCCGTTTGTGAGTACCAGGCCGGAGCCGATGTAGTGTCCCAGTATGCAGAACAGGCCGGACACAAATCCGAGGGGAATCAGCACCTTTCCGTTCAGAAGGAAGGTGGCAAAGGCTGCCGCATTGGAAGCCAGATTGATCACCTTCGTCGTCCCCGCAGCCTCCTTCATGGTGTAGCGGGCTGCTCCGGTTAAAATCAGGATCAGAAAGGTTCCCGTGCCCGGCCCGTAGAATCCGTCGTAGGCTCCCACAATCAGAGCCGCCGCCATGCTGATGGCAAACATCTTCCCCTTGGAGAGAGTCCCCGCCTTGGAGTCATCTCCCAGATTCTTGTTCCAGAGCACGTAGACTGCCACAATCGGCAGGATGACAAGCATCAGCTTTTCGATCACTCCCTCGCTCACCAGGAGCACAAGATGGGAGCCGATGGAAGAGCCAATCAGGGCTGCGGCGGCAAACCAGATGGAAGTTTTAAAATTGATAAACCCGTTTTTTGCGAATCTGGCTGTGGAGACAACCGTTCCCATCACAGAGCACATCTTATTGCTTCCCAGAGAAAGGTGTGCCGGGATTCCGGCTATCATAAAGGCTGGGAGTGAGATAAGTCCCCCTCCGCCTGCGATTGAATCCATCAGGCCTGCCAGAAATACAAGGGGACAGACGATCAGATATTGTGTCAGTGAAATTTCCATTTTTTCCTCCCAGTATGGCCGGAGTGCAGATCAGGGCAGATGCTGCACAGGCTCTGCTCCGGCTCTTATGTCATGTATTTTCTGTATGTTCCTGCAGATGCAGCTCTCTGTCTGGCCGGTCTATTGCTCCTGCCGGCTTCTCTCTTCTTTATTCCCTGGCTCTCACCATGTCCGCCTGCCTTCACTGTTTTACATGATAGCACACCAGACATGGTCCGACAACAGCTACGCCTTTTCATCTATGAGGAATTTTGCCAGCACCCAGTTGCTCACATCCACGCCTCTGCCTGTCAGGCGCCACCGGCTGTCCAGGGCCTCTTTGCCCTGAGTCTGAACCAGGCCGTCCGGGCTCACGCTCCCGCTGCAGGCGGGATCGTGCACATACTCCATCAGCCCTTCCCGAACGCACTCTTCCAGTGCCTTCCCATAAACCTGCCTGATGGGACAGCCAAACCGGCGTTCAAATTCCTGTTCTGCCACCCCTTCTGTGAGCCTGAGCCCCAGGAACATAAACTCCTCCATCCTGTCCTTCCAGGTGAGGCGGTCTCTTCCCTCTGTATGCCTTCCCGCCCTGAAGTCCTCCCTGGAATATGCCAGGTATTTCCCCATATCCGGGGTATTTAAAAATCGCTCCGCTCCGGAAAGCGCCAGAAGGCCGGCTTCGTCCGGGCAGCCTCCCAGGTCTGCTTCCCGGTTTCTTATTATGTAGGAAGAAGCTCCCAGTCCAAGCCCCAGATACTCTGTGCCTGTCCAGTATCCTCTGTTGTGGCGGCACTCAAACCCCGGCCTTGCGTAGTTGGAAATCTCATAGCGGTGATATCCTGCCTCACTCAGGATCCGCTCTGTGGCCTCGTACATGCTTCGCTCCGTATCCTCGTCCGGCAGGGGCGGCAAATCCGCCCGAGCCCGGGCCTTCCCCTTTCTTTCCATCCCCTCTGTTCCGTACTTCTCGTAAAACGGGGTCCCCTCTTCAATAATCAGACTGTAGGCTGAGATATGCTCCGGCATTAGGGACAGCACCTTTTTCAGGGTGTCCTCCCAGGCCTCCTCTGTCTGGCCGGGGAGGGCGGACATGAGATCCACATTGATATTCTCAAAGCCTGCCTCTCTGGCTGCATGAAAGCTCTCCAGAAAATCCTCCGCCGTGTGAATCCTTCCCAGGTATCTGAGCTCCCGGTTCTGTGCAGACTGAAGCCCCAGGCTCAGGCGGTTGATGCCTGAACGGCGCCAGCTTCTCAGCTTTTCGGGACTGGCCGTGCCAGGGTTTACCTCCATGGTAATTTCTGCTTCCTCAGATAAATGAAAGCTCTCCCTCATAGCATCCATAATCCTTCCGATCTGCGCACCTTCAAGCACAGAGGGGGTGCCGCCTCCGATAAATACCGTCTCTGCCACATATTCACCGAAAGCGGCACCCGCCTCCTCAATCTCCCTCGCCAGCTGTTCCACGTAGAGGCTTCTCTCCTCCTCCCCTGCCGGAAAGGACAGGAAATCGCAGTAGGCGCATTTGCGGATACAGAAGGGGATGTGGATATAGAGCTCCAGAGGGATGGGTCTGCTGCCTGTTTCCATCTGTATGGCTCCTTTTTCTCTGTTTTGTTTCATTCCGTAATTATTCTTCATCCAGCTTCAGGACACTCATAAATGCCTTCTGCGGAATCTCCACATTTCCGATCTGGCGCATACGCTTCTTTCCCTCTTTCTGCTTCTCCAGCAGCTTTCTCTTTCGGGAAATATCGCCGCCGTAGCATTTTGCCAGAACGTCCTTTCTCATAGCCTTCACCGTCTCCCTGGCAATGACCTTGCCGCCGATGGCCGCCTGAATCGGGATCTCAAACAGATGGCGGGGGATCTCCTCCTTTAATTTCTCGCACATCTTCCTTCCCCTCTCGTAGGCAGAGCCGGCAAACACGATGAATGAGAGGGCATCCACCTCCTCGCGGTTTACAAGGATGTCCAGCTTTACAAGCTCAGATCTCTCATAGCCCTTCAGCTCGTAGTCAAAGGACGCATAGCCTCTGGAGCGGGACTTCAGGGCATCGAAGAAGTCGTAGATAATCTCATTGAGCGGGAGCTCGTACTTTAAGAGCGCCCTTGTCCCCTCAATGTACTCCATGCCCAGGTAATTGCCCCTTCTCTCCTGGCACAGCTGCATGATGGCTCCAACATAGTCGGAGGTCACCATAATCTCAGCCGTCACAATGGGCTCCTCCATATATTCAATCTCTGACGGATCCGGAAGGTTGGAGGGGTTCGTCAGCTCAATCATCTCTCCGTTCGTCTTGTGGACGCGGTAGATAACGCCGGGAGCTGTTGTCACCAGATCCAGGTTGTACTCCCGCTCCAGCCTCTCCTCGATAATATCCAGGTGCAGAAGTCCTAAGAATCCGCACCGGAAGCCAAATCCCAGGGCCAGGGAGGTCTCCGGCTCAAAGAACAGGGCCGCATCATTGAGCTGCAGCTTCTCCAGCGCATCTCTCAGATCCGGGTATTTGGCGCTGTCGGCCGGATACATGCCGCAGTACACCATGGGCGTTACCTTCTTGTAGCCCGGCAGGGGCTCGCTGCAGGGATTTTCTCTGTTTGTGATGGTATCTCCCACACGGGTATCACGCACATTCTTAATGCTGGCCGTAATATAGCCTACCATTCCGGCAGACAGCTCGTCGCAGGCGATAAACTGTCCGGCGCCGAAGTATCCCACCTCCACAACCTCTGCTGTGGCACCTGTGGCCATCATCTTAATGGGAGTGCCTTTTTTCACCGTTCCGTTTTTTATACGGCAGAACACGATAACTCCCCGGTAGGAATCGTAGAGGGAGTCAAAGATCAGGGCCTGAAGGGGCGCCTCGGAATCTCCCTTGGGTGCAGGGATCTTTTCCACGATCTGCTCCAGCACCTGATCCACATTCAAGCCTGTCTTGGCCGAGATCCTCGGTGCGTCGTGGGCCTCTAAGCCGATCACATCCTCGATCTCTGCCGCCACATGATCGGGATCTGCGCTTGGAAGATCTACCTTATTAATAACGGGGAACACGTCCAGATCGTGATCCAGGGCCAGATATACGTTTGCCAGGGTCTGTGCCTCGATTCCCTGGGCTGCATCCACTACCAGAATGGCCCCGTCACAGGCAGCGAGGCTTCGCGATACCTCATAGTTAAAGTCAACGTGTCCTGGAGTGTCGATAAGGTTGAAGATATACTCCTCCCCATCCTTTGCCTTGTACACCGTGCGCACCGCCTGGGACTTGATGGTGATTCCTCTCTCCCTCTCAAGTTCCATGTTGTCAAGCACCTGGGCCTGCATCTCCCTGCTGGTGAGAAGGCCGGTCATCTCTATAATTCTGTCTGCAAGGGTTGACTTGCCGTGATCGATATGGGCGATAATACAAAAATTTCTGATTTTGCTCTGGTCAACTATTGCCATCTGTTCTCCTCTTTTCTTCGTATTGTCCGGGAAGGAAGGCAAACGTCCTCTCCCTCCCTTTTGCCGCACCCGGGCAGCATATAGTAGAATATATCATTTTTTTCTTTTTCCTGCAACAGACTGGCCTCTATTTTTTGCCGTCTGTGCTGTCTTTTCAGTCCTGCATTCCGGTCATCCGACCTTGCTGCTGTCCCATCTGTCTTTTCCCCAGCACAGTGTCGAGAAGCTCTGCCAGGGGCTCCATGGCATTCAGGGCCTCCTCATAGGTGTTCGTCTGGGCTCCCACCTCGATGAGGGCGCTTCTCGGGCGGACGTGAAGGTTGTAGCGCAGCCCCTTCAGATAAATATTTCTCGTATAGCCGGGATAGAAGGCCTCCGCGCAGAGCTTCAGCTGGAAGCTGAAGGCCAGGTTATCTTCCCTGTTGGGATTTTCCAGATAGGAGATTGGGCCGTCCGGCGTCTGGCTGGTTCCATTAAAAAACATCACGGTTGCCGTGGGCTTTCCGTTGATCTCCCGAACCAGATGAGTCCCTTCTGCCACCCCGTCCCTGTGAAGGTCGAGAACTACCTGGATGGAGGGATTTTCTTTCAGGATGCTCTCAATGCCTTCCAGCGCATATGTATATGCCTTGCTCCGGTCAAGCGTTCCCTCCCTCAGATCATAGACAGAGGTATCGTGGATCACCTGATAGCCCTTCTTTCGGAGAAGTTCTGTCAGATACTCCCCCACCCCCACAATCGTCGCCTCACGGTTTCCCCTGTGGTAATCTGCAAACTCCTCCTGGGAGTGGCTGTGGTAAATGAGAATCTGAGGCTTGGAGCTGTCCTGCTCCAGGGCAAAATCCTTTGAGAGAAAGGTTTCCGCATTGATCATATCGCGTCCGGCTGCGGCAGTGGGATGAACCGTATAGAAATTTTTCATCACATAGTCATAGTCCTCAAGCTGTTCTAAAAGGTAGGTCTTCCCTGCAACGGGCAGCTCTGACCGCTTGAGGAGGAATTCTCCCGCCGTAGTCCCCAGTTCGGCCAGAATGGGCGTTCCGGAGGCAGTCAGATTTTCCGATTCCGTGCTCTCCCCGCCATCCCCTGGCAGAGAACCAGAATTTCCACCGAGAACGGAGCTTGCGGACAGTTTATCCACAAGTTCTCTGTACTCCCCTGCAGCCTTCTGGTTTTCAAGGTAGCGCCTGTAAGCGGGATCGCTCTCCGGCGGCTTATCTATCCCTGGTCCGCTTATCATGCTGTACCAGGGCACCCCTCCCCTGATCATTCCCGCAAGCATGGCATCCATGTCTGAAGCTTTTTCATCCTGCCCCGGAAAACAGGATGCTGGAAACAAGAGCTTCCCACAGGCTGAAAACAGGGTTTCCTCCAGGCGGGAAAGCCCTCTCTCCTGTCCGGGTACGGGCGGCACTGCCGTCTGGGAAAGGCATAAAAAAACAAGCCCGCAGATGCAGGCAGATACAGCTGCAGGGCGGAGAGACTGCCAGATTCCTCTGCTCTCCATCCGTACCGCTGTCTGTCTCAGTTTTCTTTCCCAGCTGCTGCGATGCCGTTTTGCCTGCGCCATTCCCATCCCGCCTTTTCGCCGGATTCTGGCCAGCCCGGCCTTCCGGCAGTATTTTCCCTCCTACATTCTATGCAGAGGGACGGATTATTTTACAGTTCTATGGCAGAGCAGTTTATTTTGCCGGGTATGTCACGCCTCTGCAGATGCCGTGTCATTCTGTCTGTAAAGGGCAGCGTGAATCCCCTCGGACACGGTAAAGCTCAGGCGCCTCACTCTCTCGTCGATGTCCTGGGGCGTGACAAACATGGGACCGAACTGGGGCTCTAAGAGCTCCCGAATCAGCTCATACTGCTCATCCGGTTCCAGGCGCTGCACATAGTCTCCCCATCCTTTTGTCCCCTCGCTTTCAGAGAGGGCCTGTATCATGCTCTCAACCGTATCGTGGACAATGGCAGCGGCCCCCACCACAGTGGGAACTCCGATGGCAATTACGGGAATACCAAGGCTTTCCCTGGTCAGGCTGTGGCGGTGGTTTCCCACACCTGAGCCCGGATGGATCCCTGTATCCGTCAGCTGGATGGTGGCTGTGAGGCGTCTGATGCTCCTGGCGGCCAGCGCGTCCACAGCGATCAGCAGATCCGGCCCCGTCTGGCCCACAATCCCCTTTATGATCTCCGCAGTCTCCATTCCCGTCTGTGCCATAACACCCGGAACGATTCCGCTCAGCACAGGCAGAGCGTTTCGCCGGCAGAACCCGGGATCATACTCCATATTCAGATGGCGCGTCATCTGAAGCTGCTCCACCACTCTGGGGCCCAGAGAGTCCGGCGTCACCTGGAGGTTTCCAAGACCTGCAATGAGAATCCTGGGCTTTGGATTGTCCGGGCAGCATTTCTGGACCAGGGACAGAAGCTGTTCTCCCAGCTCTGCAGACGCTTCCTGGTGGTACGATTCATCCTCTTTTGCCAGCTCCGGCGCTTCCAGCGTCAGGTAAGTTCCAACAGGCTTTCCCATGGCCTTCGCACCGCGCTCATCCAGAATGGCTACCTCTGTCAGGCGGATTCTCCGCTCCCCGTGCTGCCACTCTCTCACTCTCACTCCTCTCAGCTTCCCCGATTCCTCCCCGCGGCTCTCCTGCTCCTCCACAGCCAGATCGGTCCTGGGCTGAAAGCCGGAAATCAGGCTTGCCCTTCTCTGTGCCTCTGTCTTCTGCTTTTCTGTATCTGACATGGTTTTCCTCCTGTTTATTCAATCGTTTCTGATGGTTTTCTGAAACATTTCCCAGCTGATTTTTTCTGCTTCTTCTTTTTAGTTAAATTGTAACCGGTCAGACTGTTTTTTATGTGTCCGGGCATTTCCGGCGCCGGCAGACAGAGCAGGAAGTCACGCGCCGGACTGCTGCAAAAAATCGCATTTCCCCTTATTTTTACTATTGACAGATGCGTCTCTTTCCGATAAAATACAATAGTATGTTTACATTAGACTGTCCGTGTCCAGGCTCTGATGCAAACCAGAGAATATTGATATTTACAAAAATCGATGGAGGTGTACAGATTGGCTAACATTAAATCTGCAAAAAAGAGAATCTTAGTAGCTGAGACAAGAGCTGCAAGAAATAAGGCTATCAGATCCAAGGTTAAAACTGTAGTTAAAAAGGTAGAGGCTGCTGTTGCTGTCGGCGATAAGGCTGCTGCACAGGCTGCTTTATTAGTAGCTACCAGCGAGATCGACAAGGCCTGCACAAAGGGAGTTTACCACAAGAACACAGCTTCCCGCAAGGTTTCCAGATTATCCAAGGCTGTAAACGGCATGGCTTAATCGCAGCGGCTGCGAACTTCATAGAGAATAAACGTCTGAATTAACCCGTTCAGATCAGAAAAACCGCTTCTTCGTGGGTGTGACGAAGAGGCGGTTTTTGTATTGGCCCATATTTTGTTTTTTAGCTATCTCTGCGTCAAAGCCGCAATCCGCTCCACTTCCGGCGGCCCTCTCCAGAGTCTTAATTACTTTATCAATTTAACAGACGCCTTTCACCTCTACCCTCCAGGCCATCACCAGCGTTCCTACTGTGAGCAGAAAAGCCCCCCTGACTTCCACGTAAACTGCTCGTACAGCAGCAAAACCGACCGAATCAAGGTGAGCGCAACGCTCAGCCTATCGATGGGAACCATCCTGGGTACCTGGCCGATTTGAACCGCCCTGTAATAGCAGAGCCAGGGAGCGCCTGCCGCCAGCCCTGATAAAATCAAAAACAGCCAGCTTTTTTGCCGTTCTCCCCTATTCCCTGCTGCCTGCCTGTCAAAAATACAATTCCCCAAGCCAATATAGAGGTCAAAGCGGCAAATACTGCCGAACCGACTGCATAAATCAGCTACATTTCCGTCATCTCCTCATAAAATAGCTGAAAGTTATCTAACCGCTTTTCTTTATTCCATCATGAACTTTTCAACTACGTGGGCCACGCCGTCGTCGTTATTCGAGTAGGTGATAAAATCAGCCGCCTTTCGGACAGGCAGCACTGCATTTTCCATGGCCACTCCCAATCCCGCATACTGAATCATCGTCAAATCATTGTACCCGTCGCCGCAGGCAATCATCTGTTCTCTCGTCATGCCGATGTGGGCTAACAGGCGCTCCAGAGAAGCGGCCTTGTCAATTCCCTTAGGCAGAATTTCCAGAAAAAACGGCTCGGAACGGTAAACGCTGAACCGGCTGCCCAGAGCCACCTTCACTCTCGGCTCCACCATAGCCAGATAATCTCCGTCGTCTAGAAACAGAAATTTAGGAACCGGAAAGTCCAGATAGGACTTCATATCCTCAATCTGGCGGATTTCCATACTGTTAATTTTCTGCTCAATCAGCCCATATGGACATTCCTTATTATTTGTAATAATAGAGTCCTTTTCATAGGTGAGGAAGTCAACTCTCTCGTCTTCCGCCAGCTGAATAATTTTCCGGTTCGCCTCCACCGGAAGCAGGCGTGAAAAAATCACCTCTCCCGTCCTGCAGTCGGTGATCATGCCGCCGTTATAGGAGAGAATGTAGCTTCCGTACCGGTCAAGCTCCAGCTCCTTCGCCAGAGGCATCACTCCCTGGGTGGGCCGCCCGGAAGCCAGCACAATTTTCTTTCCCCTTCTCTGGATTTCCAGCAGCACCTTCTTCGTCTTCGGGGTAATCACCTTGTCCCGATTTGTCAGAGTTCCGTCCAAATCAAGCACAATAATCTCATATTGATTCAATGGAATTTCCTCCGCTGTATTTCATTTTATGTGGAATCGGCACAGCCTCTGCGCATATGTGCCGTCCGAAGTCCTATTATAATAGAAGGCAGGGAAAATGGCAATGGGAGGGGAAAATACTCATGCTTTTCTTCTTCCACTTTTATCTAAAATCTAAACACTAAAGGCCCTTCTGCAATTCTCCTATTACCTGCTCTATCTCCTGAACTTCCTCTTCCAGTTCCTCTGCAATCTGTTCCACTGTTTTCCCCTTTTTCAGCTTTTTTACCACTTGAGAACGCAGATGGCTCTTTAGTCCATCTTCACGTCCATCCTTTAATCCATTTTCACGCCCAACTTTCAAGCCCTCCTCGTACTCCGCCCTGCGGATCAGCTTCAGCTCCCGTTCCTCGTCATACTCAAAAATACTCATCTCGATGGCCTCCCCTCGGTTTTTTCTAAGAAAGTTAGATAATACTCCCTCACGGATACATTCATCCACCGCCCGCTCTGCCGCTGCGTCTAACTCCATCGTTTTTGTGTAAAGGCGGATTCGTTCTACAAAAATCATATATTCCTTAAGCGTCCGGCACAGCTCCAGCAGCTCCTTATTTTTCCCCTGATTGATATTTAACACTAACACCTTCAGTTCCAGATTGGGCTCTTCTTTCTGGTCTCCCGCATATTCGAAGGAATCTGACAGCTTTAATATGCTGCGCTCCTCCCTCTCCTCTGTCCATTATAAAATACCAAAAAATGAGGAGCTGGAAGCCGCAACTGTTTAGATGAATACAAGGTTTCATCCTTCACCAGCCCCTGGTACGTCCTGGATACATAAAATAAATCACGCAGCGGCATGTTGGGATTCCAGGTAGACTGGTGCTCATAGAGGCTCAGCCTAGCATCCAGCAAAAAGGCCACGTCGTTTTTCATGTTCATATACACGGCGTTCTCCAGCGTCACTACGGTCAGAGCCTCCGAATCCGTATAAGACGTACGGTTCACCGCATTGTACAAGCTCAGCAGGTTTTCCCTGTCCTGAAACAGCCTGCGAAAAATCGTATCCTTGTAATCTCTTCTGGCTGGCAGCGTGGAGCCAGATGCAGAGGGTGCAGATTCAGATACAAATCTTGTTCCGTTTCTTTCCTTATTCATTTGTCCTCCTTCGCAGGAGAACGAAAATCTCCTGCTTTTTCATTGATTTGTGGAAAAGCATAGATTTTCTGAAATGATAATTAGAATCCTAGACGGCCCTGAACCGGCCTGTAATAAGAAATATATGCTTTGAGATAAGTATATCATGTGGGGAGAGGGAAGGCAAGTGGGACGCCTCCCCTATACATTTATACCAAAAATGAAATTTTAAATTCCGCCTCTACACTGGAATTCACTTTTTCAATTTAGGTACATTTTTCACTTATTTCTAAAATTTTCTTAGTTTTCTTTTAATGTTTTTATAGAAACCAACAAAATAATCAGGCTTTTTTGCCCTTATAACTTCGAAATCACTGTTAAAATTCCAAAATCTCCATAAAATCATCCTTCGTCAGAGCAGACGCCGCCGCGCCTTCTCCGTCTAAGATCTGGCTGGACAGCTTCTGTTTCTCCTGCTGGAGCTTAATAATTTTTTCCTCGATTGTATTCTGTGCAATCAGCTTAAATACTGTTACCTGCTTCTCCTGGCCAATCCGGTGAGCCCGGTCTGTAGCCTGGTTCTGAGCCGCAAGATTCCACCAGGGATCGAAATGGATAACGATACTGGCAACCGTCAGGTTCAGCCCCGTCCCTCCTGCTTTTAAAGAGATCAGAAATACCGGCACGTCTCCTGAATTAAACTGTTCTGTCATCCGCATTCTGTTTTCCTTGGAGGTCTGGCCCGTCAGCTCATAGTAGGGTATTTTTTCCTGCAGCAGACGTTTCTCCAAAATGGGAAATACGCTTGTAAACTGGGAAAACAGCAGGATTTTATGATTTCCGGACATTGCCTGGTGAATCAGCTCCATGCAGGTCTCCACCTTGCAGGAGGTCTCGCTGTAATTTTCATACAGCATCTCAGGGGCACAGCAGATCTGGCGCAGCCTGGTCAGCTCTGCCAGTATCTGAAGCTTCCCCTTTTGAAGCTCCTCGTCGCTCTGTTTTTCCAGGCTTTCCATAAGCCGGACTGCGTGGGCCTCATAGAGCTTTCTCTGTTCTTCTCCCATTCTGGCGTACACTATCTGCTCCATTTTGTCAGGAAGCTCTTTTAAAACCTCTCCTTTTACCCTGCGCAGAATAAAAGGAGAAATCATCTTTTTCAGACGCCCTGCCAGACGCTCATCCTGGTTCTGCACAATCGGGAGCTCATAGCCCTTCCGGAATTTCTCATAAGTTCCCAGAATTCCCGGCATGAGAAAGTCGAAAATACTCCACAGCTCGCTGAGCCTGTTCTCGATAGGCGTGCCTGTCAGGGCAAACCGCACCTCTGCATGAATCTTTTTTACCGCTTTCGCCGCCTGAGTACCGTGATTCTTAATGTTCTGCGCCTCGTCAATGATTTCTGTGTCAAACTGGTAATCCCTATACAGAGAAACGTCCCTTTTTGCCATATCGTAGGACGTAATCCAGACATCGGCGTCCTGTCTGTCCCTTATCAATTCCTCCCGCTGCTGTACATTTCCCACAATGAGCAACGTTTTCAGTTCCGGCGCAAACCGCTCTATTTCCCTCTCCCAGTTGTAGACCAGAGAGGCGGGGCAGATAATCAGATGTGGAAACTGCGCCTTTCCCTCCTGTTTCCGGTACAGCAGATACGCGATTGTCTGCAGCGTTTTTCCAAGCCCCATATCGTCTGCCAGAATCCCGCCAAACCCCAGATCTGCCAGCGTGTTCAGCCACTAGAAGCCAAATTTCTGATATTCCCTCAGGACTCCTCTCAGATTCTCAGGTTCCTGATAATCGCTGTCCTCCACATTTTTCATATCCCGTATCAGCGCTTTATAGTCGGAGCTGCGCTCTGCCTGAAGCTGTCCGTCCTTCTGGCGGAGCATCTGATCTACGTAACAGGCCCTGAACTTGGGGACATTCAGCGTCCCTCCCTCAAAGTCCTTCCCCGATACTCCCAATCCGTCTAACAGTTCTGCTGCCGTGGACAGAGAATTTTCTTCCAGGCCAATATAGCTTCCGCTTTTCAGAAGATGGTATTTTTTCTTTTTCCGGTAGCTTTCCAGTATGCCTGCCAGTTCCTCCGGCGGAAATTCTCTGCTCTGTACCGACAGCTCCAAAAGGCCGCTTTTAATTGACACTCCCACCTGTATTCTGGGATTTTTCAGCAGTTTCCGGCCTTTTATTCTGTCTGTGGCATAGACCGTTCCCTCTGCCTCAAACTGACTGATTCCTGTATTCAGCAGATGATACATCCTGTCATGGTCGCCTGATTCAAAGTACAGCAGCTCCTCTCTGATATCTTCCAGTGAAAAATAAGAGCGGATCATGTTCTGCACCCGTATCTCCTTTGTGCGATCCCGGTATTCGCCGGAAAAATCCGCCGGTTCCAGCAGGTTATAAGCCGTATCTCCGTACGTTCCCATGGTTTTCAGGGTGACGCGCCCATTTTCCTCATCCAGATAAAAGGAAATCTCCGCATCCTTTGGCTGAAACTCTCCCAAATCCAGGTTCCCCTTATCTGAAATTCCCAGTCTGTCCAGTTCAGGCAGCACTGCTCCGCAGAACGCGGGCATATCTTGCCTGGCGATATGGTACGATGTCTCCTTTTTTTCATCTGCAAGCTTCAGAAATTCCCCCGCTCCGGCATAAAAATTATCGGAGCACTGGTAAACATTCTGCTGAAGCTTTACATAGCGCCTGTCCTTTCCCCTGATTAACTGCAGCGGAGGAATTTTTATCTGGAATCCTTTCTCTCCCTCTGGGCACAGCCTGCACCTGACTGGCGGATCCTGTTTCAGGAAATACAATTTCCCTTTATGTCCGGTAAGAGAGGCGTATTCCATAGACCGTTCCTGATTAATCTCAAAAAAACGATCCCACAGCTCTGGAGTGAGGGCCATTTCTTTCCCCAGATTCTCGTAGCGGGCTCTGGCTGCCTTCTCTGCCTGCTCCATCAGTTCTATGTATTTCCAGGCCGTCTCTGTAAAGACGTTTTTACTGTGGACAAATGCCAGCTGTTTTCCGTAGGAATGCATTTCTTCCCTGTAGACATGCCCCAGGAAATCGCTGATATTTTTTAGAACGTACTGTTTTCCGTCTTCCGGGCCGATTTTAAAGGTAAGCATAAAATTTCTTTCATTTCCGTAATAATATCTGGAAATCTCCTGCAGCTCCGGTATAATTTCAATCCTTCCGCAGGCAGTCAGCTCCTTCATCCGTCTGCGCAGAGAAAAGGCCGCTACAATATCCATCAGCTCCGTATCTGTGCGGTCCTCCCTGAATTCCAGCGGACTATCCTCAAACACCTCTTCTCCTTGCGCGTCTTCCCCGGAGTACAGATATTCCAGCGCCAGAGCCACGCAGTGCTTGCACATTCCAGGATAAGTCTCAAATGCAGGGCAGGTGCAGGAGTATCCTTCGATTTCCTCATTTTCATCCAGTGCGATACTGACATCGTACTCATTGCCATAGCTCCCCTCTACTGTACCACTTACGCAGCAGGAGCCGTCTTTCTCGCCGCCTTCTGTATCTATATACAGCACGCTTCCGTTTTCATACAGCTTAAATCCCTTTATGTAGGTAATTCCTTTGTCAGTCTGTTCTCTGATATCCCTCTCTGTAAGCATATCGCCTCCTAAATGAACTGCTGCCTGCCGCCTTCTAATACTTCCGCATAATCATCAGCTCTACCGCCATCCGATCCCCCAGGCGGCCTGTTTTCACGGCTTCCTCCGCCTCCACGCAGGCTTCCACACAGCCTGCAATCTGCTCCCTCGTAAAGCTTCTGGCCTGGGGCATCAGCTTTCCGGCCACAAAGGGCGGGACCTTGAGCTTTGAGGCTATGGCAGCCCTGTCTGCCCCGCTGTCCAGCAGCTCCTTTGTCAGAAAAAGCTGGTTAAACTGCCTTGCAATGAGAAACAGAATCCTCATCGGCGGTTCCTTTAAAGTCAGCAGATCCTCGTAAAGGTCCATCGCCGCCCTTGTCTTTCCCGTCACAATGGCATTTACCATCTCAAAAATTTTATTGCTCACCTGCACTGTGGTGACAGCCTCCACATCCTCCGCTGTCACCACCTCCCGCCCCATGGTGTAGGAGATGAGCTTTTCCAGCTCTGAGCTGATAGTCTCCATATCGTCCCCTGTTTTCTCCAGGAACAGTTCCATGGTGGCTGCCGTGATCTTTCTGCCGTTCCTCGCCAGAATCCCGGCCGCCCAGCGGGCCAGCTGGGATGCGTCCTGCTTTTTAAGCTCCGCCGCATAGCCCAGCTCCTTCACCTTCTTATAAAGCCTGTTTCTCTTATCCACCGCAGATTCCACAAAAACCATACAGGTGGTATCCGGAATGTCGGCCATCGCCTCCACCAGCTCGTCAGAAGCCGCCTTAAAAAATCCGCTGTCCTCCACCAGAATCAGACGTCTCTCGCTGAAAAAGGGCATGGTATTGGCAAGGCTGATGAGTTCTCTCACATCCATCC
Organism: Clostridium sp. AM29-11AC; assembly: GCF_003480545.1. NCBI lineage: Bacteria > Bacillati > Bacillota > Clostridia > Eubacteriales > Clostridiaceae > Clostridium > Clostridium sp. AM29-11AC. The sequence goes on from NZ_QUJI01000007.1 coordinate 100,153, forward strand.
CCTTGCCCTCAAAGTAATTGTAATTCATGGTATCGTCCCCTGCGATGGCTTCCCGCAGACGCTTCTTATAGCTCTGCTTTAAGAACTCCTCCTCGCCAAACAGCAGGTAAAACCGTTTGAACTCTCTCGTTTTAATATCCTGATTTAATGTCTGCATCGATTGCTCCCTGTCTGCCGCATCCGTCCGGATCTGTCTGAACAGCCTGGCAGCCCTCCTCTGTCCGGCGGACCTGTATTTTACAAAGGAACCTGCGCAGGCTTTCCCCGCCTCCGATACAATAGTCTCTCTCCGGCAGGGAAAGCCCGGAGATCCCTTATCAATACAGGTATTATACCCTCGCTGCACCAAATCGGCAAGAATGAATGCAGGGCTTTTTATCTGTCCAAAGCACTGCCTTCCATTCTCAGGGCATTCTTTCACCTGCCCTTGCATTTTTTTCTGCTGTTCTATAAACTATTGAGTGAGCGGCTCAGCTCGAACAGAACGTATTGATCCAGAGCGTATTGATACAGAACATATTATCCAGAAAGAAAGGATACAGCCATGATTTTATATTTTTCAGGAACCGGAAACAGCCAGTACGCCGCAGAGCGGCTCGGGCAGGCCATCAAGGAGCCTGCAGTCGATCTGTTTGAAAAAATAAGAAACAGGGACTATTCTGCCCTCTCCTCAGACTCCCCCTGGATCGTTGTTTCCCCAATCTATGCGTGGAGGATTCCGCGGCTTGTGCAAAACTGGCTGAAACAGACAGAGCTTCGCGGATGCTCTGATATTTATTTTGCAGTCACCTGCGGCTCAGAGATCGGCAATGCCGGCCATTATCTGAGACGCCTGTGCGCCTCAAAAGGCCTGAGATACAGGGGAATATTTCCCATCGTCATGCCTGACAATTATCTCGTCCTGTTTCCCTCTCCTTCCCCTGAGGAGGCGATAGAGATCATCCGCCGGGCTGCACCCTCCATTGACGAGGCTGCATCATATATCCGCCGGAATGTCCCCTTTCCCGAGCCGGCCATTTCCCTGAAAGATAAGTTTATCAGCGGAATCGTAAACTCTCTCTTTTATACCTTCTTTGTCCGCTCAAAAAAATTCCGTGTATCCTCATCCTGCATATCCTGCGGCCGGTGCGCAAAGCTCTGTCCTCTCGGAAATATCCGGATGAAGGAGGGGCGGCCGGTGTGGGGGGACGACTGTACTCACTGTATGGCATGTATCTGCCGCTGCCCTGTAAACGCCATAGAATATGGTTCCAGGACAGAGGGAAAGACGCGGTACCGCTTTCCCAAACAGCCTGAACAATAGAGTTTTACGAAAGGCTCTGCCTCGGTCTGACAAAGCCCTCCACCTGAACTTTCTCCCCGTCAGTCCGCACGGTTACCATGCCCTGCTCTGCAGTCGGCCATATGGAAATCCCTCTCTTGCTCATCCTCTCTAGTACCTCCTTATGGGGATGTCCGTAGGAGTTTCCCTTCCCGTAGGACAGGACTGCCAGGGCAGGCTTCACGGTATCGAGAAACAGCCCGCAGCTGGAAGCAGAGGAGCCGTGATGGCCTGCCTTCAGCACCTGTACCTGCTTTCCCTGCTCCCATTTTTCAGAAATCTCCTCCTCTGCCTCAGCCTCCGCATCTCCCATAAGGAGCATGGAAAAGCTGCCGTACTCTGCAAGGAGAACCTCAGAGTGTCCGTTTCTGTCGGCGCTCACCGTGTCCTTGCGGGGATACAGACAGGTAATCTTAAGTTTTCCCGCCTGGAATTTATTTCCGGCGCAGATGTATTCTGTCCTGGTACCCCGCCGCTTTGCCGCCTCCTCCAGCTCTTCATAGATTGGATCTCCCCTTCCGGCTGCCGGGAGAAACAGCTGGTCGATTTCAATCCCCGTATCGTTTTCCAGAAGCCAGGAGAGCCCGCTTATGTGATCCTGATCTCCATGGCTCACAAACGCCATGCCGATCCGGCTGATTCCCCGGCTCTTCAGAACCGGTTCCAGCCTCTTCTCTCCCAGGCCGCGAATCTGAGTGCTTCCCCCGTCCACCAGAATCACCGTCTTTTCTGACTGAATCAGAATTCCATCTCCCTGTCCCACATCTATGAAATCTACCCTGCAGGTTTCCGGCTGTCTGCAGACCAGAAAACCGATCAGTGACAAGATAGCTGCCGCCGTTTTCAAAAGCTCTGCCCGGTCCCTCCAGGGCCTTCCAGTCCTGTTTTTCTGCCTGTTCTCCTCTCCCTTGGCAGGTCTTTCTTCCTTCTGCGGCTCTTCCTCCATCTGCTCATCTGCTCTCCTCCCCCTCTCGGCCGTGCGCCAGAGCAGTACGGAAAGCATCAGATAATAGGCCGCCAGCTTCCAGAGTGCCGGCCTTCCCAGTATCAGCGAGTAAATGGGAAGTTTTCCCACCGCCCGGCACAGCCATTCATAGAAAGCTAAGATATAATGGCAGGTTCCCATACTCCCTGCCGCAAGCAGACCGAACAGCCCCTCAAAAACTGCAGAAAAGGAACATGCAGAGAAGAGTTCAGCCATAAGCCCCAGGAAAAGTCCGGCAAGCCCGGCCCCCACCACATAGGTCATAAGGGGGATCACAATAAAATTCAAAAGGATCCCATAGACAGGATATTCGAAGAAATGCCAGAGAACAAGGGGCCCCGTCACAAGCTGGATGGCGGCGCTCACAGCAAGGGCCCTTGTCCAGCCTCTCCTGCACCGGAAGCTGTCTGTCAGCTCTTTTCCTGCCCAGCCGATGGCAAACACAGCCCCGAAGGAGAGCTGAAAGGCTGCTGTGGCAATCACATAGGGAGACTGCAGTGCCAGAATAATGGCCGCCAAAGCCATGGCCGACAGCAGATCATAGGTCTTCCCCAGCCAGGCTGCCAGAAAGGAGCATCCCAGCATCAGGCAGGCCCTGAACACCGAGGGGCCAAATCCGGTCATGATCCCGTAACAGAAGAGAAGCCCCCCGGCCCACAGCCCTGCCTGTCCAAAGCCCATCCCCCACCTTCTCAAAGCCCGGTAAAATCCCATCCCAATCAGGGAAACATGAAGTCCGCTGACTGCAAGCAGGTGGGCGATACCGTTTTTCTGATAGAGGTCAGAGATTTCCTCGTCCATGCCTGTCTTATCTCCCAGCACAACGGCAGACAGAAGCCCTGCATCACGCTGGCTGCAAAAGCGCTCAAAAACTGCCCTGCCCCTCTCTTTAAACAGATAAGCTCCCGCCTTCAGAGGACTTGGCTCCCCGTCCGCCGCCACTGCCCTCTCTGCACTCATCCGACAGCAAATATTCTTTGACTGATAGTACAGGCGGTAATCAAATTCTCCCTCATTTCTGGCAGGCTCAAAGCTTTCCAGCTCCCCCTCACAGAAAAGTTTCATTCCGGGAAGCAGTCTTCTCTCCCTTTTCTCTGTCCATCCCTCTTCCCATGAAAGCTCTCCCGGCAGGTAGACAATCAGCCGGTCCAGTCTGTAGCTTCTCTCCTCCCTCTCTCCCCTTCCGACTTCTGCCAGGACATCCACAAGCTCCGCAGAACAGCTGCCGTTTTTTTCCTGAATCCTGTCCACTGTTCCTGAAACTGTAGCTTCCAGAGCCGAGAATCCCGGACTTCCTTCCTTCTTTACGATCTCCTCCTTCCCGGACGCAGCAGCCATCCTCAGAAAGCCAACCGCCACAGCAAAAGCCAGAATGGCTGCCCTTCTCCTGTCTTTCTTCTCCCCTCTCTTTCTGTCCCCCAAGAACAAAGAATCCTGCCTCCCATGATTCTCCGCCTGCGGCGGGGCTGCAAAGCAGCCGTATTCCTTCCCGCCGGCAGCCGGTCTGCCGTCCCGGAAAAGGGCGCAGTAAAGAAAGGCTGCGGCCAGACATGCCGCAAGTCCCTTTCCTGCAATCTCCATCGCCGCTCCCTGTAAAGCCAGATAAGCCCATGCCTCTCCAAGTACAATGGCTGCTGCTGTCCAAAGTAGCGGTCTTTTTATTTTCTATTCCTCCTTTTTATCAGTGGGTTCCCCTCACTGCCTCTGAATATACGACTCATCTCTCTCAAACGGCTCGTTCAGCGAAACCACATCCCGGAACATGACGTTCTGAGAGCCATCCACGATAATCTGAACCCTGCTGACAGTCTGAAGCTCTGTCAGGGAGTTGACAATGGCATAGATCGGCAGTTTCTCCGAGGTTTTCAGGGTTCCCGTCAAAAAGCTGCTGTCAAAATTAACATAGCAGATATTCTCCGACACAGACACATTTAAAACCTTGGTGTCCTTCGGAAGCACAGAATTTTTGTCGTCATCCATGGGGCCCTCTATCAGCTGTTCCACAATGAGACGTTCCAGAGATGTGGTTGCGCTGTGAACCACCTCCCTGGTTTCCGGCACCAGAGCCGTGCCGTCTTCATTGGCAAAATAGAGTGTAAGCTCCTCCTTCTCGTAGGAATTGATATTGGAGACTCCCTCTATAAAATCACTTTTTCCCATAACCCCCACCGGATTTCCGTAGCTGTCCAGTCTCGGCTGTCCCGCACAGTTAACGCTGATAAACTCGATTCCCTCAGCCTGGGTCAAAGTTTTCGTAAAGGCGGCCCTGCAGAGGATCTCCCTCACCGGATCCATGGAATCGTAATCCTTGCTGAAATTCAGGTACAGGATATTGTCGCTTTTCGTAATGTCCAGAAGCTGTACCCGGTCAGGCAGAACCGGCTGGTACTCTGTATCGGCCGGCGCTGCCAGAAGCTGTCCTGCCAGCTCTCCCACCAGCTGCTCCAGTTCTGTGGTTTCTGTCCTGTATTCACAGGCATTCAGGCCAAGACCGGAGGAATCCAGGTAATAGATCTGGTATACTCCTTCCTCCTTTCCCTTTGCCTCCTCCTTCTCCCGCTCCTTCCCGCAGCCCACAGACAGAACAGCTACAAGAAGAAGGACTGCAGCCAAAAGCCGTCTTGTCTTTCCTTTCTTCATCTGACGCCTTCCTTTCTATGGAATGTAGTTGAGAGGAATGCGGACCGTGAATGTGGTTCCCTCCCCTTCTTTGCTCTGCAGTTTGATCGCTCCCTGGTGCATGAGGATAATGCTTTTTGTGATGGCAAGTCCAAGGCCTGTCCCTCCCGTTTCTCTGGATCGGGCCTTGTCCACCCGGTAGAACCGCTCAAACACATGCTCCTGATCCTCCTGAGAGATGCCGATTCCATTGTCGGAAACCTTCACGTAGAAAAATTTGTGATCTGCATCCAGGGTCACGTGAACCCAGCCTTCCTCGTGATTGTACTTCACTGCGTTTTCCACCAGGTTGCTGAGGGCCAGAGACAGTTTCACCTCGTCCACATCGGCCGAAACCTCACGGATGCTTTCAAGCACCAGCTCAATATTCCGCTTTTTGGCAATAGGCCTGAGCCGTTTCAGAATCTGCTCCAGAAGCCCGTTGATATTGATCTGCTCCACGTTCAGCTCTGCGTTTGACTTATCTGCCTTCACCAGAGTCAGGAGATCGTCGATAATCTTGCTCTCCCTGTCAATCTCGTCAGAGATGTCAGAGAGAAATTCCCGGTAAAGCTCTTCAGGCACATCCTCCATCCCCATCAGCGAATCCGCCAGCACCCGGATGGATGTGATAGGAGTTTTCAGCTCATGGGACACATTGGAAACAAACTCCTGTCTGGACTGATCCACCGCCTTCAGTTTTCTGAGGGTCTGGCTGACCGCTTCCGAGATCTCCTTGGTTTCCCTGTAGGTGTCCACTCTGATATCCTGCTCCAGATCTCCCTCTGCCACAGCCCCCAGCACCTTTTTCAGCCTGATAAACGGCTTCAGCAGCAGTCCGGCAGCCAGAAGTCCAAACACAGCCACCACCCAGAAAACCACAAGCTGGAAAAAGGTTATCTTTTCTGTCACCCGGGCTTCCAGCAGATCGATATTTTCTGTTGAAGCCGTCAGCAGGAGAACACCTTCAGCGCTCTCGTTTTCGTCTTTCCCCGGTATCGGGAAAGCCAGAGAAAAATAATCCTTCTTTCTGTTGTAACTGCTCTGCTCCTCCCCTGAGTAGGCTTTCAGCACCTCCTGGGAAATGTTGAGCTTTCCCTCCGCCAGATTAAAAGTATCAGCAATAATCTTAAAATCCCTGTCGACGATGACAATTCTTCCGTTAAACATCTCTGCCGTCACAGACAGCTCTGTGTCGATAATCGGATTCTTGGCTGTATTGCCCACATAGTCAGAGCTTACCAGACGGTTGATCAGAATCAGGCATTTGTTCTGAGCGTTGATCATCTGATCTTCCACAAGACTCTGGCGCATACTCCCCGCCAGCATTCTCGACTGGAGCATGAGAGGCAGAATGCTGAGAGCCAGAATGCAGACTGCCAGAGGAATCCTCATACTGACGGCATGGAACGGCCATCTCCTTTTCCCTGTCTTAAAAGTGCCTCCTCCCATCTATTCCTCCAGCCTCCTGGTTGCTGCAATGGCAAGCGCCCCCGGCCCTATGTGGCAGGCGACACTGAGGGACAGGTGATCCACATAGATATCCGCCTTAGGAAACAGCTCCTTCAGCTCGCCGCTCAGAGCCAGGGCTGCCTCGTCATTCTGCGTATGGGCAATTTCCAGATGTGTATTCTGGCACAGCTCATCTCCCAGCCTCTCCTTTAAATCCTTCTGAATGGCGGAAATCATAATGCTTTTGGCCTGCTTCATCGTCCTGGCCTTGGAAAATGCATCCAGCTTCTTTCCCAGGATAATGAGCACAGGCTTGATTTTCAGAAGCGTTCCCAGAGCGGCGGCCGTTGACGTAATACGCCCTCCCTTTTTCAGGTATTTGAGCGTATCCACCGTGACATAAATAACCGAATCTTTCTGGGTCTCCTCCAGTCTTCTCTTAATCTCTGCCCCGTCCTTTCCGGCTCTGGCAAGCTCGATCGCATCCAGCACAGACTGTCTCTGCGTTACGGAAATCCTGTGGTTGTCAACCACATGCACCTTCCCGCCGTAGTCCTCAGCCAGCATCATCGCAGTCTGGCAGGCCCCCGAAAGCCCGCTGGACATGGGAATATGCACAATCTCATCCCAGTTTTTCAAAACCTCATCCCAGAGCTTCGTCACGTCTTCCGGAGATGGCTGCGAGGTGCTTATATCAGCCCCTGCATTCATTTTTTCATAAAACTCCTGCTGTGTCAGATCGATATCCTCAAAGTAGGTTTTCCCATCAATCATAAAAGGCATGGGCAGCACGTGGATTCCCAGCCGTTCTGCCTGTCTCTGGGTAATTCCGCTGTTGCTGTCTGTCACAATCGCTGTTCTCATCTTTCATCCTCCTGTCGGCAGCCCCGTTTTTTCCAAAACCCTGATTTCTGTCCCTCTGCTCCTGTCCCGTCTGGCTGCGTTTAAATCTATTCTATCGTATTATTCTGTCAAATGGAAGCACTGCAGGGAAAACTTTTTTTCTGCAGAACCTTCCTGCTGTATGGCAAAAAGCTGATGGCTTTCTGCAGCAGTGTAACCGCAGAAGCCACCAGCTTCTTTACTTCCTCCTCGGCGGATAAATTGAACTGGCTATCCTCATTATGGAAAAAGTCCCTCGCCTTGCGGCGAAGGACTATACTTTCAACCCGACCATTTATATACCACATATCGGTCAGTGGTAAACTTTCTTTGTACCTACATTCTAGCAAGTGCAAAGAGGAAAGTCAATAGAACTTCCCATTAAAATTTTATGCAGATAACCGCTAATTATTCCTGTTACGCAGTAAAAGCTGGATTTAAGCGATATAGGTACAAAATATCGCCCACGCCATTTTGGCACTCTTAAACCCTCATAAAATAAGCGTTCCAAATGCTCTAAAGCGTAACATTACGCTACAGTCATTCCATTTTGCTTCACACCTTTTTTTTAAAATCCGCTCATGTAGCCAGTTTACTTCAAAAAACTGCTAAGCAGAACAATATTATATTAAAACTACGCAAAAAGAAATAGAACAGGTATCATGATACCCGTTAAAAATCCGGTATTCACCAAAGAAGCAGAGCCAACAGGCATAAAGAAACCTCGGAAACCCTTGTAAAATGGGCATCCGAGGTTTTCTGTCCGTTATTCAAACTCTTTTGTTTACTTTTTGATCAGGAGGGATTTCCCAGTCATCTCTTTCGGCTGCTCCATTCCCATAAGCTCAATCAGAGTCGGAGCAATGTCTGCCAGGCAGCCGCCCTCTCTCAGCCCATAGGACGCGTCTGCATTTACCAGAAGGAAGGGAACAGGATTCGTCGTGTGGGCAGTCCACGGTTTTCCTGTCTCCGGATCCACCATCACCTCAGCGTTTCCGTGGTCGGCGCAGATAAACAGAACGCCTCCCATCTCCTTTACCGCATCCACCGTCTTTCCGACACACTCGTCCACTGCCTCAATAGCCCGGATGGCAGCGTCCTCCACGCCTGTGTGGCCGACCATATCGGGATTTGCGAAGTTTACAATCACAACGTCGTACTTTCCGGATTTGATAGCCTCCACCAGTTTCTCACATACGATCGGCGCGCTCATCTCCGGTTTTAAGTCGTAAGTCGGAACCTCCTTGGGAGACGGAACCAGAATCCTATCCTCGCCCTCATTGGGCTCCTCAACGCCGCCGTTGAAGAAGAAGGTAACATGGGCGTATTTCTCCGTCTCGGCGATTCTTGCCTGTGTCTTCCCATGGGAGGCCAGGAACTCTCCGAACGTATTGGTAATAACCTCCTTCTTGAAGGCTACCAGCTTATTTCCAATCGTCTCATCGTAATCTGTAAAGCATACAAATACCAGATCCAGGCGTTTTTCCCGAGCAAAGCCTGTAAATTCATCGTCACAGAATGCCCTGGTAATCTGTCTTGCGCGGTCTGGACGGAAATTGTAGAAGATAACAGAATCCTTGTCCTGAATCAGTCCCACCGGGCTTCCGTTCTCTGTGATCACAGTGGGAATCACAAATTCGTCAAACTTCTCGCTGTCGTAGGAGGCCTGGATCGCCTCCTCTGCGCTCTCCGCTTTGTTTCCCTCTCCCTTTGTCATGGCATCGTAGGCCAGTTTATTTCTGTCCCAGTTTTTATCACGGTCCATAGCATAGTAGCGTCCCATTACAGAGGCTACCTTTCCGACGCCAAGCTCCTTCATCTTCTCCTCAAGCTCTGCCACAAAGCTCTTTCCCGATGCAGGCGGCGTGTCACGGCCGTCTAAGAAGCAGTGCACAAATACCTTTTTAAGCCCGTTTCTCTTAGCCAGCTCTAAAAGTCCGTAGATATGTCCGTTATGGCTGTGAACGCCTCCGTCTGACACAAGGCCGAACAGGTGGAGGGCAGAATCATTCTTCCTGCAGTTTTCAACTGCCTGCAGGAACTCCGGGATCTCAAAGAAATCTCCGTCCTGGATGGACTTTGTGATTCTTGTGAGCTCCTGATAGACAATGCGTCCCGCTCCCATATTCAGATGGCCAACCTCGGAGTTTCCCATCTGTCCGTCCGGAAGTCCCACTGCCATTCCGCTGGCATATCCCTTCACAAACGGGCACTGGCTCTCTAACTGATCCATTACAGGTGTCCTGGCCTCGCATACTGCGTTGTGCTCGCAGCTCTCATTTAATCCATAACCGTCGAGAATCATTAATACCGTTGGTTTTCTGCTCATAATTATTCTCCTTTAATATCCCAGCTGCCCTGCCTCTGTTTTCCAGAACAGAACACGGCCTGCAGCGGTTCTCTCCACATCTTGGCAGGCGGCGGCCATATCCTCTCTTCCTCTTTCAGACTCCGGAACGGCTGCCCCTTCAGCTCTTTATTTTACATGATTTGCCTGCAACTTTCAATGGGGTAATGATAAATTTTTATCAAATTCATGCAGGTTCAGCTGCGCCTTAAAACCTTGCCACCGCCAGGCTGTCCCCTTCCCTGAGCCTTGTGTCTCCTCCCGGGATAATCGTCTCACCATTTCTTTTGATCAGCACAATCAGAGTTCCCCGGGGGGTGGAAATCTCCCGGAGTGTCTTTCCTATCCACCGGTTTCCCCGCTCCAGATTGATCTCCTTCATGGACAGGTTATCTCTGTCTTCAAACTGCTCTGCTGCCATAATCAGCAGATCCCCCTCCTCGATAACCGTATTTCCGTCCGGTACCAGAGTCTGATCTTTCCTCAGTATCAGAGCCACTAAAAAATCCGGCATAATCGGAAGCTCCTTTAACGGCAGCCCCACCATCCTGTGCCCAGGATATATATGCATCTTGACAAAGCTGACGTCACTCTCCTCCTGATAGTCGTTAAATGTCTTTCTGACATCCTGGTTGCTGTCAATCATGTCAAGAGCCTTCGACACTCTGGGAAGCAGCGTTCCCTGAATCCCGAGAGACAGAATAACAATGCAGAATACCAGGTTGAACAGGTTATACTGGGTGGAAATTCCTCCTAAGACGGCATAGATGGCGAACACAATGGAGGCCACTCCCCTCAGTCCTGCCCAGGATACGACTCCAATCTGCCGAAGTCCCGAGCCCATGGGCAGCAGCAGTATGGCCGATGCCAGAGGTCTTGCCGCAAGGGTGAGGAATGCCATAATCGCAAGTGCCGGCACGAATACCTGAGGCAGCTGAGCTGGGGTTACAAGCAGGCCCAGCAGGAAGAAAATCATCATCTGCCCAATCCCCGTCACGGCGTCAAAGAAATGAACCAGTTCCTTTTTCTCAGGCAGCGCATAATTTCCCATGAGTATGCCGCACAGATATACGCTCAGATAGCCGTTTCCTCCCAGCGCAGAGGGGAGAGCATATGCAAGTATGGCCACGGCAAATACAAAGATAGTCTTTCCCTGTTCCATATAAAAATCACATTTTACCAGCAAAAATACAGCCAGACGCCCGATTGCCAGGCCAAACAGGGCTCCTATCAGAATCTGTCCGGCCAGCAGCAGGGGAACGGAGACGGTTTCTCCTTTCATCATTGACACAAAAAGAACGGTCAGCATATAGGAGAAGGGATCGTTGGAACCGGATTCCAGCTCCAGCAGGGAAGCTGTATTGTCCTTCAGGTCCTGCTTCTGTGTTTTCAGGATATTGAACACAGAGGCGGCATCCGTAGACGCGATAACCGAGCCGATCAGAAAGCTCTCCAGCCATTCAAGTCCCAGGACAAATCTCACAAACAGCCCTACGAAGCCGGCTGTCAGCGCAACCCCGGCCGTGGACAGGAGCACCGCCTTTGCGGCCACCGGCCTGGCCGCCTTCAGATTCGTGCCGAAGCCGCCGTAAAACATTACAAACAGAAGGCAGACAGAGCAGATCTGCTCCGATATCTGGTAATCATCAAAGGGAATCCCCAAAATTCCATTTACGCCAAAGCACATGCCAAGGCCAATAAAAATCAGCAGCGACGGAACCGGAAGTTTCTGGGCAAACCGGTTTAACAATACGCAGATTACAATTACAGCTCCAATGAGCGCTAAATATCCATTCAAACTTTTACTCCTTTCTTACTGGAAACAATCGCTTCTCTCTGTACACCCTTTCTCTCGCAAGACCGAGACACCGGATGTCTTCTTTCCTCCTCTCGTTTATATTCTTCACACTGCACTTTTAAAGTTTAACTTAATAAATCGTTGACAGAACCCACTTTCTGCTCTACAATAGGCCCCATAGCAGACACAGGTAAAAAGCAGAACAGAGAGGTACAGATATGATCGTAATTATGAAACCCACAGCCACAGACGACAATATAAAAAAGATATCCCAGCAGATCGAAAGCCAGGGACTGGATGTCCATCTCTCCCGGGGGACGGAAGTCACCATCATCGGCGTTGTGGGAGATAAGACAAAGCTGAAGGGCATCAACCTGGAAGTTGCTGACGGCGTCGACAAGGTGGTAGCCGTCACCGAATCCTACAAACTGGCAAACAGAAAATTTCACCCGGAACCTACCGCGTTCTCTCTTTCCAGCACTCAGATCGGTCCGGAAAGCCTCACGGTAATGGCCGGCCCCTGCGCGGTGGAGAGCTTCAGCCAGCTTCTCGAGACGGCCTTCGCAGTAAAAAAGGCGGGTGCGCGCATTCTGCGCGGCGGCGCCTTTAAGCCCCGCACCTCCCCCTACTCCTTTCAGGGGCTTGAGACAGAGGGATTAAAGTATATGAAGGAGGCACGGGATGCCACAGGTCTGTCCGTAATCTGCGAGGTGACAAGTCCCCGGGCCATCGAGGAGGCAGTCAAATATGTGGATCTGCTCCAGATCGGAGCCAGAAATATGCAGAACTTTGAACTTCTGAAAGAAGCCGGAAAGACAGGACTTCCCGTTCTCCTGAAAAGAGGACTGGCCGCCACCATAGACGAATGGCTCAACGCCTCCGAGTACATTATGTCAGAGGGAAATCCCAATGTCATCCTCTGTGAGCGCGGCATCCGCACCTTTGAGAGCGCTACCAGAAACACCCTGGATCTGAGCGCCGTGCCTGTGCTCCGCCAGAAAACACATCTGCCTGTTATCGTGGATCCGAGCCACGCCACAGGTGTGCGCGCCTATGTGGCTCCCATGGCGAAGGCTGCTGTTGCCGCCGGCGCAGACGGACTCATGATTGAGGTTCACCCATGCCCCGAGAAAGCTCTCTCTGACGGCCCCCAGTCTCTGACCTTCCGGGAGTTTGAATCTCTGATGGCAGATCTGGCGCCTTACGCGGCCCTTGAACACCGTGTAATCTAACCGGAGGGCCTGAACCCTTCGCCTGCAAAGTATGATGCCGGAGTCTCCCAGAGAGCGGGATCAAAAAAGCTGTCCGGAAATATAAGCAGTCTCTATAATTCCGGCAGCTTTCTCAGCAGTATTTTCTGCTATTTTACATCGATCTGGCACATTTTCATGGCCTCAAGGGCATTTCTGTGGCTCTCAGGAGTCACACCTGCACAGCAGGCAGAATCCACACAGACAGGGGTTCCCGGCAGCACAGCCTTGATCAGCATGGCGTTTGAGATAACGCAGATGTCTGTGCACAGTCCGACTAACTCCACAGACTCGTACTCTCCGGCGCCCACATACCGGGCCAGCTCAACGCTTCCAAAAGAAGGCTTCTCAAATCTCCTTCCCTCGAATTCCCCGATCTCCGGGCTGAGTTCCCAGCCCTTTGTCCCTTTCCTGCAGTGGACGACCGGGAGCTTCTTTCCCTCAAGTGTTTCCAGATAATTTTCGTAGTGAGTGTCCATGGTAAACAGGATCTCACAGTCCTCTCCCTGATATTCCTCAATCTTTTTCCTGACCGCCGGCACAATCGCAGCAGCCTCTGCTGTTCCCAGCGCTCCGTCGATAAAATCATTCTGCATATCTACTACTATCAGCAGCCGTTTCAGTTTGTCCATCATCCATCCTCCTCTTTTGCAGCAGCCGAATTTGGAAGATAGTATACCACACAGCGGCAAACGTATCAATGAAAAACATCTTAAGATTTTCAGGAGAATTTTCAGGAATTTCACCAATGCTAAAAGGACAGAAAAACCGTCCGCTGGATCCTGCTGATGGTTTCCTGCCCTTTTGCTCATTCTGTACGCACTTTTTGCCTGCAGTCTCTTCCTCTGTATATTACAGTGAGTCTGACTATTTATTGTAGTTTACGATCTGACCGAAGTCTGGCTTCAGAGAAGCTCCTCCTACCAGTCCGCCGTCGATATCCGGCTGCGCAAACAGCTCCGGAGCAGATGCAGCAGACACAGAGCCGCCGTACTGGATACGGATTGCCTCTGCTGTAGCCTCGTCGTAAATCTCGCCGATACACTTGCGGATAGCTGCGCAGACCTCCTCAGCCTGCTCTGTGGTAGCTACCTTGCCGGTTCCGATGGCCCAGATTGGCTCGTATGCGATCACTGCCGTTTTGGCCTGCTCTGCTGTTACATTCAAGAAGGCAATCTTAATCTGCTGGCGAATCCAGTCGATGGTGATTCCCTGCTCTCTCTGTGTTAAAGACTCTCCGCAGCAGATAATCGGGGTGATTCCGTGCTCAAAGGCCTTTAATACCTTCTTGTTTACTGTCTCGTCCGTCTCTGCAAAGTATTCTCTTCTCTCAGAGTGTCCGATAATGACATACTTAACGCCTGCGTCCACCAGCATGTTCGGGGAAATCTCGCCTGTGAAGGCTCCTTTCTCCTCGAAATACATATTTTCTGCACCGATCTGGATATTGGTTCCCTTTGCAGCTTCCATAGCCGGGATAATGTCGATGGCCGGAACACAGAACACTACGTCCACCTCATCATTTGCCACCAGTGGTTTTAATGTATTTACAAGTTCAACTGCCTCAGATGGAGTCATGTTCATCTTCCAGTTGCCTGCGATAATTTTCTTTCTTGCCATTTTACTTTCCTCCTGAATACCGGAATATTTCCCGAGGCTGTCCGAAAGAACCCCCGGCTGCCTCGGGAACAGTCTGCACACGAAGTCTGAAGATACCCCGTTATATGCTATTTGTCATTTGCAGCCGCTACGCCTGGAAGCTCCTTGCCCTCAAGGAACTCTAAGGATGCACCGCCGCCTGTGGAGATGTGCGTCATCTTGTCTCCGAAGCCTAACTGGTTTACAGCTGCAGCAGAGTCACCGCCGCCGATGATAGTAGTAGCGTCTGTCTCAGCCAGTGCCTTCGCCACCTCGATGGTTCCCTTTGCCAGAACCGGGTTCTCAAATACGCCCATCGGTCCGTTCCACACAACTGTCTTGGCAGACTTTACAGCATCTGCAAAGAGCTTGGCGGACTCTGTTCCGATGTCGAGTCCCATCATATCTGCCGGAATCGCGTCTGCAGATACGTTCTTCACCTCGATCTGAGCATCAATGGGGTTCGGGAAGGAGGCTGCCACAGCGGCGTCTACAGGAAGCAGGATCTTCTTTCCGAGCTTCTCAGCCTTTGCAAGCATCTCACGGCAGTAGTCGAGCTTTGTATCATCTACCAGAGAGCTTCCGATCTCCTTGCCCTCAGCCTTTAAGAAGGTAAATGCCATGCCGCCGCCGATGATCAGCGTATCGCACTTTTCAAGCAGGTTGGAGATAACATTTAACTTATCCGCAACCTTTGCCCCGCCCAGGATGGCAACGAAGGGACGAACCGGATTGTCCACCGCATTGCCCAGGAAATCAATCTCCTTCTGCATTAAGTAGCCCACAACCGCTGTGTCCACGTACTGTGTCACACCTACATTGGAACAGTGAGCGCGGTGAGCTGTACCGAAAGCGTCGTTTACATATACGTCGCAGAGGGAAGCCAGCTCTTTGCTGAATGCCTCTCCGTTTTTTGTCTCCTCTGCTCTGTAGCGTGTGTTCTCAAGAAGGATCACATCGCCGTCCTTCATAGCCTCTGCGGCTGCCTTTGCATTCGGCCCTACGACCTCCGGATCAGCGGCAAACTTCACCTCCTGGCCCAGCAGCTCAGAGAGGCGGACAGCAACCGGTGCCAGAGAAAGCTCCGGCTTCGGCTCTCCCTTCGGCTTTCCAAGGTGGGAGCAGAGAATGACCTTTCCTCCGTCGCTGATTAATTTCTTAATGGTGGGAAGAGCTGCTACAAGGCGGTTTTCGTCTGTGATTTTTCCGTCCTTTAACGGTACATTGAAATCGCAGCGCACCAGGACTCTCTTTCCCTTTACGTTAATATCGTCCACTGATTTTTTGTTAAGCATGGGTAAATGCTCCTTTCTTTTTCATATTCCGCTCTGTCAGGCCTGATACGGCCTGCCGCCGGAAGGCTGCTTCAGACAGCTTCCCAACGGAAAAGAGGCGGCCCGGTCCAGGACGGACCGGACCACCTCTGTCGTGAATCCTATCAGGTTATCTGCGCTCAGTGATTAGTTTAACTCAGCGAAGTACTTGATTGTGCGAACCATCTGGCTTGTGTAGGAGTTCTCGTTGTCGTACCAGGAAACTACCTGTACCTGGTATGTGTCCTCATCTACCTTGGAAACCATGGTCTGTGTAGCATCGAATAAGGAACCGTAGCGGATGCCGATGATATCGGAAGATACGATCTCCTCCTCGTTGTATCCGAAGGACTCTGTGGCAGCTGCCTTCATAGCTGCGTTGATGCCCTCTTTTGTGATATCTTTGCCCTTAACAACTGCGGTTAAGATTGTGGTGGAACCTGTCGGAACCGGAACACGCTGAGCGGAGCCGATTAACTTTCCGTTTAACTCAGGAATTACAAGACCGATGGCCTTTGCAGCGCCTGTGGAGTTCGGAACGATATTCACAGCGCCTGCTCTGGCTCTTCTTAAGTCGCCTTTTCTGTGCGGTCCGTCGAGGATCATCTGATCACCTGTGTATGCATGGATGGTGGACATGATGCCGGACTGAACCGGAGCGTAGTCGTTCAGAGCCTTTGCCATAGGAGCCAGGCAGTTTGTTGTACAGGAAGCAGCGGAGATGATTGTATCATCCTTTGTTAATGTCTTGTGGTTTACGTTGTATACGATAGTCGGCAGATCGTTTCCGGCCGGTGCGGAGATAACGACTTTCTTAGCACCTGCATCGATGTGAGCCTGTGCCTTTGCCTTGGATGTGTAGAAGCCTGTACACTCCAGAACCACATCTACACCCAGCTCTCCCCATGGAAGCTCTGCAGCGTTTGCCTTTGCGTAGATTGTAATCTTCTTTCCGTCAACTGTGATGGAGCCCTCTCCGGCCTCAACTGTGTGTCCCTCATATCTGCCCTGAGAAGAGTCATATTTTAATAAGTGAGCTAACATCTTCGGATCTGTTAAGTCGTTGATAGCAACTACCTCATACCCCTCTGCGTCAAACATCTGTCTGAATGCAAGACGACCGATACGTCCAAAACCATTAATTGCAACTTTTACTGCCATGATTTCATTCCTCCTAAGAATTTTATTTCATGATGGTTAATAGGATTGTTAAATAATAATCAACCTACTCTGTATTGTACCTAATTCTACCAGAAATAGCAAGGGGTTTTTTGATCTTTTATAAAATTTACACCTCCCTTTTACATATGTTTATACAGTGTCTGTGTGAGAGAAAAGTCGGTCCTTTTTCTGTTGCACCCCTGCTTTCTTTTCTATATAATTTATATCATCTCTAGCTGGCGGGAAAATTATGCCCGCACTCTGAAAAACAGGATGTGAAACAGGTGAATTTCAGCAATTTAAATCTTTTCAGAATAAAAAATTCTGTCCGGAGAACTCACAGCAGTGCCTGCAAAAAGAAAAAAAAGACGACGCTGGAGACTACCCTCTCCCGCAGTTTTTTCGCCGTCTCCGCAGTTCTCCTGCTGCTCTCGCTGGGCATTACCATGTATTATGATATTACCAGGCAGAGAAAGGAGGTAGATTCCACCATCAGCGGAACCGCTGCCTACATCGCCTCCATGCCCCAGGTAGCTGATATGCTTCAGATGGGATATCCCTCTGAGTCCCTTCGCCGGGATCTGGACTCCCTGTGCAGAAATACGGTCAACCTGAATGTGGTGCTCATCTGCGACAAGAACGGACTGCGCTTTTACCACACGGACCGCAATACGACCGGTGAGACAGTCACAGATGGCGACGAGGCGGCGGTTCTGGCCGGAAGTCCTCCCTATATTACCACCGGCTACGGCTCCCTCGGCACCCAGCGCCGCGCCTTTCACTCCATTCAGGATGACTCGGGCTCCATCATCGGGTATGTGATGGCCTCAGTTTTTACCGCCCATCTGTCTGACAGCCAGAAGCGCATTGTCACCCTGTATCTGACGGTGCTGGCCTTTATGCTTCTTGTAAGCCTGCTTCTGTCGAGAGGCGTTGTGGTTTTGCTGCAGGGAAGGCTGATGGGCCACGAGCCGGAGGAGCTGTTAGATATCTACATCCGTCAGGATGCGGTTCTGGGCTCCCTGGAGGAAGGGCTCATAGCCGCCGATCCTTCCGGCAGGGTTCTGTTTGCAAATCAGGCGGCGCCCGATCTGTTCTGCGGCAGCCGCACGTCCGGCAGTCTGGAGGGAAAACAGCTGTCTGCACTGTTTCCAGATACAGATTTTTCCCGCCTGCTGTCCGATGATGATTCCCGGTCCGGGGCAGAGGCATCCCGTGAGCCGAAAAAACAGCCGGTACAAAAAATTATGTCGTCAGGGACTGACGCTGAGAAAGCTCAGGAAAGCCGAGTCCTGGCGGACAGCTTCAAAACCGCCTCTGTCTCCGGCCTGATCTCAAATGTCGGCAGCCGTACCCTTCTCATTAAGACAATTCCCATTATAAGGAAGAATTCCATGAAGGGCGTCCTCATGGTGCTGAACGACAGAACCGAGGTGCTGCGAATGTCGGACGAGCTGTCCGGAACCCGCGCAACCCTGGATACGCTGCGTGCCTTTAACCATGAGTTTATGAACAAGCTCCACGTCATCCTGGGCTATCTGCAGACAGGAGAAACAAAAAAGGCTATCACCTTTATCATGAACAGCAGCCTTGTATCCAGCCAGGCTGTCAGAGAAACTGCTGAGCGCATCCGCGTATCTTCCATCTGCGCCCTGATTATCGGAAAAATGATGCACGCGGCGGAGCTTGGGATCCGCCTGTCCCTCTCTCCCGACAGCATCTGCCTGGAGCACGATCTGCTGATTCCCAGCGAGGAAATGATTACCGTAGTGGGAAACCTCCTGGAAAATGCCGTGGAGGAGCTGGCAGACCCGGACAATGCAGACAGGGCAATAAAGGAAATCAAACTCTCCCTTTTCTGTCGGAGGGATTTTAACCTGATTGTCTGCGAAGATACAGGACGCGGCATCTGCAGAGAGCTGGCTGAGCGCATCTGTGACAAGGGGGTGTCCACAAAAGGTGAAAGCCGGGGCCTTGGCCTGTTCCTTATAAAG
Organism: Clostridium sp. AM29-11AC; assembly: GCF_003480545.1. Taxonomy (NCBI): domain Bacteria; kingdom Bacillati; phylum Bacillota; class Clostridia; order Eubacteriales; family Clostridiaceae; genus Clostridium; species Clostridium sp. AM29-11AC. The sequence goes on from NZ_QUJI01000007.1 coordinate 118,952, forward strand.
GATATTGCCGAGCGCCGCAGGGGAGAGCTTACTATAGAAACAGAGGAGGGAGAGGGAACAGTGATTACCCTCACCTTCACGCAAAAGGAGAACGAAACATGTATTCAGTAATTATCGTAGAGGATGATCCGATGGTGGCTTCCATCAACCGCCAGTATGTGGAGCTGGAGCCCTCCTTTTCTGTAAAGCAGATCTTTAAATCCGGTCAGGATGCTCTTTCCTGGCTGAGCAGAGAGGAGGTGGATCTGATTATCCTGGATTACTACATGCCGCTGATGACCGGGCAGGAATTTATTGACCGGCTGCACAGCATGGGAAAGGCTCCCTCCGTTATCATGGTCACATCTGCCGGCGACTCTGCCATTGTCCAGGAGCTTCTCTCCCGGGGCGTGCTGGACTATCTGGTTAAGCCCTTTGAGCGGTCAAGATTTCGCCAGGCCCTCTCCCGCTTTGCACAGACCAGAAGCTGTCTGGACGGCTCTCCTGAGCTGAATCAGGCAGAGATTGACCGGCTGCTCTCCCATGCGCAGCCGGCTTCCCCCTCCTGCCAGACAGAACTTGCCAAGGGCTTAAGCGAAACTACTCTGACCCTGATCCGGAATTTTCTGAAAAGCAGGCCCGGCGAGCTCTTTTCCAGTGAACAGATTGCCGAGCAGGTGCACTTATCCCGGATAACCATTCGCCGCTATATGAACTATATGCTGGAAATAGGGGAGATTGTAAGCTCCGTGGATTACCAGACCGGCGGCCGGCCCTCCATCAAATATACCTGCTCCGGCCATGTACTTTAGTTACGAAAGCCTGTCAATAGTTACATAAATTGACTTTCCTTTTCTGTTTCTTTATATTTTATTTATAAATTTTTAACACATTCATAACATAGAGAAACGGAGGGAACTGTTATGGAAGCAATTTTAAGCTACTTTGGTACATATACTCCTGCTGCCGACGGCGCTGTGGCATCGTTCAAGTTTGAGTATCTGACCACCCTGGGCTTCGCGGCCATTGTAATCTTTGCAGGCCGTGCTATCGTTGCACATTCTGCGCTTTTGCGCAAGTATGCAATCCCGGCGCCCGTTGTATCCGGAATCATCTTTTCCATCATCGTGTCCGCCATCAAGGGGGCAGGTATTGTCGGCATTTCCTTTGATACGAAAATCATGCAGGATCTGTGCCAGAACCTGTTCTTCCTGTGCGTCGGCTTCGGCTTCAGCCTGAAAATGATTAAACATGCCGGCGGCAAGCTTTGTATCATGATTGCCGTTGCCGCATGTCTTTTAATCACCCTGCAGGATATTATCGGCGTGCTGGTGGGAAATGCCATCGGCCTTCACCCGCTGCTGGCCCTTCAGTGCTCCTCAGCGTCCATGTCCGGCGGCGTGGGAACTGCATCTGCCTTCGGCGCAATCTTCGAGGAGTGGGGCGCTCCCAACGCCACAACCATCGGCGTGGCAGCCGGAACCTGCGGAAATATCATGGGTTCCTTAATCGGCGGCCCTGTAGCTGCCTTCCTGATCACACGCCACAAATTAAAGGCTGACCCCAATGACAAGCCGGAGTCCGCAAAGACAGGCGAGGTAATCCCCTTAAACAACAGCCGCATGATTTCCATGTTTGCCATGTGTCTGCTGGTTGCCGCTCTCGGAATGCCGATCTACTGTATCCTCGACAACATTCCGATGATCGAGATGCCGAAATTCATCGGCTGCCTCTTCGCCGGCGCTATCGCAAGGAATGTGATGGAGGCATTAAACATCAAGTTCTACACTCCTGAGGTGGATGCCATCGAGCACATGTTCCTCGAGCTGTACCTGGCTCTGGTTCTGATGACCATTGATATTACGGCTCTTGCACCTGTTGCGGGACAGATGGGAATTATCCTTCTCGTTCAGGCAGTATTAATGGCCCTGTTTGCCATCTTTGTCTCCTACAACATGTTCGGACGCGACTACGGCGCCGCTGTCATGGCTGCCGGAAACTGCGGATGGGGCTGCGGCTCCGGCCCGAATGCCGTTGCAAATGAGAAGGCTGTTATGGATGCCTATGGCTGGCATAATGTTGCCTGGGTACTGTACCCGTCCTTCGCCGTTATCATTGACGATATCTACAACCCGATTTTCCTCTCTGTCTTCGGCGGAATCGTAGGAAAATAAAGACGGTGCCGAATCTTTCTTTGCCAGAGGGAAAAGGAAAGTGCCCGCAGCTATCCAAATGGCTGCGGGCACTTTCCTGTATTCCGATACTTTCTCTGATTTTCTTTTTCTCTTCTTCCTGAAGTTTTCTGATGTTTTTTTCTGAATTTCCTTTTCACGGAATTTCGTTTTTTCTGACTTCATTTTCCCTTTTCCGAATGTTAATTTTGTGTTATAGTTATGAATAATATTTCACCTTACAGCAGGGCGGCAGAAACTGTTTCACATAGCCGTTCTGCCATAAAAAATGGGAGGACTGCCATTGAAACACCTGATACACCTTATGTCTATATCTGCCCGTTCTGTCATCGGCATCCTTATTGCGATCCCATTTCTCTGCTCATGCTCGCTTAACGGGTATTCCTCTGCCTTTTCCGGCGGGACCGAACAACCAGACAGCACGATCACTGTTCTCACCATTGGGACAGCTGACAGAGGAGGAAGCATGTACCCGGCCGGAGAGGCCATCGCCGAATCCATTGAAACAACTTCGGAGCATATCCATGTAAATATATGCGCCTCTACCGGATCCTACACCAATATCCAGATGCTGAGCGAAGGCCAGATTGATCTGGGCCTTGTCAGCGGTGATGCGGCCTATGCGGCCTTCCATGGAACTCACGAGTTTTCAGCCGCCCCCCAGACAGAGCTTCGGACGATCGGGGCTGTATACTTCAGCATTTCCAACTGGATGGCCCTGAACTCCTCTTCTCTGTTTTACGTTCATGATCTGAAGGGCAGCCGTGTCTCTGTAGGTCCTGAGGCATCAAATACGGACCTTTCTGCCCGCATTGTCTTTGACCTGCTTGACATATCCCCGGAGAACACGGAAATTGAAACGCGGGGAGGCATCGGGTACGGGGCAGAGCAGGTTTTGGCGGGAAACCTGGACGCTGTCCACGGCTTTGCCGGAACTCCCGTCGAGGGCCTGTATAACCTGTCTGTCCAGGCACCTTCAAGGCTTTTAAAATACACAGCCAGCGAACTGAACCAGATTCTGTCTGAAAACAGCTTCTATTACCGGGCCAGGATCCCTGCCGGAACCTATAAGGGGCAGGCGGAGGATGTGGACTCCTTTGGCGTCAAATGTCTGGTCTGTGTAGACGAAAGCATGGACGAGGAGCTGGTTCACGAGCTGACCTCTATCCTCTATTCCAGCAGAGTGGCTCTCGGAGAAGAGCAGGCTCTCCTGAAGCCCATGTCTGATGAAGGCTTCATGTACAGCGAGCTTCCCATACCGCTCCACCCGGGTGCCGAGCGTTTCTACAGGGAGCAGGGGCTCCTTCGGTAGCCCGGATTTCAAATGTCTTCCGGGTACGGCTCCCTGTACCCGATTACTGTCTTTTCACAGCCGCTGCAAGGAGCATCATTGGCCTTCGCATCTCATCTCTCATTCCGGGAAGTCCCATCATCTCCTCCGGCGGCTGAGGTTCTACGATATGTGTCAGCTCGAAGCCGCATTCCAGAAGGGTATTCAGATAGGTGGTCAGCGTCCTGTGATACTTTGTCACCTTTTCCCCCAGAAACACTGCCTCCCTCGCCCCCTCATAGTAATAATTGTCCACCGGAAAGTGAAGGATCTCCTTATTCTCTCCGTAATACCAGTCCTGGGTTCCATAGGCGGTAAATACAGGGTGCTCCACAGAAAACACGAAATCCCCTCCCGGCTTTAAAAAGCGGCTGATCTTCCCGACGAGTGGCTGAAAATCACGGACATAATGAAATGCAAGAGAACTCAGCACCACGTCAAAGGAGCTGTCATCAAACTCCAAATCTTCCATAGCCGTCAGGCGGTACTCAACTCCTTCGCAGCTGTTGATCTGCCTTGCCCTTCCCAGCATCTTTTCCGACAGATCCGTTCCCAGCACAGACAGGGCTCCGTGCTCTGCTGCATACCGGCAGTGCCATCCATAGCCGCAACCCAGGTCAAGGACTTTCTTCCCCCTGAAATCGGGAAGCAGTTTTTCAAGCTCGGACCACTCTCCGGCCCCCTTCAGCCCCTTTTTTGAGCGCTCCATCTGGCTGTATTTTTCAAAAAATACAGGATCGTCATACTTGTTTTCCTTCATACCTTTTCTCCCTCTGCTGCCTTGCTACAGGGCCCCGTTTTCTCTTCTCCTCAGGATCTTTTTCATCGTCAGCAGATAGACAGCGATGCTGACCGCAGTTCCCAAAAAGTCAGAGAAAGGCTCTGTATAGAATACAGCCCTTACACCAAAAATCATCGGTATCAAAAACACTCCCAGCAGATACAGCGTCTTTCGGAAAGCCGACAGCGAGATGGCAATAGGCGCAATTCCCATCCCCGTATAGCCGTCTACAATCCCATACTGTATGGACAGCGGAATGATGCCCAGCGTAAATACCCGAATGGCCCAGACTGTCAGCTCCACATACTCCGGCTCTCTCGTAAAAATGCGGACAAAATACTGCGGAACTGCCTGGGCAATGATAAACATAACCGCTGTAAAGATGAGGGCCAGCGTCACAATCCACTGCTGAGCCGCCAGCACACGGTCGGATCTGCGCGCGCCGAAATTGTACCCGAGAATGGACTGGGTTCCCCCTGTGATTCCGCCTAAAGGCATTGTCACCATCAGCATAAAGCTCTGAACAATCGTATTGCAGGTCAAAAGCATATCCCCTTCCGGCCCTCCATAATGCTGAAGGGAGGCGTTCATTGCGATAACCAGCACATTGTCAAAGGCAACGATAAGGAAGGGTGAGAGCCCTAGAAAAATTACCTTCCGCATAATTCTCCACTGGTAATTGCCGAAGGTGATGCGGATCGGCACCCGTTTGCCAAACAGGAAGGCAAGCACGAAGGCGGCAGAAGCCATCTGAGAGATGACCGTAGCCAGAGCTCCGCCTTTCACTCCCATGTCAAAGCCGAAAATAAAAACAGGATCCAGCACAATATTGACCACTGCCCCCAGCATCACCGACTTCATCGCCACCTTTGCAAAGCCCTGGCAGATGATAAACTGGTTCATGCCGATAGACAGAAGGGCAAAAATCGTTCCCAAAAGATAGATGGTAATATAGTCGTTGGCATAGGGAAAAATGGCCTCACTGGCCCCGAACCACACAAGGAGCCTGTTTTTCAGAAGCAGGGCTGCCGCCATAATAATGAGAGAAATCGCAGAAAGCAACAGAAAGCAGTTCGCAAGAATCTGAGAGGCTCCCTTTTCGTCCTTCTCTCCCAGGCGTATGCTCATCAGCGGCGCTCCTCCCACTCCCACCAGGGAGCCGAATGCCGTGATGAGCGTTACAATCGGCCCGCAGACGCCGACGCCGGCCAGAGCAGTCTCGCCTATCTCTGGAATATTTCCGATGTACATGCGGTCCACCACGCTGTAAAGCACACTGACAAACTGAGCCAGCATGGACGGAATCGCAATTCTCATAACAAGGAGCCGGACATCATCCCGGCCCAGATCATTTTCTATTTTCATCTTCTGTTCCCCCTTTTGCATTGACATTTATACCCTGTTTCCCCAGTCTTGTCAACACAAAAAAATAGCAGCAGAAAACTGCCTTCACTCCCGCTCCTGATTTCGAAGCAAAGGATTCTGCCGACTGCTTTCTTGATCGAAAGAAAAAAGAATCCTGCCTCGCAGGATTCTCCGCCTGCGGCGGGCCGCAAAAGCGGCATTTTCCTCTCCAACCCAGTGTGATCCCCGCGGAGCGTTTTTATATAACAGGGAACGGAGTTTCCTGCTGTATAAAAAAGTGTGCGCCTTGGCGCACACTCGCGCCGAGCGCGGTTGCCTTCAGGCAATTTTTACCTTGCGCGCGAGTGCGCATCAACGTCATTTTTATTCAATAGGAAATGAAATTTCCTATTGAATAAAAAAGACCGGCACTGATTTCTCAGCCCGGTCTTTTTTATTCGCCTACAGGCCGGTTGGTTGGTTGGAATGGCCTGTATTTGAAAATTTTCTGCACTGCTTTGGAAACATACCTGTAACGGGGTGTAATGCATCAAGGAATTTCGAGTAGCTTGATATGTTGTTATAGTATGTCTTCCGTCTGCCAGAAACAGAAATCATTTTCATCCGTTCAATTAGTTAATGCAACAGACTTATGTTTTATTGCATTTATTTCAAAAAATTTTTAAAATTTTTTGAATCATAGAAATAGGTAAAACCTGAACGGTTTTTATTCTGTTCTATTCTAATATGAAACTTCCGTTCCGTCAAGCTGTACCCCGCAAATTTATTAAATTCTTTTTACAAAACTGTCACCTATCTGGCGATTTTTGTAACATTTTCGTCGCTGGCAAAGCCCGGTATCTGGTAGAGCACCAGCACATCCGTCACCTTCTCTTCCTCAGACAGCTCTGACAGCTTCTGATTCAGGTACCGCAGATCAGCCATGTACACCCGCTCAAAATAGGGAGCCGCAAAGGCGGCAAAGCAGTGGGCGTAGGAGTCCTTTATGATCAGAAGCCGCCTGTGCCCTGCGGCCTCTGTGTTCACGATTTCTGTCAGCGCGTGGTTGCCGTCCAGAAAAACTGCATACTTGTCTCTGCCTTTAAGCCGCTCTGGCTCATAGAGACTTCCGTGTGCCTCAGGAACGCCGTCGTAAAATACCTCAAACTGGCTGTCCCCATTCCACTCTCCTGCACCGGCAGGCGTCCATACCTCAATTCTGTCAGGGTTCATGGGAATATTTAACTTCGAGTGAATGGTTCCCAGAAACTCCTCTGTCACCACAGTTCTGTCGTATTTTTCCATGTCGGGGGCCTTCTCCCCTATGGAGTCCATCCAGCAGGAAAAGGCGTAGTAGGCTCCCTTCGTAGTCCAGTGATGATCTGTCCTGTAGTACAGTTCCTCCCCGCTGTGCCCGGCAAGCACCTGATCCGGCCTGAGAAGCCATGAGGGCCAGTCCTGTGCCTCTCCTCTCTTCCCTTTTCCGGCAGCATTTTCCCGCCATGCCGCCTCCTGAAGGAGCTCATAAACCTCTGTCTGATCCCAGGGCTCGGCAAAATCGGGCAGCTTCTCTGTCAGAATCTGGGACGCCGACGGTACAAGCATCACCCGGACATGATCCTCCCCCAGGCTTTCCTCAAAACTGCTGACTGCCTTTGCCAGATAAGCGATATTTTTCTGAAGCTGTCCGTTTAGGAGCTTCTCCCTGTCAAACCGCTCAATAAAATACCCATCCTTCCCAAAATACACGCCGTTTACATCTCTCTTTCCGGCACTTCTCTGGGCCAGCGCCTTTAGAGCCACCAGGCCTCCCCTCATCGGAAACTGATCCGAAAGGTACTTCTCATAGTCTTCCCCATAGCTGCCGTCCAGAAAAGCCTCTGGTGTCCATTCCGGCTTCTGCGCCAGATACCGGTTCTCTGTATCCGAAAATACTTTTTCCGGAAGAAAGACCAGGCCGGCCCCAAACACAGCCAGAAATCCCAGAAAAGCAGCTGTGAGCGGCAGTCCCTGCCTTCCTTTTTTCTGTCTGTGCTTTTGCTCTTCTCTCATCCTGCACTCTCCTCTCCCGCAATCCCGCGCCCTTCCTCGCCGGTCAGCCAGACATGGCTGCTCTCCCTGTCAGAATCTGAAATACAAAATCAAAATCTGAAATACAGAATCAGAATCTGAAATACAAAAACGGATTATAGCCGGCATTAACCAGAAAGGCCGTGGAAAATAAAAGCAGAAGCAGGCAGAAGCTAAGCTCCAGCACCTCTCTCGCCCCCTTCTTTTTTTCCAGAAGCTTCATGGCGAAACCGGCTCCAAGGGCCGGAAGTCTCGTTGCCCCCAGAACTGCCGCCCCAAGGAGCAGCAGGTTTGACAGGAAAAGATACACCGTCCTGTCAGTTGCCAGGGGAAGAAAGCTGCCTGCTGCCGTGCGGTAAAATCCAGCCATCTGAGACAGCCAGACGCCGATCTGCCCCATATCCTCAAAGGCAAACAGCACCCATCCCAGAATCACAAGAACCTGTGCATAGAAAATGCCTGCCGCCCGCGGGAGCCTCTCCAGAATTCCTTTCAAAAACAGCTTTTCCGCAAGCAGAAGGACGCCGAAGTACAATCCCCATAGGAGAAAATTGAAGCCTGCGCCGTGCCAGATGCCTGTGAGCAGCCATACAATCAGAATATTCCTCACCTGGACTCTGACCCCTCTTCTGTTTCCGCCAAGGGGAATATAGACATATTCCCTGAACCAGGTGCCGAGAGAAATATGCCACCTTCTCCAGAACTCTGTAATGCTTGAGGCCGTATAGGGGTAACGAAAATTTTCCGGAAAATGGAAGCCGAACATGGCTCCCAGACCTACCGCCATATCTGAATAGCCTGAAAAGTCAAAATAGATCTGCATTCCGAAGGCGAAAATGCCAAGCCAGACCAGAAGAATACTCCGGTCATCTGCAAACATCCCTGAAATTTCGGAGAACAGAGCTCCCGCCTGGTTTGCAATCAGCACCTTTTTCCCGAGTCCTATGCAGAAGCGCCTGACTCCCAGGGAAAACCGAGAGAGACTCTCCTGTCTTGCTGACAGCTCCCGGGCTATCGTGTGATAGCGGACGATGGGCCCTGCAATCAGCTGCGGAAACATGGAAACATAGGCTCCGAAAGCAATCAGGTCCTTCTGCGCCTTCGCCTCTCCCCGGTATACGTCAATGGTATAAGACATGGTCTGAAAAGTGTAGAAAGAAATTCCCACAGGAAGCGCCAGCCCCAGAAGAGGCAGCTGAGTGCCCAGAATCTCGTTTGTGCTCCTGATCAGAAAATCGGTGTATTTAAAAAAGCACAGAAGGCCCAGGTTAATGATGACCGAAGAGGCCACCGCCATCCTGGCCATCCTGATACTCCCCTGCTTCTGAAAATGTTCTACCAGCTGTCCGTGAAAAAAATCCACCAGGGTGGAAAACAGGAGCAGGGTGATATAAACGGGCTCTCCCCATCCATAAAAAACAAGGCTTCCAATGAAGAGAACGCCATTGCGAAGCCTTGTGGGCACCAAATAATAGGCCAGTATCACAGCCGGCAGAAACCGGAATAAAAACAGAAGGCTTGAAAATACCATTTACCCTTCCTCCTGCAAAGGCTGCGGGTTATCCGGGTGACGGAGCCCCCGCGCCTGTTTTCTATTCTGCAAAAAATCCCTCTATCACATCAACGCCGATCTGATTATTTGCCTTTGCCGATTCCAGAGCTGCTTCCTCTCCCTGTTCTTCAGCCTCTGTGTCAGCTGAGCCGAGCATGACAAAAAACACGTATCCATCTTCCTCCAAAACCTGGGATGCCTCCAGCTTGGGAAGATTCATGGGGTACTGCATTCCGTCCGTCAGCTGCTGATCCCTGTAGTCATAGAGGGCAGCCGCAATGTCCTCCTCGTGTCCTGACACTGCCTTAAATCCCATGAATGTTTCCACATGGGCAGAGATCATCGGCCCCTCTGCAATGCAGGCCTCGTACCAGTCTCTGCTGATCCCGTAAATATTTTCCAGCATCTCACTGTCAAGCTCCATGCTGGGAATGTAACGCTCCCCATATGCTTCCCTCACGGCCGCATAGATTTCATTGAGCTTTTCGTCAGAAGCTTCCGCCTGGGAGCTTCCGGCCTCTTCGCTATCCTGTGTGTCTTCCTCTGTTTCAGGCGCCTCTGTGGTATCCTGCTGTGCAGACTCTTCCATATCCGCTGTCGCCTGTTCTCCGCTTTCTGATGCCGGTGCGCACGCACTCAGGCTCAACGCCGCCAGAACTGCGGCCAATACATAGGTTTTCTTCTTCATAATACCCTTCTGCTCTCCTTAATTCATTCTGCATTCTTGTCTCTTCCCAGCTCTTTTCTCTTTTTCCCAGAACCCGCCAGGCAGTATGCCTGTCTCTTTCAGAGAAAGGAAGAAGCTCCGGCCTGTCTGACGCCCGGGCAATTTCCCGCGGTCATACACTTGCCGAATCCAGATTTCTATATTATAATGTAGCCACATGTGAATTACAATTTACTTTTGCTTAAAGAATACTTACGATTTTAGGAGGACTAAACCATGGGATTTGAGTATGTCAGCAAACTTCCCACGCCGGACGAAATCCGGGCCCAGTTCCCGCTGGCTCCGGCTCTGGCGGCAGAGAAAGCCAGAAAAGACGAAGAGATTAAAGATGTGTTTACAGGAAAGAGCAGCAAATTTCTGGTCATTATCGGCCCCTGCTCCGCAGACCGGGAGGACTCCGTGTGTGAGTATGTTTCCCGTCTTGCAAAAGTTCAGGATAAAGTTAAGGACAAGCTGATCCTGATTCCCCGGATCTACACAAACAAGCCCCGGACAACCGGTGATGGATACAAGGGCCTTCTTCACCAGCCAAACCCGGAGAAAAAGCCCGACCTCCACGAAGGGTTAATTGCCATCCGCAAGCTCCACATGCGCGTCATAGCGGAAACCGGCTTCTCCACGGCAGACGAGATGCTGTACCCGGATAACCTGACCTATCTGTCTGATCTTTTATCATACATTGCCGTAGGTGCCCGCTCAGTGGAAAACCAGCAGCACCGCCTCGTCTCCAGCGGCGTTGACGTGCCCGTGGGTATGAAAAATCCCACCAGCGGCGCTCTCTCTGTCATGTTAAATGCCGTTCACGCGGCACAGCACGGCCATGAATTTATCTACAGAAGCTGGGAGGTTAAGACAAAGGGCAACCCCCTTACCCACTGTATTCTTCGCGGTGCAGTCAATAAGCATAACCAGTGCCTGCCCAATTACCACTATGAGGATCTGCGCCTGCTCCTGGAGCTCTACTCAGAGCGCAGCCTTGAAAATCCTGCCTGCATTGTAGATGCCAACCACTCCAATTCCAACAAGCAGTATATGGAGCAGATCCGTATTGTGAAGGAAGTTCTGCACAGCCGCCGCCACTCAGACGATATCAGAGATTTTGTCAAGGGCGTCATGATCGAGAGCTATCTGGAGCCAGGATGTCAGAAGGTAGGAGAGCACTGCTACGGAAAATCCATCACGGATCCATGTCTGGGATGGGATGATTCGGAACGGCTGCTCTATGATATTGCAGAAAGCATTTAGAAATCGTCTGAATAAAAGACCGGTACAAAAGCTGTCTCTGTGGCGTCAGTCTGTTTTGTACCGGTCTTTTTGCATTCCCCTCGCTATTCCTGTTCTGCCTTCTGCCTGCTGTCCGCCTTTTCGGCAAAGCAGTAGCCTCCCTTTCCCGCATATTTGACAGAATAGAGGGCCTGATCTGCGCAGTCATACAGATGTTTAAATTTCCTTCCGCATTCCGGAACCATGGCAATCCCAATGGAACCGCTGATACTTACCTCCCGCCCCTCTCTTTTATATGTGCGCCGTAAAAGCCCAAGGAGCTTTTCTGCACTGGATCGCACATTCTCCTGTGATTTGATGTCTCTCATCAGAACGATAAATTCATCTCCGCCAAGGCGCCCCACAATATCTGTCTTTCGAAAACTGATCCTCAGTATCTCGGCAACTTCCCTGAGGACCAAATCTCCCTGTACATGTCCCATTGTGTCATTGATCTCCTTAAAATTATCCAGATCAATCAGAAGAAATGCTGATTTCATGTCCCTGGCTCCGATAGACAGGCTGGCATTTATATTTCTCTCAGAGGCAGCCCGGTTGTAAAGCCCGGTCAGCTGATCCCTCTCTGCCTTATAGAGAAGCTCCAGCTCCTTCTTTTTCTTTTCCTCATTGTTGTGGGAAACCACTACGGCATTCAGCTCATGGCTTTCCGGGAGCTCTGTCAGATATATATTTGCCACACACCAGGAATATCCATGGTCCGTACGTCTCCGGTATTCAAGGGAAAATTGGTTTTTCCCCTTGGAGTAAAACTCTTCCTTCAGCCTGTCACAGCTCAGGATATCCGATACCTCCCTGGCATCCTCCTGGTACACGATCTGAGCTACATGCTCCTGAATGAATTCTTCATACTGAATATGCTCTCCCTCCGGAACAGGAATCCGGTTATAGGACAGCAGACGATTGCGGGTCACATTCGTTTCCAGATGAAACACGGACTGTCCTATCATTGCCTCCATATATGCCTTCTCTTTTAAAAGCTGATGCTCCTTCTTTCTCTCCTCTGTCACATCTTCAATGATACCGACAATCTGCCTTGCGCTGCTCTGCAGGGAAAACGGATTAAGAAGCGTAATTTTTTTCCATCGCTCCTCTCCATCAAAAACCGCTGCAGCCCTGCAGATCGTCTGCCTCCTTGTCTCAATGATCTCCTCAAAAGCGCTCAAAAATTTTCCCTTTGATTCCGGACTGATGAAACGCTCTGCAGCATCTTCCAGACTCATTTTCATATTAGCCGGAAATTCTATATCCCAGCCTCCTCTGTTCTTGAAGGTCAGCTCCTGTGTCTCTTTATTGTAGATAAACACCGACAGCCCGCTGTAATCGGCAGAAATCCTTAAAATCTCGTCATCCAGTTCGATTTTCCTCTCAGCCGTAATATCCTGAATGATACCGATAATTTTTCGGTTTCCATACTTGTCGGGAAATGGATTTACAAGGGTCACCCGTTCCCAGATCGTCCCCTTCTCCGTCTGTTTTTTCATGACGCAGGAGGCACTCCTCTTTCCATTTTCCAGAGCCTTAAACATGCCGAGAAATCCTTTTCGCATGCCTGAATCCTGAATCTTCTCTGCCATTCTTTCAGGAATATGTTCCAGTACCCTTCCTCTCCTGCTTCCATTCTGACTGCTGTTCTGAAATACAAGCCTCCTGTCTTCCTGGTTATAGATAAATACAGTGAGGCCGCTCTCCTCCATGGAAATGCGAAAAATTTCATCTTCCAGCTCCAAAGCGTCGAGAATGCGTTTCCTCTCCTGGGAGACATGATAAATATATGACAGAGCTGCGCTGGCAGCTAATCCAAGCATCACGATTATCACGCAACCTTCCCAGTCCGTCCATCCTTTGTCAAGCGTAACAGACAGGTTCCACTGTCCCCCCGGAACAGAAACCGGCTGCTGCACAGCCTGGCTCTCATCCACATTTCCCATAGAAATTGCTGAACTTCCGGATTCTGTCACCAGCTTATATGAATATCCCTTATTTTTTAAATCCTCCCATCCTGCTTCCTTAGATATTTTATCAACGTCCAAGACAGCGCAGGCAAATCCGCAAAGCTTCTCCTTCTGCCCCTGAACCGTAAAAATCGGAGATACCAGGATAGAGACTGCTGACAGCTTTTCCGTTTCCAGTGGAGTCCCCAATACGTTTTCTTTTCTTTCTTCTGCAAGACTCCTGAGCTTTTCAACTTCTGCCCTTACACCATTCTGCGATGCAGACTGAGGCAGTACATTCTTCGGATACTGATATATTTCCCCGCTCCCTGTGACAAGAATTTCTGAAATTATGCCCCTTCCTGTGCCGGCCAGTGACATGATCTGATTAAATTCTTCCTCCGTCATCTTTCCCTTTGATGACTGAACTGCCGCCTTCATGACATTCGTCCGATCTGCCGCATCTTCTGTCACTGTCTCAAAACGTTCTGCATATAATTTTGCCAGATGCTTCGCATTTTCCTTCAATATGTACTCTGTTCTGTATAAATAAATTCCTGAAAGAATAACGGTTATAAAAATTCCGCATAGTAAAATAGGTGCGTGAAACGGCATTGTCCTGATAACTGCACCTTCTTTTTTCTTCATTGTTTCACTCATCTTCTGACCGCCCGCCCAATAGATATTCTCTCTTCCTTATTCCGTTATGTAAAATATGCACCGGAGTGTGGCTCCCAAAAGACCAGCGCCCACGCATCGTGTACATCCCTGAATCTTTCTGTATCCGGGAGACGAAATTTTCTGCGGTATGCGACAGCCTCTCTGTTTCCTATCCAGGCAAAAAGCCGCTCTGTTATCTGTGCAGCCTAAAAAACCGTACCCTAAAAAGACAGGCATAAGTTCTGTCTGTCCCGACTGTTTCAGAAAACAGCACTGCTCTCAGCAGCTTATTTTAAAATCTTATTTTCTCTGAAGTATGATAAAATTCTGTCTACCGGACATTATAGCACGATAAATCACCGGCGTAAAGAGCAGAAAAATCACCTCTGCCCAGAGCTTTTCTTCCCCTGTATGCTGTCTTTTCACCCAAAGTACATCCCTGCATATATTATATTAAAACAAAACATGAAGGATTTATTTATGTGTAATAGATGCAATCAAAATCCATGCCAGTGCGGACGCCCATGCCCGCCTATTTTTCCGCCGAACCCATGCCCGCCTGGTACCTGCCCTCAGCCAATCGCCATCGGGCAGACCATCACAGGGCTTCCCGGGACAGCCGCCAATGTATTTAACAGCGGCACTCCCTGCCGGCCCATTCTGAACTTTACAATTCCTCAGGGCGGAACCGGACCGACCGGACCTCAGGGGCCTCAGGGACTCCAGGGACCGGCAGGGCCTCAGGGACCTCAGGGGCCTCAGGGGCCGGCAGGACCTCAGGGAGCCCAGGGGCCGGCAGGACCTCAGGGCGCTACCGGCGCCACAGGTGCCACAGGACCGACCGGCGCACCCGGACCAGGACTTGACACCGCTACTGCCTATAATCCCACTGTCACTTATGCTGAAGGGGATATTGTTTACTTCAACGGAAGCATTTACCGTGCTGCCAGAAATGGAATTTTAGCTACACCGGGAACTAACTCTGACTTTACACTGCTCTCTGTTGCCGGACC